>CALXXR010000023.1 GCA_944392735.1 uncultured Spirochaetaceae bacterium | reverse complement strand
CGCACCGGGATCGTCAGGAAGAAGGACAGGAGCATGCAGCGCTTCACGCAGTACATGAACGCCCACATCGTGGGAAAGCGCGTGGAATCGGTGCAGCAGTATCCATTCGACAGGGCCTTCGTCCTCAAGCTCAGGGGAAGCGACGGGAATCTGATGATGCACATCAGGCTCTACACTGGCCCTGGAGCGAACATCATCATAACCGATGAGGAGGGAACGATCCTCGAGCTGCTATACCGCAGGCCTCATCGCCATGAGGAGAAGGGGGAGAAGCTCATCGTCGAAAAGCGGAGCGATGAAGGTCCGCGAAGCTTCTCCGTCCGCAGCTACGATGCCCCCACATTCAACGAGTTCATAGACAGGACTTCCTCCGTCGAATCGTCCGAGGAGCGGAAGAAGGAGCTTGAGGAGCGCATCCGCGAAAAGCGCGAGAGGGAGCTTAGTGCCCTCAGGGAGCGCCTTGCCCGCCAGGAGAGGAGAGCAAGGGAGAGCGAAGGATACGAGGAGACCAAGCGCATCGCAGATCTCCTTGCCGGCTCGATCTGGAGCGTATCCAAGGGGATGAGGTCCATTGAGCTCGACGACTGGGAGAAGGGCGGCAAGGTGCAGGTATCGCTCGATCCGTCCCTCTCCCCCAACGAGAACCTCGAGAAGCTGTACCAGAGATACAGGAAGGACAAGCGCTCGACGGAGCTCGCCGCAGAGGAGATCGAGAGGACGAAGGAGGAGATCCGCGCCACTGAGGAACGCTACGCGGCGCTTCTGGAGAATGCCTCCCCCGAGAAGCTCCAGAGAGAGGCCTCGAAGCCACGCGAGGGACGGAAGGAGGACGACAGGCGCCCCGGCGTCTGGCTCTCAGCCGGGGGATTCGACCTCATCGTCGGACGCAATGCCCGGGAGAACGACGAGATACTCCGCCGCTATACGCGCGGCTCGGACATCTGGCTCCACACCCGCGACTACGCAGGAGGCTATGTGATCATCAAGGCGAAGAAGGGAAAGACCGTTCCCCTTCCGGTGCTGCTCGATGCGGCATCCCTTGCAATCCACTATTCAAAGGCGAAGAAGAGCGGCAAGGCCGATCTCTATTACACGGAAGTGAAGTACCTGAGGAGAGCCAAGGATGGAAAAACCGGACTCGTCATACCGACTCAGGAACGCAATCTCAGCGCAACGCTCGATGAGAAGCGAGTGAAGGAGATGCTTGGATGATGTACCACAGCGGGATATTCTACCCCGAGGATAAGGAGGAGCTCTCGAAGCTCGTGGGAAAGGTGGAGAAGGAGGAGGCGCACCGCTTCTTCATCCTCCCCCACATGCGGCTGGATGCGATCGCAGGCCTCTACAGGAAGGCCTTCTCGATGATCCCCGACGGACGGAGGATCATAGCGATCCTCCCGCTGCATAGGGAGCCATTGGAGAAGGATGAGGGAAAGATCATCTTCACCTCTCCTGACAAGATCGTGGAGACGCCGCTCGGCAGCGTCCGCATCGAGTCGCTCGGAGCATCGGATGCCTCATCCTATGAAGAGGAGGAGTACAGCCTCGAGCTGCTCTACCCGTTCGTGGCGGCAGCGGCCCCGAATGCCACGCTCTGCCCCGTCTTCGTGCGCCTTGGAGGAGCAGAGGATTCCAAGAAGCTTGAACGCTTCCTCAAGCCATACGATGACGGAAGGTCCATCTTCATCGTATCTTCGAATATGACTGCTAGAATGGATGGTGCGGAAGCGGAGAGGGACAGGATGATCGGACTCATCGAAGGGGGTGAGCATCTGATCGACCTCTGGAGGAAGGGACGCATCAGCGCTTGCGGTGCTCCCGCGATCGAATGCCTTTCGCGCATCGGCGGCGGACGATGGAGGCTCATCGGCGTCGGAGAGGACGAGAGGCTTGCGGGGCATGCCGCATTCTATATGGAGTAATGGATATGGAGAGGGAGATAATCGATATCGTACGCGATGGAGAGGAGAAGACCGCGATCTGGATAGGCAGCGATGACCTGGGGATCCCCAAGCATCTCATGCAGGGAGAGAAGCAGAGCGGCGTGGTTTCCGACGGCAGCACTCTCAGGCCGTGGATATGGGATGGGCTCTGCGCCATCGATGGCGAGAGATACGTCTATTTCGCTCCATGCCGGCTGCGCTCGATATACGAGCTTGCAACGAGCGCGCGTTCGTGTGCGCTGAGGATCGTACGCAACCTCGCCTTCGCGATCATGCAGTCCAAGCTTTCGTTCCTCGACCTCGTCAATGGCGTGCTGCCCCTGTACAGGATCTGGATCATGGATGACTGCGATGTCCTGCTGCTTCCGCCGGACCTTGGCGATGTGTTCGCCATCATGCGCACCGAAGAGAGGCGTGAGGCGGAGGTCAATGGGATCATCCAGAGCACCGCGGAGAAGAACTTCCTTCTGATCACGGAGATGGCGGAGCTGCTCTACTACGCAGCCTCTGGCCGCTTCCCGTTCGCATCCGAGGAAGTGCGCGGGTCGGGATACAAGGAAGCTCCGATCTCGATGTACGAGAAGCTTCCCGAGAGGACGGAGGGATTCATCAGCTTCATCTTCCACGCCAAGAGCCGCGAGATGCGAGACATCATGGGCAACCGCGAGGGCGGAGAGAACCTTTCATGGTTCCTCAGGCGCTCCGAGGATCTGGAATGGGGGCTGCCGGACTCCACGGATGAGGAGATGCGCCTCCGCATCTCCCGAGCCGAGGGATCCGAGGCATACCGCGCCTTCTTCGAGCAGAGGAGGAAGATCAGCAGGCGCAATGCATTCTGGCGCGTGAAGGGCGCGATCATCATAACCGTGACGGTCGTCGTCATCTCCGTCGGCTCATTCATCGGCAACTGGATATGGCACCGCCTGCAGCCGCCGATGACGAAGGATCTCGAGCCCATGGCGATCATCGAGGCCTTCTACGATGCCCAGTCGGACTGCCTTCCGGAGGAGATGTCGACAGCGCTCAAGGGCTGCTCCGCACCTCAGGAGATGGAGGTGACGAACCTCTATGTGATGACGCGCACGCGCTTTGCATACGAGGCATTCGACCCGCTCGTGAACGCGAGGGACTGGGTTGCGGAAGGAAAGCCTGCGCTTCCTGAGGGATCCATCGTCTACGGCGTCGTCGTCAACGATATCGAGGAGACGGGAGAGAACGAGTACGTCGCCCACTGCACATGGTATACGCCGTTCTCCGACAGCGAGGAGGAGATGGAGACGGTGCCGGGAACGCTCCCCGTCTACATCCACGATGTCGATCAGAGCTTCTCCTTCACATGGAACAGCAGGGGCTGGTGGAACATCACCGCAACGGAGATAGAGGATACGGAGTTCATCGGCGTCGAATCAGTCGATGCATACTCCATTGAGCGCAAGATATGAGCGTATTGCATCGATGTCGTCCGGGTGGAAGAAGCCGCACTGGCTGAATGAGCGGAAGAACGTCATCTGACGCTTCGCGTACTGCCGCGTCGCCCTGATGATGTCCTCCTTGAGGATACGAACCGAGGCCTCTCCGCTGTCGCGGGCATCGAGGGCTTCGCGGTATCCGATGGCGTTCATCGCCGGCCATGAGCGGCATGCGCCCATGGAGAAGAGCCTCCTGAGCTCATCGTAATGCCCGATCCTGAACATCCCCTCCACGCGCTCCACGATGCGGCGATCGAGCTCTCCTCGATCGCGGACGAGGCAGATGAGGACGAAATCGACATCATCCCTGATTGCAGATGGGACGCGGAAGGAAGAGAGCGGGCGGCCCGTCTGCCTCTGCACCTCCAGCGCCCTCGATATCCTGTATGCATCGTTTGCCGAAATCCTGGCATGGGACAGCGGATCGACCCGTTCCAGCTCGGCATAGGCCCAATCCAGGCCCTTATCGGCGATCTCGGAAGCGACGGCGGAGCGGATGGATGGATCGGCTGCAGGCGCTTCCGACTGGCCATAGACCAGCTGCCTGATATAGTATCCAGTCCCTCCGGTCACAAGAGGGATGCGTCCACGCTTTTCTATCTCAGGGATGAGCGCCATGGCATCACGCACGAAATCCCCGGCAGTGTACTGCTCCCAGGGATCGCGTATGTCCAGAAGATGGTGGGGAATGAGCGCCCTCAGGGCTGCATCAGGCTTCGCAGAGCCTATATCAAGCCCACGGTACACCTGGACCGAGTCGGCATTGATGATCTCCGAGCATGAGGAGAACAGCGCCTCCGTCAGCTTCGTCTTGCCGACTGCAGTCGGTCCGAAGAGAACGACGGCCCTACTCTTCGCTGCCGTCCTCTTCAGTGTATTCGATCTCATCGTTGAGGGCGCGGGAGAGGACAACGGAGACGATCTTCTCGCCCTCGTCCTCGATCTCCTTCTTCTTGTCGGTCGCAGAGTAGATGGCTGCTTCCTTGATGGCTACGCAGGTCATCTCGTAGACATTCCCTTCCTTATCGATAAGTTCATCAAGAGGAATCACATGAATCTCCTTATAAAAGCCTTTTCATTCTAGCGTAACGGGACGCTTTATGCAAATGGCCTCAGCGGCTCCTCACCGCCTCGATTATGATGCCTGCGATCTCCTCAGGAGTCCGCTCATCGGTCGCGATCACGAGATCGGCGGTCTTCTCCGCCTCCGTGTTGTCTATCCCGTATATCTTCATATACCGTGCGCTGTCATGCGCATCGCGGTCCACCGTCTGCCTGTAGCGCTCCTCGAAGCTTCCGCCCTCCCGCTTCTGTATGCGGCGGGCACGCGTCTCGGCGGACGCGGTGAGGTAGACCTTGAGGTCGGCATCCTTGAGCATCCAGATCGCGAGCCTGGAGCCGAGGACGCAGTCTGGGACAGCCATCGCCATCTCGACCTGGCGTCTGTCGAGCTCCCTATCGATTCCGTAGTCCGACTCAGCCAAGCGGCAGAAGTCCCAGAACTCCATGCCCCTCTCCTGGGCCATCTGGCGGAATGTGAAGTTGATCATCGGATAGCCCAGCTTCTCCGATACGAGCTTCGTGACTGTCGTATTGCCGCAGCCGCTGCGTGAGGATATGGCGATTCTCATTCGATGTTCCTTATCTGTTCCCTGATGTTCTCCACATCGTCCTTCATCGAGACGACAAGGAGATTGATCTCCACGAGCTGGCTCTTGGATGCGATCGTATTGCACTCGCGCTGCATCTCCTGGCAGAGGAAGTCCAGCTTCTTCCCGACAGGCTCGTCGGATGCGATGAGCTTGCGGTATTCATCCATGTGGACGCGGAGCCTTGATATCTCCTCGTTGATGGAGTACCTGACGAGTATGGCGCCGAGCTCCTGCATGAAGTCGCCATCACCGGCTCTGCGGCCCGTAAGCTCCTCATACTTCTCCTCAAGGAGCCTCCTGTAGTGCTCCTCGAGTTCGCCAGAGCGCGCGATGATCCCGGAGAGCGATGACGAGAAGCTCTCCCCGAGCCTCTCCAGATCCTTCCTGGTGCCTTCCCCTTCGCGCATGCGTCCAGCCGAGAATGCCTCGAGGGCCTCGGAAAGCACGGCAGAGAGCCCATCGCGGTAGATGGCGGAATCGGAGGTCCTCACGGCGGTGATCGCTCCATCGATGGAGGCATAGTCCGCAACCGTCGCAGAGGGGCAGTCCGCTATGCCGCAGATCCTGCGATACGCCTCGCAGTACGCCTTCACGAGCCCCTCATCCACCGAGAGCTCGACGGAGCTCCTGAGCACATGGAGCCTGACGCTGACCTCGACGCGGCCGCGCCTTGCCTTCTCCTTGATGCGCTCATCGATGAAGCCCTCATACTCCGAAAGGGCCTGGGATATGTTGTGCACGATATCGAGATAGCGGTTGTTGTATCCCCTGATCTCGCATTCGATGGCCCAGTCGCCGAAGTTCTGGAATGCGTGGCCGTAGCCTGTCATGCTCCTCAATTGGGCACCTCCGTTCCGATTGTATCATCTCTTTCCACGACGCGCATCGTGATGACGTTCGGGAATGACCCGCCCACAGACTCTATGAGCGACCTGGCCTCCTCTTCGGTGCGCACCATCGCGGCAGCTGAGAGCCTTCGCGGCACGGGAGAGAAGATGATGGAATCCAGAAGCCCCATGAGCTTCCTTCCCTCCCTTGAATCCGGATCGCCGAGGATGACGAGGTATGATGCAGACGAGAGCGCCTGTGCCCATGCGCGGCTTTCGGAATAGACCGACTTCGACGGCACGAGCAGGATGGCGCAGGGCCTCTCCTTCTCGGCTTCCTCCCTCGCCTCCTTCGGCGAGGAGACGATGGCTTCTCTGCCGATTGATGAGAAAAGTGAGGGTACAGCCTGCTGTATCCTCACCTCATCGTCCTTTCTTCTCCTGAAGAGCTTCATTACTTGGAAAGCTTAGCGTTGCATTCCTTGCAGATCTTGACCTTGTTTCCATCGATCTCCTTCTCGTAAAGGCACTTGATGGCAGTCCTGTTGCAGACCGGGCAAGTAGCTCTGCCGTTGTTGAACTGATCGCGGATTCCTGTTCCTCTATGTGCTTTGGACATCTTCTACTCCTTATTAAGAATCGATTTCCCGTAGACTATACCCCATCCTGTCGGTCGGGGTCAACCGAGAGCGGCTTAGAGGAATGTGAGAAGGAGCGGCATGAGGATCAGCGATATGATGATCGAGACGGTGCTGGCGAAGCCGACGAGCTCCACATCGCCTTTGAGCTCCGATACGAACGCAGGGCTTGCCGAACTGATCGGTGCGAATGCCGTGATCGCGACGGCCTTCCTGATCTCATGCGGAAGCGGAGCGAACAGGTAGAACAGCACCGCTATCGCAGCGGCGAGGGCAAGGCGCAGCGCATTCACCGACACGACCTCCTTGAGCTTGGAGCGGTCCGAGCTGAACTCGAGCATGAGGCCTATCATGATCATGGCCATCGGGCCGTTGGCCGGGCTTATCATGGAGGCGAACTCGAACACCGGCTCCGGCAGCGCGATGCCGAAGATCGAGAGGATCAGCATGATCATATAGACATCGAATGAAGGCTTGCGGAAGATCGTCAGGACGGAGCGCACGACGCCGCGTCCGGGATCGGCTCCTATGGCAAGCGCCGTGACGATGAAGTTTATGCCGAGGCACATCGCCGAATTGCCCATATCGAAGAGGCATGCCGCGACGACGCCCGTCGACCCGAGGATCCCGGATATGAACGGCAGCGTGAAGTTGCCGATGTTGTATGCAGGCAGCTCGAGCATGTAGAAGATGCGTTCATCGCGCGTGGCGCGGCGCGTCATCATGAACCCGATGCCGAGCATGAGCCAGTTGGCCGCGAATGAGATCACGGGGATCAGCATGTAGCTCAGATCGAAGACGAACGTCCTGAAGCTGACGAGGATCGCGCACGGCAGCGTTATGTTGAGGATGACCCTTGCCATCGCAACGCCATCCTCCTTCGAAAGCACCCCTATCTTCTTCATGGCGTACCCGAGGATGACCATCAGAAGGAAGAAGCTTGCCCTTATGAGAATATCTATCATGTGGACTCCGCAGTGATGATACCCAAGTCGTGGCATAATGAAAAGGTTCCGGGAGCGTCCCGGAACCTCATTGCAATCGGATGAGCTGGATCATTTTCTCCTGTCGCCATCCACCTCATGGACCGTCGCATCGACGGCCTCGGATGCGGCCCTGTGCATATCGGCCTTATCGGCCTTCCTCTCCTTCTCGGAGAGATCCTCCTTCCTGCCATGGACCTGCAGAACGGCGAATATCACCATCATCGCGAGCCCCGCATCGAAAATCAGGTGCCCGATCTCGCCGTACGCACCGCCGGCTCCGGGCGTGGATACCGTGTACCTCATCGTATAGACGAACGGGCCATGCCCATAGTTGTGCATGACGCTATGGGGAGCGGCGAGGTATGCACCTCCCAGCGAGAGCCCCAGTCCCAGGACCAGCAGCACGATCCCTATGATCATCGTAGCCAATGCGCCTTTCTTCATTTCATCTGCCTCCGTCCGTAAGATAGCACAGGAAGGCGGAAAAGCGCGCGTCTTCACATAATCGACAGGCAATCACCTTCTAACTGCATGGATGGAGACGACAGTGCCGAGATCCGCGTTCCTGTCGCTCTCGATGGCGCGCACGGAGAAGCCTATGAGGGAGTGCGCCTGAAGCACATCCTCCGCCCTGTATCGCTTCATCCTCTCCTTCCTATCCATCGCGTACCATGAATCGATCTCGCGCATGGGCGAGAGGACAAGTGCGTCCTCTGCAGGGAACGAAAGAAGGAGGTTCCCTCCCTCTGCAAGGCTGTCGTGGAGGGAAAAGAGATAGCCTGTCATCGACCTCGTCTCAAGGCGCTGCACGGCAAGCATCGATACGGCTATGTCGATTCCGCTGAATTGGGCGGATTCGATCGGTCTGGGATCGACATCGGCATCGGGGACATCCGCAAGCACTTCCGAGACTGCATCCTCCTCAGCTCCCGATACGATGATGGTGCTATCTGGATAGAGCGT
>CALXXR010000022.1 GCA_944392735.1 uncultured Spirochaetaceae bacterium | reverse complement strand
ATCCACGTGTTACTCACCCGTCCGCCGCTTCCCCCGCCGAAGCGGGATTCGCTCGACTTGCATGCTTAAGACGCGCCGCCAGCGTTCGTTCTGAGCCAGGATCGAACTCTCCGTCATTGATTCCGCCATCTCTAGGACGGCGGCTTTTAACTATTCAGTTCTCTCCGTCGCTCGCTTACGAACCTTGGCTTCCTTAATCCACCTTGTGTTCGTTTCCGAATTGACGGAAGCCTCTTCGGCTTCCTTCTCTCCCTTTCCCTTCGCTCATGCTTCAAAGATCCCCGGTCTCCCGGGTTGCCTGTCCAATCTAGCACCTGTCGCCAAGACTGTCAAGACGCTTCGGGTCCACTCCAGCAGCTTCAGCCGCCTCGTGGGCACCGAGGCTGTATTCTGCACATTTCATCCGTTCGTGTAAAGAGGATTTGCCGAATTTTCATCAATATTTTCATATTGATTCATTTATCTCATTCACTGAACAGGAATTGCATTTTCAAATTCCTACTTTGCATCTCCATTCCACTTCTTCGCGAGAAACTCGATGTCGCTGGCAAGCCTCCTGATCGCATCGGAAAGCTTCCTCGCCTTCCGCTCATCGCCAAGGTCCACACCGGAGAGCGCCTTGGCCATTCTATCCATGACGCTCCTGAGCGCTGCCGCGCTCTCCTCCAGCTCTCCATAGGAAGCCCTGAGGTCGGCTCCTGTGCGCTTCCTGAGCGCCGTGTCGCTCTGGAGCGGGATCTCGTCATGGAGCAGGTCGAAGCGCTCGAAGAGCTTGGGAGCATATGCGTGCTGGCCATAGCTGTTCTTCAGCCTCGAGGCGAAGTACTGCGAGACATCCTCCTCGCCGTGGACGACGAAGACAGCTTCAGGCTTCTTCCTGAACTCCCCTATCCAATGCTCGAGCCCCTTCTGGTCGGCATGTCCGCTCGTGCCCTCGAGCACTGCGATCTCCGCATTGACGGCGATCTGCTCACCGAAGAGCGTCACATGGTCGGTGCCATCGACTAGGGAGCGGCCAAGGGTGCCTTCTGCCTGATAGCCGACGAAGAGGATCGTCGACTCCCTCCTCCATAGGTTGTGCTTGAGATGATGGCGGATGCGCCCAGCCTCGCACATGCCGGAGGAGGAGATGATGACGGCGCTCTCCCTCCTCATGTTCAGCGCCTTCGACTCCTCCACATCGGTTATCGTGGTAAGGGACGGGAAGAGTATCGGATTGATGCCGCGCTTCACCATATCCATTGCCGCTTCGTCGAAGTAGTCGCTTCTGAGGCAGGTGGAGAAGATACGCGTTGCCTTCACCGAGAGCGGGCTGTCGACGAATACGGGGACCTCATAGTCCAGCAGCTTCCGGTCCATGATGATGCGGAAAAGGTAGAGTATCTCCTGGGTGCGTCCGACCGCGAACGACGGGATCACGAGATTGCCGCCTTTCCTGAACGTCCTGTCGGTGATCTCGGCAAGCTTCTCAGCCCTTGAAAGGAGCGTGCCCTCCTCGCTGCCATCCACCGGGGCGTGGAGGCGATCGCCGTACGTCGATTCCATCACCACGAATGATGCCTCGTGGAAATAGTCGGGATCCTTGATGATGGGCTGATCGATGTTCCCTATATCGCCGGAGAACACGATGGTCTTCTCCCCCTCATCCGTCTCGAGGTGGAAGCGCACCGACGCCGATCCGAGAAGGTGCCCGGCATCCTTCATCTCGAACCATATCGATGGGGAGAGCTCCACGCGCTGGCCATAGGGCACTGGGCGCATGAGAAGCAGCGCTGAAATTGCATCCTCCGTCGTATACAGCGGCTCCACTGGCGGCTCTCCGTGCCTCTCGCGCTTCCGGGTCCTCCACTCCGCCTCGCTCTCCTGGATATGCGCCGAATCCTCGAGCATGATCTCCGAGAGTCGGCATGTCGCCTCGGTTGCGTATATCGGGCCGGTATAGCCTGCCTTGGCAAGGAGGGGAAGGCGTCCTGAGTGATCGATATGGGCATGGGTCAGCACCACCGCATCGACCGATGCCGGCGAAATAGGAAGGTCCTCTCCCATCTTCCTCTCGTCGCTTCCCTGAGGAAGCCCGAGATCGACGAGCACGGAGAAGCCGTTATGCTCGAGAAGGAACGAGGACCCTGTAACGGTGCGCGCCGCACCGAGGAATGTGATTTCCATCTGCACCTCCGCTATCATTCTAGCACCTGAGGCGCGATGGGTATGTGGATTTCAGTCGAAGAACAGCTGGTAGGCATCATCCTTCGTCTTGGAGGATGAGAGCATCCTCACAAACAGGTCGGATGAGCAGAGCTTGGCTATCGACGAGAGTATCTGGATGTGCTCTGTCGGATTCTCCGCAGGAGCGAGGACGAGGAAGAAGATCGTGCTGGGCCTCTCCCCGCCGAAGTCGATGGCGAGCCTGGAGACGCCGACCATCACCGCAGGAGCCTTGAGGCCCTCCACCTTCGCGTGCGGGATCGCTATGCCGTTCTCCATAGCAGTCGATCCCAGGCGCTCCCTGTCCATCACGAGGAGGACGAGCTTCTCCCTTTCCGCTGAGGAAAGGCCGTGCTTGGCGGCATAGAGCTCCACAAGCTCCTCGACGGCCTCCTGTGCACTCCGTGCTGTCATCGGAACCTTAATGAGATCCTTGTCGATCGCTTCAAGAAATGTCATCTACGCCTCCTCGAACTGCGACCAGATGCCGTCATCCGCATCGCGCACCACGACCACCGGGCATGGCGATGTGCGCAGCATCCTGTCGTTCTCGCTTGTGAGCTCGTCACGCCTTGAGCGTATCGCATTGACCGAGCCGAGCACAAGCAGGTCGATTCCGTTCCTCTTCACATATGAGAGGATCTCCTTGTGCGGCGAGCCCTCGAGGGCCGCCGTCGTGATCTGCAGGTCCTTGGAAGCCGCAAGGCGCTCGGCATGCCTGATGTGCCTTGATGCATCCTTCTTCAGGTCGGCGAGGAACTCGTTCCTCTCCTGATCGACGAAGATCCTCGACCTCACCAGATCGCCAAGGGCCTTGGTGTTCACCACGTATACGGCGTGGAGCCTGGCCTTGCTTGAGGATGCAAGGAGGATCGCATACATAGCGGCGGTCATCGACTCCTCGCTTCCATCGAGATAGACAAGTATGTTCCTGTACGGAGCCCTGGTCATCCTCTGCCCTCCCTTTCCATTCTGTTCTTGACGGTTTTCATCTGGATCATGCTCTCCCTCTCCGCCTCCTCGATGCGTCCCGTGAGGTAGCGCACCGTGGCCTCGCGGTCGGGTATGATGAGCTTCTCCAGCGAATTGACCTTCCTTATCGTCTTCCTCACTTCCCTGGCTAGGCGCATGATGGAGACCTTCAGCTCCGACATCTGCCCCATCAGGGAGAGCGCCTCCCTATAGCGGTTGACGGCGACCTCGGCAAGCATGCTCGTCCCCTCCGGCGAGAAGAACGGACCCGAGCCGGAGAACTCCGTGGAGACCTTCGGCAGCTCGACTCCCATGACCTTCCTCGAGCCAAGCGAGATGGAGGACGAGATGCTCACGGCGCCTGCAAGGTTCGCCACCTTCAGCCGTCCCATGTGCATGATCGCATCCTCGAGCGCCTCGGATGCATCCCGGAGCGCCTTCTCGACCCTGTTCTGGTAATCCACCGCCTGGTCGACGAGCGTCAGGAGCTCGGAGACGAGGATCGAGCGCTTCTGGTCCAGGAGGTCGTATCCGGTCCTCGAGAACGAGAGCTCATCCTTGATCCTCATCAGGTTGCTTCTGGTCGGCGCTATGTTCGCATTCATCCTTTGTAATGCTCCTCGATCTCCTCATCGGTCAGGCGCTGCAGCTCCTCCGCGGGGAGGATGGAAAGCGCCTTCCAGCCCAGATCGAGCGTCTCCTCGATCGACCTGTCCTCATCGAAGCGCTGCCCGACGAAGCTCTTCTCGAAGAAATCCCCGAACTCCATGTACTTATGGTCGAGCTCCGTCAGCTCCTCCTCGCCGATGACGGATGCGAGGTTGCGCACATCCTGCACATGCGAGTATGAAGCGAAGAGCTGGTTCGAGAGATGGGGATGGTCAGCCCTCGTCATGCCATCGCCGATGCCGTCCTTCATGAGCCTTGAGAGCGAAGACAGGCAGTTGATCGGCGGATAGATGCCGCGTCCATGCATATCCCTGTCGAAGACGATCTGCCCCTCGGTGATGTATCCCGTGAGGTCAGGGATCGGGTGGCTGATGTCGTCGTTGGGCATCGTGAGGATGGGCAGCTGCGTGATCGAGCCGGTCTTGCCCTGGATCTTGCCGGACCTCTCGTAGATCTCAGCGAGATTCGAATACAGGTATCCCGGGTATCCCTTTCTGGATGGGATCTCTCCGCGCTGCGTCGAGATCTCCCTAAGCGACTCGCAGTAGTTGGTCATATCCGTCATGATCACCAGCACCTGCTTGCCCTTGTCGAAGGCAAGGTGCTCGGCGAGCGTGAGCGCGGTCTTCGGGGTGATGGTCCTCTCGAGCGACGGGTCGTCGGCAAGGGAGAGGAACATGGCGACGTTGTCCAGCACGCCCGTCTCCTCAAACGAATCGATGAAGTACTTCGCGACATCGTACTTGACGCCCATGGCCGCGAAGACGATGGCGAAGTCGCTCTTGCCTCCCCTGACCTTGGCCTGCCTGACGATCTGTGCGGCGAGCTGGTTGTGCTCCATGCCGTTGCCGGAGAAGATCGGGAGCTTCTGGCCCTGGATGAGCGTCATCATCCCGTCGATGACGGAGATGCCCGTCTGTATGAAGTCCCTCGGGTATTCCCTCGCCGTAGGATTCATCGGGACGCCGTTGACATCCCGCTCGTCCTCGGAGGCCGGGACCTCTGCCCCATCACGGCTCTTGCCGAGCCCGTTCATGACGCGTCCGAGCATCTTCTCGGAGACGCCGAGCGTCAGGGGCTCGCCGAGGAAGTGCATCTTCGTATCCGGCAGGTTCAGCCCATCGGTGCCTTCGAAGCACTGGACGCATACGGCATCGTCGGAGGTGTCGAGGACCTGGCCGGAGCGCACCGAGCCATCGGAGGCGATGATCTCGACCAGTTCGTTGTATCCGACGGGATGGGTGTTGCGCATGTATACAAGCGGGCCATCGATGCGCGATGCGCCTGCATATTCGCGGCCCGAGAGCAGCGACTTGTCGGTTTCCTTCAGAAGCGTGTCATTCCTCATCATATAAGCTCCCTAGCTGCATGATCGAACGCTCGAGCTTGAGCTCCAGCTTGTCGATCGCGTCTGCGTCCTCATTGGAGATGTTGAAGCGCATCTTCGTGATGTCCTGCACGACCTGGAGGCGCCTGATCCTCACCATGGGAACGCCCTTGGCGATGGCCTCCTGCCCCAGCTCGTAGTAGCGCAGGATGATGGAGAGCATCTTCGTCTGCTTCTCTATCGAGCAGTAGCGGTCGATCTCATCGAAGGCGTTCTGCTGGAGGAATGCCGTCTTGAAGAGCGAGCAGACCTCGAGGATGAAGTTCTGGGAATCGGGAAGCGCGTCAGGTCCGACGAGCTTGACGATCTGCTGGAGCCTGACCTCCTTCTGCAGGAGCTCCATGATCTTCTGCCTGTTGGCATACCACCTGTCCTGGCTATGGGCGTTCCACCAATCCTTCACCTCATCGGTGTACTCGGAGTAGCTGTCCAGCCAGGAGATCGCGGGATAGTGCCTTGCGGACGCCAGCGAGCGGTCAAGTCCCCAGAATGCGCGCACGAAGCGCTTCGTGTGCGATGTGACGGGCTCGGAGAAGTCCCCTCCCGGAGGGGAGACGGCGCCGATGACGGATACCGATCCCTCTCCGCCGCCAAGCGTCTTCATATGGCCCGCCCTCTCGTAGAACTGGGCGATCCTGGTGGGAAGATAGGCGGGGAAGCCCTCCTCCGCCGGCATCTCCTCCATGCGCCCGGAAAGCTCCCTGAGAGCCTCTGCCCAGCGCGATGTGGAATCCGCCATGATGGCGACGTTGTATCCCATGTCGCGGTAGTACTCCGCCATGGTGATTCCCGTGTAGATGGAGGCCTCCCTTGCCGATACCGGCATGTTGGAGGTGTTGGCGATGAGGATCGTGCGCTGCATGAGCGAGAGCCCAGTGCGAGGATCGACGAGATGGGGGAACTCGCGAAGCACGTCCGTCATCTCATTGCCCCTCTCCCCGCAGCCGATGTAGACGATGATGTCGGCATCGCACCACTGCGCGATCGAGTGCTGCGTCATCGTCTTGCCCGTTCCGAAGCCTCCCGGGATCGCGACCGTGCCGCCCTTGGAGAGCGGGAAGAGCGTATCGATGACCCTCAGTCCCGTCACCAGCGGCGTCTTGAGGTCCGCATGGTCCTGGACAGGGCGCGGAACCCTGATCGGCCAGTGCTGGAGCATCGTGACGACCGTCGT
>CALXXR010000021.1 GCA_944392735.1 uncultured Spirochaetaceae bacterium | reverse complement strand
ATCCACGTGTTACTCACCCGTCCGCCGCTTCCCCCGCCGAAGCGGGATTCGCTCGACTTGCATGCTTAAGACGCGCCGCCAGCGTTCGTTCTGAGCCAGGATCGAACTCTCCGTCATTGATTCCGCCGTCTCTAGGACAGCGGCTATTTAACCTTCGTTCTCTCCGTCGCTCGCTTACGAACCTTGGCTTCCTTAATCCACCTTGTGTTCGTTCCGAATTGACAGAAGCTTACAAGCTTCTATTCCTCTTCTCTTCCCTTCGCTGATATAACTCTTAAAAATCTCGCAGCGCCTTATCGGCGTGCCTGAATAAAGTACATCAATGGCGCCTGATTTGTCAATAAAATTCGCGCAATTTTGCCAAATATTTTCTATCTCGTTGATGTTTCAGGAATTATCAGATTCAAGGCTCCTGACGAACTCCGAGAAGCCATCTCCGCCATAGCCTGCGGTGATGTACTTCGGCAGGTTGGCAAAGGAATCCCTCTCATCCTCGACGCTGTGCATCCCAATCGAAAGCGGCATGAATCCAAAGAGGTCATCATCATTGAGGCTGTCCCCGAGATATACGCCATGCTCCCTGAGGCGATCGCCCCTGATATCGAAGAGGGCATCCATGAACATCACGAGCGATGAGCGCTTGCCGAACGCACCGAAGCTCACATTGATATGGATCGAGCTCTCGCTCCAATGCCCGCCAGCGGCCTTCACCATCCCCTTGAGCGTCTTGGCCTCCTCCGGGCTCAGCCGCTTCTTGTCGTATGCGATATCATACATCCTCGCGAACTGATCGGTGGACAGCTGCAGGCCAGCAGTCAGCTTCAGAAGGCTCTCCTTCTTCTTCTGGAACATGGGATCGATCATCGGATTGAACTTATATACGATGCTGCCGCCCTTGCCATGCGCAAGGATCACCGCACCGCTCTCGGCGATGACGGCATCGACCGGCCACTGCCTGATGTAGACATCCGCCCAGCCTGCCGATCCGCCCGTGAGCAGCACGATCATCTTGCCCATCCTCTTGAGCTTCCACAGGCTGTGGAGCGCATTCGGATAGAGCTTGCCGTTCTTGGTTATCGTGTCATCGACGTCGGAGACGACGATCTCGATCGACTCCCGCTCCTCGGGGGTGAGCCCTTCGAAGGGAAGCCCCTTCTCCTCCGTCATCTCGTCATCCCGCTGAGGGCTCCGGAGCGGAGCACGGACGAAAGGTACGTGACGAAGCTCAGAAGCGATGCAGCTGCCGAGAGCGCGAAGAGCGCATAGAGCACCATCTCATACGTCTGGTTCCAGCTGCCCGGCGCCACGAAGGCCGCAGCCACGATGTAGACGATGGAGAATATGGAGGCGATCGCATAGAGCACCGTCTTGCTCTTGCCCCAGATATTGGCAGGCATCGCCTTGCCAACCCTCATCATGAGCATGCGCATGAAGAGTATGGAGAACTCCCTCCACATGATGATGATGAATGCCCATACCGGCATGATGCCGCGCGACATGAAGCAGACGAAGAACGTGAGATGGGAGAGGGTATCGGCGAATGGATCCATGACCTTCCCGAGATCCGTGACGAGGTTGTACTTCCTCGCGATCTTGCCATCAAGCAGGTCGGAAAGCTCCGCGATGGCATAGCAGATGAACATCATCACCGCAGATACGACATGCGCGGACGGGAACGACAGCAGCGATACCATGTAGGATATGAAGAACACAGGCACCATGATCAGCCTGAGCACAGTAAGCTTATTGGGTACGTTCATAGAAACCTCTTGCAGGGACCAGCCCCTGACTATATGCAGGTTATATCAAGAGGCAAGGCGCATCAACAAAGCCAAGGCATGGATAAGGGGCGGTTGCCCGCCCCTGTGACCAGACTCAGATCTGAGCCTTGCTGTCGATCGCCTTGTGGACCTCTGCGATGAAATCGGCCGTCTTGACGCCGTTCACCTGCTTTCCTCCACGGTAGCGCACCGACACGAGGTCGTCCGCGATCTCCTTCTCGCCGATGATGAGCATGTAAGGCGTCTTCATCTTCTGAGCGTTGCGGATCTTCGCGTTCATCCTGTCCGCGGAGAGATCGACCACGACCCTGAAGCCCTCGCCGCGAAGCCTCTGCTGGAGCTGCTTTGCATAATCATATGCATTCTCTCCGACAGGGATGATCGCGATCTGGTCTGGAGAGAGCCATGGCGGGAATGCTCCGGCATAGTGCTCGATGAGCACGCCGAAGAACCTCTCAAGCGATCCAAGGAGAGCCCTGTGGATCATGTACGGCCTCTTCTCCGTGCCGTCCTTGTCGACGAACGTCAGATCGAAGCGCTCGGGGAGGTTGAAGTCGAACTGCACAGTCGAGAGCTGCCACTCGCGTCCGATGGCATCCTTGACCTTGAGATCGATCTTCGGTCCGTAGAATGCTCCGCCGCCCTCATCGATATCATACTTGAGGCCTTCCTTCTCGACAGCCTTCTTCAGAGCCGCCGTTGCAGCCTCCCACTTCTCCGGGTCGCCTACCGAGTGCTCGGGGCGCGTGGAGATGTATGCGTGGATATCCTCGAAGCCGAACGAATGGAGCATGTACATCGAGAAGCGGAGCACCTCGATGATCTCATCATCCATCTGATCGGGCGTGACGAAGAGATGCGCATCATCCTGTGTGAATCCCCTCACCCTCATCAGGCCATGGAGAGCACCAGCCTTCTCATATCTGTAGACGGTTCCGAGCTCAGCCCAGCGGAACGGGAACTCGCGGTAGCTGTGCTTGGAGTTCTTGTAGATCATGATGTGGAACGGGCAGTTCATCGGCTTCACGTAGTAGTCGGACTTATCCATCTCCATCGGCGGATACATCGACTCCTTGTAGAATCCGAGGTGACCCGAGGTCTCCCAGAGCCAGCTCCTGCCCACATGAGGCGTATAGACCAGCTCATAGCCGTTCTTATAGTGCTCTGCTCTCCAGAAGTCCTCTATCGCCTGCCTGATCCTGGCTCCCCTCGGGTGCCAGTAGACCAATCCTGGGCCTGCCTCTTCATGGAGGGAGAAGAGATCGAGCTCCTTTCCGAGCCTCCTGTGATCCCTCTTCTCGATATCGGCAAGATAGTCGAGATAGACCCTGAGCTCCTTCGGATTCGACCATGCCGTTCCGTAGATGCGCGTAAGCATCGGGTTCTTCTCGCTTCCTCTCCAGTACGCACCCGCGATATTCAGCAGCTTGAATGCATCCGCATGGAGCTCCTTCGTGCTCTTGACGTGCGGTCCACGGCAGAGATCCGTGAACGAACCCTGCGTGTAGAGCGACACGGTCTCGCCTTCCGGAATGGCATCCAGAAGCTCGAGCTTGTATGGCTGATCTGCGAACATCGCCCTGGCCTCATCCCTAGAGACTTCCCTTCTCTCGAACGGAACTCCCGAAGCGATGATCTCCTTCATCTTCGCCGAGATCGTCTCGAGGTCGGCATCAGTGAGCGGCTTCGGAAGATCGAAGTCGTAGTAGAAGCCATTCTCGATGGAAGGACCGATGGCGATCTTGGTGCCGGGGAAGAGCTCGATGACAGCCTGTGCCATGACATGCGCCATGGAGTGCCTGATCATCGACAGCTTCTCATTGTCTGACTCTGACATATCATTTCCTCCTATAAGGAAAAAGCCTTTCCAGTCTCATCCTTGCTCATTGCAAGGACGAAGCTGCAAAGGCTCCGCGGTTCCACCTTGCTTCCCCCTTTCGGGGACGCTCATTATCCAATAACGCTGGGAACGGCATGGAATACTCGTCTCCTTTCACCCATGCAGCTCGGAAGTGGTTTTCGCAGCCTATCCCCAGGTGTCTCTCACCCGCCTAAGCGGACACCCTCTCAGAGGCGGAATCGGAAGCTACTCGTCTTCGTCATAGCCGTTACTGAGAAGATAGCGCAAAGGGTATGGGATAATCAAGAAGCATCCAGACAGCTCAGCATAATCCATGAAGCTTCAAGGTCAGAGCATCTCGAGCACCTTGCTCCAGACTGCATCGTCGGCGTACACACCGAGGCGCATGCTCTGATCACGCGTGTGCTTCATGCCTTCTCCGGGATAGTGCACGTTCATTCCTGCCTTCATCGGCTCTGAGGCATCGATTGCCTCAAGGGTGGCCTCGATCTTCGCATCCAGCTCCTTCCTGTCCGGGAAGCTGTCCATGCTGATGGCGATGAAGATCTGGGAAAGGGAGGTCTCGGAATCGAGCTTTCCGACCTCCTGGGTGGTGAGGCCTCCTGAGATGCAGGAGACGATGAGATCGAGCGCTATGGAGAGCCCAGAGCCCTTCCAGTAGCCGATGGGAAGCACCTGGCGCGTCTTGAGGATCGCCTCCGGATCGCGCGTCGGGTTGCCATCCTCATCGAAGCCTCCGTCGACGGGGCACTCTGTGCCATCCATGCTGTACTTCTCCAGCTTGCCGTAGCTGAACATCGACATGGCGACGTCGACGATGAGAGGGGAATCCCCGTACGGGACGGCGAGGACTATGGGGTTGTTGCCTATGGCAGCCTTCTTCGCGCCCCATGGCGGCATGTTGGGCATGGTGTTGGTCCACATGATGGCGATGCAGCCGCGCCTTACGGCCTCGATGCCATAGTTTCCAGGCCTCAGCCAGTGGTTGGTGTTGCGAAGCGCTACGACGCCGATGGCATTCTCTGCAGCTATATCGCAGGCACGCTCGGTGCAGATCCAGGCATTGATGTTCCCGGGCCCGCGGTTTCCGTTCCAGCGTTCGATGCCTCCGATGCGGCTCTCGAGCGTGGCTCTGCTGTGCACGTCGATGATCCCGCTCTCGATGTTGGATACGAAGCGCGGGAATCGGTTGAGGCCATGGGAATGGACACCATCGGCAGAGGCATCGGCGAAGAGGCGGGCGGCAAGGGCTGCATCATCTGCAGCCATGCCGCGACTCTCGAGGATGCGCGAGAAGACAGAGACCATATCGCTGTATGGGATCCTCATATCGCCTCCATGGAATCATCCGGCCCCTTCGGACCGGATGCATGATCATTTCGCAGCTGGCCTTGCAGTCTTCGCTGCGTTGCGGAGCTTGAGCGCCAGGGCCGGCTTGACGATGGTGCCGGGACCGGCGATGCAGCCGCCCTCGCAGGCCATGACCTCGACCAGATCCGCCTCGGGAGCTCTCTTCTCCCACGTCTTCATCAGCCTGACGGTCTTCTTGTCCAGCCCGTTGATCGGCATGATGCGCGGCGACTTGCCTTCCTCCTTGAAGCGCCTCATGACACATGCGGCGACGCCTGAGGAGACGGCGAACTCACGGCAGTCTCCGAACGATGAGGTGTCTCCAAGCGAGGCAGCCTCCATCTCGCGGACATCGATGCCCTTGGCGACGAAGATGGACGCAAGCTCGGCGAACGTGATGACGCCGTCGATGTCGTTCCTGTACCTCTTGGCAGCCTCGACCTTCTTGGCAAGGCAGGGCCCTATGAACACCGAGCGGCAGTCAGGATACTTCTCGCGCACGAGCTTGGCCGTATAGCCCATCGGGGAAAGCGCATCCGAGCGCCTTGTCTTCAGGTACGGGATGTGGATATCCACAAGCTCCATGTACGATGGGCAGCATGACGTCGTCATGAATCCCTCGTTCTCGGAGATCTTCTTATAGAGTTCGTTGGCCTCGTTGATGGCCGTGGTCTCAGCACCTTCGGCGACCTCTACGACATCTTGGAAGCCTGCCTTGATGATGGCGGCCTTGAGCTGCTCAAGCGTACCAGGGAACTGGCCTTCGATCGCTGGCGCGATCATGGCGACGACCTTCTCGCCCCTCTTGAGCATCTTCAGCACAGGAAAGAGCCCGGAGCGCTCGACGATGGCTCCGAACGGGCATGAGCGTACGCACTTGCCGCATCCGATGCACTTGTCATGCTCGATCTCCACGAAGCCCTGCTCGTTCTTCGTCACTGCATCGACGGGGCATGCTTCCTCGCATGGTACGGGGATGTGCACGACCGCATGGAACGGGCAGACCTCCATGCACTTGCCGCAGCGGATGCACCTGTCTTCCTGGATATGGGCCTGGCCATTGATGAAGACGATGGCATCCTTGGGGCAGTTGGACATGCAGGGGCGCGCAAAGCAGCCGCGGCAGCCATCGCTGATCCTGTACTGCGACTTGGGGCATCCCGAGCATCCGGTGATGATCGTCGTCAGGAGCGGTAGAGGCGGCTTATCCTCCTCCATCACCTCGCTGATGTACTCGGAAAGCGGCTTCTCCTCATCGTCATCGCGCTCGATGTTGATTCCGGCAAGCGCCATGATCCTGTAGCGGACCATAGCCCTCTCCTTGTAGATGCAGCAGCGGAAAGGCGTGCGCGTCTTCGGTATGATCTCAAACGGAAGCCTGTCAGCCTGCTCAACGAGGGTATCGTCGAAGAAGCACTTGAGCACCTCCGTGTCGATCTTCCTCTTCATGAGTGTGTACTGATTGTTCAGCTCAAGCATTCTTCACCGCCTCCGCGAGGAGCTTGCAGAACATGTCCTGGTTCACTCCGCTGTATACCTTGTCGTTGATGGAGACATAGGGTGCGCTGCCGTTGCCTACCTTGCACTCATCGAGGCATGAGCAGCCTTCGATCTCGCACTCGGCAAGGATGGCCGGATCGACGAAGTCATTGTATAAGAGGAGGTCGGCTCCTCCCTGCACGAAGCAGGCCGTTCCAAGACAGATTCTTACCTTAACCTTCGACTTCTTCATTTGATATCCTCCTATAGATATTCCTGTGAAGTTTCCTTCAGATATATTTCCTCAAGCGCCTTCCTAAGCCGCCCGATGATTGTTCTTCTGATGCCGATCTCGACCGGTATGTTGGGATCCTGATGCGCCTCGTTGATCTTCGTGCCGACGATGAAGTGCACCTGGTCGCTGTCCAGCAGCATCTCGACGAACTTCTTCGCCGGATCGTTGGGAAGATCGGCGGGATTGAGCCTCTTCTCGAGTATCGTGGCGACGCGCGAGAGCGTCAGCATGCCCTCCGTGACGAGATCGATGCCCTCCATCTTCGATGCAGGCGGGACCTCCTTGGACCAGCATGAGAGGTCGAGCGTCAGCTTCTTGCCGAAGAGCCTGGAGACGATCTGCGCGGTCGTGCCCCCGGAGACGATCTTCTTGCCATCGAACTCCCGGATCTTCTCCCCGAGCACCTCATCGGCCTCCTTCGTGAAGGGCGGGCCCGTGACGATGAGGAGGCGGCGCGGCTTGCGGATATAGACGACGACGCATGTGATGTCGTCCTTGGCAGCCAGCCCATCCAGCGAGCATGCCTTCTGCACGATCGCACGCGAGAGCTCGCGAGATGAGATGTCCTCATCATTGCGGATCTCCTCGGAGATGAACTTCCTTACGCCATCGAGCCTCCATCCGAGGGGAAGGCTCTTGCCGAGGCCGGACTGCGTGACGCCGTCGGAGAACATCACGAGGCGGTCTCCGAATCCTAGGTGGAACACCGAGTGCCCGATGATCTCCTTCTTGAAGGCCCCCTCCCTCTGCAGCTCGGTGCGGCTCCGCTCCCAGGATACGGGCTCGGGGCCGGAGAACCTCAGCGACGAAGGGTTGTCGTACTCGATGAGGTTCACCGCGATATCCTCCATGTCCTCCGCATAGCGGATGTCCGCGATGGTGAACGTGGAGTAGCTGATCTTCCTCTCCTTGCACACGGGAAGGGTGTCCATGATGATCTTCGCAGAGTGGCTGAGGTCTATCGGCGAGAAGGAGAGCCTGTGCGCCATATGCGCAGTGAGGGACGCCAGTACGTTGGCCTTCACCCCGCTTCCGAGCCCATCGGAGAGCGTCGAGACGATCTGGTTGTTGTCGGGGTTTCTCGACAGCAGGAAGACATCGCCTCCGATCTTCTGACCGTGCTTATAGATCTGAGCGTAATCCACATCTATGAAGATATTGTTCATGAGAGATCTCCATCCTCATCCTGCCGGAAGTCGCTCTCTCCCTCGCCCGTTCCATGGACGCTGAACGCGTCGATGAGCGAGTTGAGCATGATCTCCGTCTCAGCCGCATTCTCTCCCAGGAGCGAGGCGATCTGCTGGACCGTCTCAAGCGACTTCTGGATGACATCCTCCGCCTTCTTGACGACGGTCTCCCTCCTGATGGTCGGCATCGTGATATCCTCGAACATCGCACCAAGGAGCCTCTTCGACTCCACAAGGAAGAACGTGACCCTCAGGTACTTGTCCTTGAAGTGCACGCGGTACTGGCCGGGCTTGGAGAGGTAGAACTGATCGCGGAACTTGTCTGCAAAGGGCACGAACCGCTCGAGCGGCAGTCCCTTGACCATCTGCAGTATGCTCTGGTCAACGAAGCCTTCCTCCATGTCCCCGAAGAACTCCAGGAAGCGCACGTTGCAATCGGCGATGCAGAGGTCGGAATCGACGATGACGACGCCATTGGGGATCGTCCTGAGAAGCACGTCGACCTTGCTCTCCGCCTCCTTGCGCATCTTCGTGACGCACATCTCGACCTCGGCCATGCCCTCGAGGTATGCGATCGCCATATCGCGGCAGGTGTTGTAGCCGCAGCCGCCGCAGTTGAGCTCATCGGCCTTCGTCAGCTTGCCGAGCTCCACCAGAGCGCGCTGGATATCATCCTCGGAGTGCTTCTCCCTGAAGCCCTGGACCTTCTTAGGCCCATCGCTATGCAGGAGCGAGTATCCCTTCTCGAGGAGGATCCTCGCGAATTCCTCATTCCCTGTGAAGAGGCCTTCCTCATCGAGCCTTCTTGAGGTGTACTCAGTCGCGGCCCTCTTGCGTGAGGCCATCGATACCGAGCCCTCTGTCGAGGGGCCGTTGATGCAGCCTCCATCGCATGCCAGAAGCTCGAGGAACGGGAGCGGGAACGTCTCGCCTGCAAGGGCGGACATGACGCTCTCGATTCCGGAGAAAGAGAGCGCTTCGGTTCCGAACTGGCTTCCGCTCCAGATGGATGACGTGGCTATCTGGCCGCCCTCCACCGGATAGATCGTGGCGCGGCCCGCCTTGGCGGGGATGAAGTCGACGGAGGACACGGGGATCGACCCTAGGTCTATGCCCTCTTCCTCGAACCACTGGCGCATCTCGCGGAACGTCAGGGCGAAATCGGGGTATCCCGGGGCGGAATCGGCCTCGACCTTCTTGGCGATGCAGGGACCGATGAACGCTATGGCGAAATCCTCGTTGTATATGTGCCTGAGATATGCTGCATGGCACTGCAGCGGAGAAGGCACGGGAGCGAGCTTGTCGACATCCTCGGGATAGTACTTGCGGACCAGCTCGACCACGGACGGGCATGCCGTCCCGATGAACGGCGCCTTGCCGTCATGCTCGGATGCATATATGTCCAGGGCCTGCGATACCAGCGTCGCGCCGATCGCGGTCTCGGATACGCCGGAGAAGCCCAGCTTCCTCAGCGCGGAGAGGAACTCATCCTCGAGTCCATGGAACTCGGAGGCATAGGAAGGTGCGAGGGAGACGATCACCTTGCGTCCCGATGAGATGGCGAGCTTCACCCTCTCCCTGTCGTCCCTGACCTTCTTGGCGCTGTTGGGGCAGACATGGACGCACTTCCCGCAGTAGATGCACCTGTCCTTGATGATCATGGCATGTCCGTCCTTGATCTGGATCGCCTTGACCGGGCACGACCGCACGCACTTGTAGCAGTCGCGGCAGCTTGTCACTTCGGTGTAGATCGGATTCTGCATCTCACTCCTCCAGAGCCTTCCTTATGATATCCGCAACGGCATCCGGATCGGATATCCCGGAATACTCCTTGTCGCCGATCGTCATGTGCGGTCCCGAATTGCACTTACCAAGACAGAGATGCCCCTCGAGGTCGACCCTGTCGGACAGACCATTCTGCTCGACGAACTCCTCAAGGCTCATCAATATGCCGGCATTGCCCCTGGCAAAGCAGCTTGAACCCATGCAGAGCTCGACTCTGAGCTTCTCCTTTCCAGCCATAAACACTCCTAAGTCATATATGAGACTATCCGAAGATTCAAGCTAAGTCAATAAAATGATTAGCTGGCAGGAATTAGCGCAATAAAACTGCATTTTGGTGCAGTAAATCGCCACCGATGCCGGTTTAATGTGAACGCGGGAACATGAAATGCTCTGAAACAGGGTTTTCAGAGCGATTCTTCCTCTTCGCCCTCGGTCTCTTCCCTGTATTTCCTGCGGAGCATGACGGATAGCACAGCAAACGATGCCGCGAGATCGGTGCGCTGCATCACCACGTCATCGGGAACCTTCAGGTTCTTCGGTGCGAAGTTCCAGATGCCCCTGATGCCGCACTTCACGAGCATGTCCGCAGTCGCCTGCGCCTGGTTGGCCGGCACCGTTATGACGGCGATGGTCACCCTGTTGCTCTTGATGTACTGGTTGATGCTCTCCAGGGGCTGGACGACAAGATCCCCTATCCTTTTACCGATCTTCTGCGGATCCTTGTCGAATATGGCGACGATCCTCAGTCCATACGCGGAGAATCCGCCGTAGGCGGCAAGGGCGGAGCCGAGGTTGCCCGCGCCGATGATGAGAGCCTCGGTGGCATTGTCCCAGCCGAGGGAGTGAGTGATGGAGAAGATGAGCTCCTCGATGGAGAATCCGATCTTGGGCCGACCTTCGATGCCTGTGCTGGCAAGGTCCTTCCTCACCTGTATGGCAGTGAGCCCCAGCTCGTGGGCTAGCGTGGTGGCGCTGATGGTCTTCTCGCCGGCATCCTTGCGCTGCATGAGTATCCTGAGATACGACGGAAAGCGCCTAACCGACGGAAGCGGTATCCTCTCATCTGCCATCTTCAAGCCTCCTTCTGATGCTCTGTACAAGAGTATCGGGACAAGATGCCCCCGCTGTCAATCCGACCACAGGGAATGAGAACGCCTCCTCGGGGATATCCTCCGGCGATGAGACGAGGAATGAAGGGATCCCAAGATCCTTAGCGCACTCCCAGAGCTCAACGGTATTGCGCGATCCGGGATCGCCTGCGACGATGATGCAGCTGCAGCCAGGAATGAGCTCGGAGAGGGCATCGCGCCTCTGATGGGAGGCGGGGCAGACATCGTTCAGGAGCCTGGGATCGAACCCAAGCTCCCCCGCCTTCGCCATGATCGCGGCAAGATCGGGGATGGAGAACGTCGTCTGCACGACTGCTTCATATGGAATGCCCTTCTCCAGCTTTTCGAGGTCATTTTCCGATTCCACTAGGATGACGCCTTCTCCAGATCCAAGGAGCGTACGCACCTCGCTGTGCCCCTCGTGCCCGATCACAACAGG
The DNA here is from genome assembly GCA_944392735.1 of uncultured Spirochaetaceae bacterium. GTDB lineage: Bacteria > Spirochaetota > Spirochaetia > Sphaerochaetales > Sphaerochaetaceae > Ornithospirochaeta. Next base: position 7,545 of record CALXXR010000021.1, on the reverse strand, counting down.
ATGGGTGGAAGAGCGTATGAGGTTCTGGCTATGGAGGACGACTGGGCAGGTTGCATCGACGATTCCGTATCCGGCGTCGATGAAGGCTTTCCTCTCTTCATCGGGGATGCCATGTGCCCTGATGACAAGGATCCCTGGATCGGAATCGGAAGGCTCATCGATGCGCACCATGCCAAGCGCGCATAGCTCATCCATGACTGCGCGGCTATGGACGAGATCGCCATAGAGAAGGCACGGCAGAGCGCGCTCCTCCGCCTCCCTGGAAGCCTTCATGGCCTTGGAGACGGCTGAGCGCACGCCGCTGCAGAATCCATATGCCGAGGGTAGGATCACGCGCATCAGACGAGCGAGTACTCCTCTTCCTCCTTTTTCTCCTTCTCAACGTCTATCGGCATGACGCGGTGGAAGAAGCTGAGGAACGCCGGCGCGAGGAAGTTCGATGAATACGCGCCAGCGATGATGCCCCATGTGAGGTTCAGCGCGAACGTCTGTATGTCGCCGGAGCCGAAGATTGAAAGCGGTACGATCGCAACCAGCGTCGTGAGGCTGGTCATCACCGATCTCGTGCAGGACTGCCTGACAGAGAGCGCGATGATCGAATCGACATCCATCCCCCTCTCCCGGCATTCCTTCATGTTCTCCCTGACCCTGTCGAAGATGACGATGGTGTTGTTGATCGAATAGCCGATGATCGTAAGCACCGCCGCGATCGTGGTCGAGGAGACCTCGAGGCGGAAGATGAGTATGAACGAGAGCATCGCCAGGACATCATGGAAGAGCGCAATGATCGATGAGATCGCATATGCGAAGCGGAAGCGGATCGCGATGTATCCGAGTATAAGGACAAGCGCGATCGCAAGTCCGATGAAGGAGTCCCTGAAGAGCGATGAGGAGAACTTCGGGCCTACGAAGTCAGACTGCAGCACGACGACGTTCTCCGCCCCGAATGCAGCATCCAGAGCCGCCTCGACCTCCGCAGAGACGCTGCTCTGGCTCTCTCCCTCATCCACGCCCATCCTGATCTGGAAGGCATTGCCATCCCCTCCGACCGACTGCACGTTGACGCTGCCGAGCCCGGAGAGGGCCTCCCTCACATCGGAAGCGGAGACAGCCATGGAATCGGAGGCGAAGTTCACCCTCGCCGGGGATGAGGAGAGCTCTGAGGGGAATCCGAATCCGGAGACAAGGCGCCGAGAATCGCAATCGCTGTATGTCCTTGTCTCGACTCCGTGCTCCTTCAGCGCCGCCGCGATATCATTCGAAGAAGGATACTGCGATGGCGGGAACACCGCCTCCTCCATGCCTTCAGGAGTCCTCAGCGTAAGCGCAAGGGAGCCATCGGAGACTGAGAGCACCGCGCTTCCGGGGCCGCTGTAGGTCGCGGTGAATCCCAGCGGAGCGATCTGGAAGCGCTCGGAGTAGCCCGAGGCGAAATCGATGCCGGCATTGAAGCCAAGCACGAAGAAGAGCACTATGCCCACTGCGATCAGGAGCCCGGAGGCTCCCATCGCGATATATCTGTATCTAAGTACGTCGAAAGGCTTCTTCATCTGCGCCTCCATGAAAGCCAGACGCTTCTATCGCCATCCTCGCTCACGAAGAAGTCGAAAAGCAGATGCGACACGAAAAGCGATGTGAAGAGCGAGCACGCGACGCCGATGGCAAGCGTATTGGCAAAGCCCTTGACGGTGCTGGATCCGAAGATGGATAGCACTACAGCCGCGATTATCGTCGTCACGTTGGAATCCATGATGGTCCAGAATGCCCTTCCGAACCCCGCCTTGACCGCATCATATGCGCTCATCCCCGCCTTCATCTCCTCCTTGATCCTCTCGTAGATGATCACATTGGCATCGATGGCCATGCCGAGCGTGAGCACAAGGCCTGCGATGGATGAGAGCGTGAGCGTGAAGTGGAGGGCGGAGAGGACCGCGACCATCATCACGAGGTTCAATAGGAGCGCCGCATCGGCTATGATCCCCGCCGGACCGTAGTAGACGACCATGCAGAGGATGACCAGAAGGAAGCCGACGGCTATCGCCTTCATGGCGACATCGACGGAATCGGAACCGAGCGTGGCTCCGATGCCCTGCTGCGAAACAGCCGTCAGCGCAATGGGCAGGGACGAGGTGCGGAGCACGACGGCAAGCGACTGCGCCTCCTCCTCCGTGAATGAGCCCGAGAGCTGGACATCGCCTGAGATGGCATCGTTGATGGTCGCGACGCTCTTGACGCGTCCATCCATGACGACGGCAAGCTGCTCGCCAATATGAGACGATGTGAAGCGGTAGAAGATATCGGCACCCTCGCTGTCCAGATGGAACGTCACTGCAGGGCGTCCTGACTGCGGATCGCGGTCGATGCCTGCGGAAGTAAGGTGCGAACCGTCAAGAGCGACATCATCGATCAGAACGACGAACTGCCTGAGCTCATCGATGCCGTACTCGTCCTCCTCGTAGTATCCGGCGACGGTATAGCCATCGGGGATGTACTCCGGTTCGATGACGCGGCCCTCCTCATCGAAGGCCCGGGATGGATTGGATAGGTAGTCATCGTTCACACGTGCGGTGAGCCTGGAATCGACAAGCTGGAACGTGAGCGATCCGCGGCCCATGATGAATGAGTCGACGCGCTCGGGATCGGTTTCTCCCGGAACCTCCACGACGATCTGGTCGGATCCCTGGAGCCTGATGTCGGGCTCCGAGACGCCGAACTGGTCGATGCGCGATGTGAGGATTTCGATATCATCCTGCAGAAGCGCAGTCAGCTCCTGCCCCGATGGCCTTATGCCATCATGGCTCTCCGCATATGCGTCGAGATCTGCCTCGAGCACCACCGACATGCCGCCTCTGAGGTCGAGCCCCAGCTGGAGCACATTGCCGGAGAGCTTCTTCGCATCGAGTATATCCGATCTGCAATGGTCTTCTATCGCATTGAAGAGATCGCCTTCCGATGGGAATGCTGAAAGGAGGCTGTAGATCGTCCAGTCAGCCGGAACAGCCTTCCCGTTCGCCTTCATCAGCCTCTCGGCATCCTTGATCAGATAGCCATACTCGTCGGGAACGGCCGCATCGCGGTCATTTCCCAGCAAAGAAGTGAGGGCCCGTACACCTCTCGATGCCAGCCCTCTGGAATAATCCCTTATGCTTTCATTGCTCCCCGCAGCTGCGCTCTTCATGCTCTCCGGAACGAAGCAGTACCATCTGATCGTAGGATACAGAAGAAGCGCCGCAACGACGAGCACGAGGAGGACAAGGAGCACACGCCCTGTCTTCTTCAATTATTCCTTGTCCTTTTCCGTCTCTGCAGGAGCCTCGGCAGCGCCGATGACGCCGGCCTCTCCCTTCTCTGCAGCCTTATCCTCGATCTTCTCGGTCTTCTCAGCCTTCTTGGCAGCGGTCTTCGCGGCATCCTTGTTCACGACGCTGGAGATAGCGCTCTTGGAGAACTCGATGCGTGCCGAATCATCGACCTTGACGACAACCGTCTGATCCTTGACTGTGATGATGGTTCCGTGGATGCCTCCGATGGTGACGACCTTGTCGCCCTTCTTCATCGCTGCGAGCATCGCCTTCGTCTCCTTATCCCTCTTCTTCTGAGGCCTGATGATAAGGAAATAGAAAATAAGGATTATAAGTACGAACGTGATGATCGTAACGCTCATGTCACCCTGCATTCTCAACACCTCTTTGCTAATTGAATATCATTGGAAAAATAGCATCTAAGAATGAGAGCGGTCAAGGTTTGTGTGGAAAGCATAGGGTCGCCCTCGAATGACAAAGCAAGTGCATCACTGAATGATCTGCGCCCCCAAAAGGCAACACATTTGCAGCTTCTTTCTAGAAGATTGTAGGAAGGAGCAGGAAATGAGGCATCACACAAAGGAAGAACGGCATGAAGTTCTTCATGAGCTGGAATGTGGAATGACGATCAATGAGGCTGTCCGGAAATGCGAAATAAGCCGCTATACGATCCGATGATGGCGACTCGAGGCGGGAGGACCTTATCCGCGGCAGTCATTCACACTTAAAGAAAAGGCCGAGACCCTCATAGCGATGGAGGAAGAAGGGCTCAGCGACGCAGAAGCGGCAGCGACAGCGGATGTGAATATCAGTACGATCAGGACGTGGAAGAAGGCAAAACCAAGGATTCTCGCTGTCTATCGTGCCCAAGGCAGTGCTCATTGCAGACCTTCTCGCACTTCCAGCTGCTTGTCTTGATGCATATCCCTCCGCATGCCCAGCTTGAAGCCCTACCCTATCTTCATTAGCATCATGCTATGGAACGGACGATCAGCACATCAATCGGCAGCAAATGGGATGATGGATATATAAGGCATCTCGGCATCGTGGACCACATACACGAGCTTTCGGCAATAGACGATGATATCAGGAGGGAGAAGAACAGAGGAACATCCGGCGAAGCGCCAGGCCCTCTCGTACGCAATCTCGAAGCCCATTTCCGCCAGGAACTTGCCGACCTGATTCTCATAGCCCTCAATGAGCTCAGCGATGATGAGATCGAAGCACGGAGAAGGAAATTTCTGGAAAAGGATGCTGCTCCCACAATGCTCTCTGCAGATGTGGCAATCAGCAAGCTCTACAAGGATCTTCTTTCCTCAATGCCAGACCGGAAGGCAGCAGAGGAAGCAATGGAAACTATGGAAGAGAGGAAAAACTGATACCATCTGGCCGGTTTTTTGTTTTCAGCTTTCTGATTTTGATATCAAAATGCTGAATTTGATATCAATTTCCCGATTTTTGATAGCAAAATCCCGGTTTTGATATGAAAAACACGATTTTTGATAGGAAAATCAAATTTTTGATACAGCATATCAAAATTCTCAGAACAAGCAGCAAGGCTAATGAAGGGGCTTATACGGAGCTATCCTGCCGCTGAGCCCATGATCCTCTCCTATGGCTGCCACAATTCTAGTCTCAGAGAATAAGGAGGATCATTGCTTTCATTTCTAAAGCAATGCAATCCAATGCGGGATTATGTCCGCATAGCTTCCATCCTTCATCCTGAAGCCATCTGGAATGGTCCCAAGCTGATGGAAGCCGAGCGTCCTGTATAGCCTGAGCGCTCTCTCATTGGAAGCAACGACAGCGTTGAACTGGAGGATGCGGAAGCCAAGCTCCCTTGCTGCACGGAGCGAGTCGCGCACAAGCGCCTCCCCTATATGCTTACCCCGCTGCCTTGAAGAGACTGCATAGCTTGCGTTCGCGATGTGCCTGCAGCGTCCGACATTGTTCGGATGGAGTATGTACAGCCCAACGATGGCACCATCCACGACAGCAACCGCTGTACGGCTCTGGCTTGAGAAGAAACCGAGGGCTTCATCGATGCCTCCAAGTCCATATTCCTGCGGGAAGGCATCGCCGCTTTCCACGACTTCATTCCAGATTTCCATCATCCTAGGCAGATCATCATCCTCGAATGCGCGTATCTCCATCGAATCCTCCTTTGACTTAAAAAGCGGCAAGGTATTGCCCCTGCCGCTCTGATTCCGGTCGGTATCAGCCGATCACATCATGCCGCCGCCCATTCCCGGGTTGGCCGGTGCTGCCGGCTCCGGTGCAGGGATATCGGTGACTGCACACTCAGTGGTGAGGATGAGGGAAGCGATCGAAGCTGCATTCTGAAGAGCAGACCTCGTGACCTTCACAGGGTCGATGATTCCGCTCTCGACCATGTTGACCCACTTCATCGCATTCGCATCGAATCCAACGCCAGCCTTCTCCTTCTTGCAGGTATCGGCGATGATGGATCCATCGACGCCAGCGTTCTCTGCAATCTGCCTGATAGGCTCCTCGAGAGCGCGGATGACGATCCTGTATCCAACCTTCTCCTCCTCCGTGAGTGCGGAGAGATCCTTCTTCTGAAGCTCATTCACAGCCTGTACAAGGGCTACGCCGCCGCCAGGGATGACGCCTTCCTCGATAGCTGCACGTGTTGCGCTGAGAGCATCCTCAACCCTGTGCTTCTTCTCCTTGAGCTCGACCTCGGTAGCAGCACCGACGTTGACGACAGCGACGCCGCCAGCAAGCTTAGCAAGCCTCTCCTGGAGCTTCTCCCTGTCATAGTCGGATGTGCAGTCCTCGATCTGCATCTTGATCTGAGCGATCCTGTCGCGGATGGCCTCGGAGGAACCCGCGCCATTGATGATCGTCGTGTTCTCCTTCTCGACCTTCACGCTCTTCGCCCTTCCGAGCATCGTGATGTCTGCATTCTCAAGCTTCATGCCAAGCTCTTCGGTGATGACCTGGCCGCCTGTGAGGATAGCGATATCCTCGAGCATAGCCTTCCTCCTGTCACCGAAGCCAGGAGCCTTCACAGCAACGACGGAGAGCGTTCCGCGGACTGCGTTGAGAACGAGCGTTGCGAGAGCCTCGCCGTCGACATCCTCGGCGATGATGAGGAGCGGCTTGCCGGACTGTGCAACCTTCTCAAGGACAGGAAGGAGATCCTTCATTGCTGAGATCTTCTTGTCGTAGATGAGGATGTACGGGTTGTCCAGGACTGCTGTCATGGTGTCCCTGTTGTTGCAGAAGTATGCGGAGAGGTATCCGCGATCGAACTGCATACCCTCGACGAAGTCGACTGTCGTCTCGATCGTCTTGGACTCCTCGACGGTGATGACGCCATCCTTGCCGACCTTGTCCATAGCATTGGCGATCTCATCGCCGATCGACCTATCGTTGTTTGCGGAGATGGAAGCGACCTGAGCGATCTCCTCCTTGTCCTGGATCATCTTGGCCTGGCCCTTGACGCATGCGACTGCATCCTCGACGGCCTTGTCGATTCCCTTCTTGATGCCCATCGGGCTCACGCCGGCGGCAACGCTCTTCATGCCTTCCTTGGTGATGGACCATGCAAGGACGGTAGCCGTCGTCGTTCCATCGCCAGCGACATCGTTGGTCTTCGCAGCGACTTCCTTGAGAAGCTGTGCGCCCATATTCTCGAACGGATCCTCGAGCTCGATCTCACGAGCGACGGAAACACCATCCTTGGTCACGGTGGGAGCACCGTACTTCTTGTCGAGAAGGACAAGCCTTCCCTTCGGTCCAAGCGTTGTCATAACAGCCTTGGAGATCTTCTCTACGCCATTAACAAGAGACTTCCTGGCCTCTTCATTGAACTGAAGCTGCTTTGCCATATCTAATGTATCTCCTTATTCATTGCATGCGGCAGGACGACTGCCAACAGATAAGATATATACAAACGGCGAAACCGACAAGACGATGTCAAAAAACCTTTGCACTTCCGCCGAATGGACAATTTGCACAAGCAGAATGCTATGCATTGCTATTCAGAACAATCTGCAGAGAATCATTCTCCTGACAATCAAATGGGGGAACTCCAGCACGGATGAATCCTTGTCTTTTGCACAGAAGCATAAAAATTCCAACGTTCTCTTTCATTTCAGGATGATTCTGGCCTATTGAATCCAAATGCCAACAACGGGTTCGATTCCAATCATGAACACAGAAGAATAATGAACTACCGCGAGGCAGAGCCATCGCGGTATCCTACTAAAGCGGC
>CALXXR010000020.1 GCA_944392735.1 uncultured Spirochaetaceae bacterium | reverse complement strand
CTGATGTGCTCTCCCATCTCTCCGACGCCTGCGGTGAAGACGATGGCATCGACCCTGCCAAGAAGGGCTGCATAGGCTCCGATGTACTTCTTGATCCTGTGGATCTCCATGTTGACGCCGAGCATCGCCTTCGGATCGCCGTTCATGGCCGCCTCATGGACATCGCGCCTATCGGACATGCCGCAGATGCCGACAAGGCCCGACTTCTTGTTGAGGTATGTGTCCATGTCGCTTGCGGTGAGGCCTGTGTTATTGCAGATGTATGGGATGATCGCTGGATCGATGTCGCCGGACCTCGAGCCCATGACAAGGCCCTCGAGCGGTGTCAGTCCCATTGAGGTCTCGATGCAGACTCCGTTCTTCACTGCGCTTGCGGAAGCGCCGTTTCCGATGTGGAGGATGATGACATTGGTATCCTCGTTCTTCTTGCCGAGGAGGACAGCTGCCCTCTTCGCGCAGTAGAGGTGGCTGGTTCCGTGGAAACCGTAGCGGCGCACGTTGTACTTCGTATACCACTCATAGGGAACGGCATACATGAATGCCTCCTCCGGCATCGTCTGATGGAATGCGGTGTCCATGACGATTGCATGGGGGACGTTCGGCATGAGCTTCCTCGCAGCCTCGATGCCCATGATGTTGGCAGGCATGTGGAGCGGTCCGAGCGGAATGAGTCCCTTGAGCTGCTCAACGACCTCATCCGTGACGAGGGTCGACTTCTTGAAGAGCTCGCCGCCATGGAGAACGCGGTGGCCGACTGCTCCGATCTCGGAGAGCGACTTGATGCAGCCGTACTTCTCATCGACGAGCATCTTGAGGATCAGCTCGATCGCCTCCTTGTGCGTCGGGGAGACGAAGCGCTCCTGATAGGGCTCCTTGCCGATCGACTTCTGCTCGATCGTAGAATACTCGAGTCCAATGCGCTCGACGACGCCGACGCAGAGCACATCCTTCTGATCCCAGTCATAGACCTGGTACTTGGCAGACGAGCTGCCGCAGTTCAGAGTAAGTATAACCATATTCGAATTCTCCTGATTTTCTACAGCAGGGAAAGGTATCAGAAAAGGGCGGGAAAGTCACTATCAGGAAAGGATTTTGGAGCATTTGCCGGAAAACATGGCAGGAATGCGCCCCGAATGCGGATAGGAAGTATGGCGAAATGCTTTCTGATCCTCTTCCTGATCCTCGGCATCCGGGATGCCTATGGAGCCATCATCGTCTCCCCATCCGGCGGTGCCATCGATGGCGGCAGCGCTCTCATCTCATCATCCGGCAGGGCCTGGCTTGAGTACGGGGCGCTGAGCTATGGAGAGATAGGGGAGAGCGGGATGGTCGCAGCCTTCGACGATCCGTTCTCACCATCCATCGGACTGGAAGCCTCGGTGGAACGGCCTAGGATGGGGGATGGCAGGAGCGGAGCGGTCCTCTCCCTTGGGCCTCTTTCCCTCCTGCTTTCATCCGATGAGCGCCTTCTTGCAGGATTCTCCCTAGATATGGATGGCTTCGATGCCGCCGTTCTCTATGCCCATGGCCATCCCGGAGACGGGGGCATGCAGCCAGGCCACGAGGCAAAGGGCGGATACGGCGCCATCTACCTTGGCGCGGATGCCTCCTGGCGCTTTCTTCGCTTCATCGCCCTCGGATCGTTCTCTCCCGATCTCGGCTTCAGGGGTCTCGTCTCCGCTGGAGCGGAGCATGGAGCCTATTCGCTCCATGCCGCATTCGGCTCGCTCCTTCCCCTGTATCCGGACAGCCCCAGCGAGGGAATGGGCATACGCGGCAGCTTCGGCAACGATCGCTACTCATGGATCTTCGCAGCCAGCTTCGGGAGCCGTCCGGTATTCAGCGAGGAGTACATGCCCCGCCGGACGTATGCCTCATCGGTGCTGAGGCTCGGGGATTGGGTCCTCGAGGCGGAGATGTCCAGCACGCTGACGGCAGCGGGCCGCAGGCGGCACAGCGAGCGGTTCTCGCTCTCATATGGCGCTCTGGAGTTCGGCTACGATACCGATGAAGGACCTTTCGCAATCCTCGATCTCGGCCATCTCAGGCTCGGCTATGAGGATGGTGGGGCCATCGTGGGGCTGACTGCGGAATTGGGGGATGGAGGCTCTCGGGTCCAGCTCACGCTGACGAGCAGCCCCAGCATCGGGATATCGGTCAGGGCGCACCAGTAAAGCTTCCGAGGAGGGCGACGGAAGTCTCGAGGTCGTATCCATGCTCCTTCGCCTTCATCCTTCCATGCTCTATGAGCGCATATATCTCCGAGGAAGTGCATCCGGGGTAGGTGACGATCGAATTCGGCTGGTATTCGGAGAACTCAGCCTTGAGCCCCGAAGGGCCGGTGAGCCCGCATTCCCTGATGATCCTGGCGGCTGACATGCCCGGTGGATCGCGGTAGATGATGCCTGAGAAGCGGCGGCACGGGGGGATGTACATCCTCTCCACGTACTCCTCCTTCCTCATCCTCGCCTCCGCAGTCGCCCTTGCAGGCCTGAGGCGAAGCGCGATCGATATGATCAGCTCGCCGGGCTGGAAGAGGCTCCGCTGGCTTCTGGAAGGGTCGTGGAAGCCGGGCCTGCGATGCGCTTCCCCCTCTGTGGTGAGGTAGTCCGCATAGAAGAGGAAATCGGATATGGAGGTGCTGTTCGCCGCAGCGTTCACCGAGAGCGCTCCTGCGATGGTTCCAGGGATCCCCGCGATCTCCTCAAGCCCGGTGAGGTTGTGGTCGATCGCCTGGTTGATTACGTTGTCAAGGCTCTCTCCGGGGGCGGCGACGAGGAGCCTGCCCTTGATAGACATGCCGCGCATGCTCGCCGTGGAGATGACGAGGCCAGGGATGCCGTCGTCGGATACGAGCACGTGCGTCCCCGCTCCTATGACAGTGACGGAGAGGTTCTTGCGGTATGCCATCTCGAGTGCCCGGACCGCGTCGAAGACGCTCCTGGGCTCCGCATAGTACTCGGCCCTGCCTCCCGTCGAGAAGGACGAGAGACGGCTCATGTCCATGCCTTCGGTTATGACGAGTCCGCTGAGCATCGATCCAGTTGGAATCATATCCGCATTGTATCTCATGCCGATGTTGAGAAAAAGCGCCATTTAGGACTAATATGTTCGGAAGGAGGGCTCATATGAAGCTTTATAACACTATGTCGAGGCGCGTCGAGGATTTCGTCCCCATTGTCCCGGGACATGTCTCGATGTACTGCTGCGGCCCTACGGTATACAACTATGCGCATATAGGGAATCTGAGGACATTCATCTTCGAGGATGTGCTCAAGAGGACATTCGAACAGGCAGGATACAGCGTCAAGCACGTGATGAACATCACCGATGTTGGCCATCTCACGGGGGATGGCGACGATGGGGAGGATAAGATGGAGAAGTCCGCGAGGGAGACAGGCCGCAGCGTCTGGGATATCGCGGAGTTCTACACGAAGGCATTCTTCCGCGATGAGGAGGCCCTCAACATCATCCGCCCAGACATCGTCTGCAAGGCGACGGACCACATACAGGACATGATCGACCTCATCAAGAGGCTCGAGGATGGCGGCCATACATACACATCCGGCGGCAACGTCTACTTCTCCATCGATACCATCGATGACTACGGCAAGCTCGCCAAGCTCAACCTTGATGACCTCAGAAGCGGCGCGAGGATCGAGGTCGATTCCAACAAGAGGAATCCAAAGGACTTCGTGCTCTGGTTCACGAACTCGAAGTTCGCAGGCCAGGCGATGATGTGGGATTCCCCATGGGGAAGGGGCTATCCCGGCTGGCACATCGAGTGCTCCGCCATGTCGATGAAGTATCTGGGCGAGCATTTCGACCTGCACTGCGGCGGCATCGATGCCATCCCCGTGCACCACACGAACGAGATCGCGCAGTCCGAGGCCGCGACAGGGAAGACATGGGTCAATTACTGGTGCCATGGCGAGTTCCTGCTCATGGGCAACGCCAAGATGTCTAAGTCGACAGGCAGCTTCGTCACGCTTCCGGTCCTTGAGGGAGAGGGATACGATGCCCTCGACTACCGCTACTTCTGCCTCACCGGCCACTACAGGAGCCAGCTGAAGTTCTCATATGAGGCGCTGGATGCGGCGCGTGCGGCAAGAAAGGGCCTTGTGGAGAGGATTGCGGCTGCGAAGGCGGTCGCAGAGCCATCGTCCCAGCCATCGGAGGCTGCGAAGGCGTATATGGCTGCATTCGACGATGCCATGATGAACGATCTGGGGGCTCCGCAGGGGCTTTCCGTGCTCTGGAAGATGATCAAGGACGGCTCGCTCTCCGAGTCCGACAGGCTTGCTGCGGCATACCACATGGACCGCGTGCTCGGCCTCAGGCTCAGCGAAGCCTCCGCAGAGGAAGGGAAGGAAGAGGCAGGCGAGGAGGAGCTCAGGCTCCTCGAGGAGAGGACCGCGGCCAAGAAGGCCAAGGACTTCGCCAGGGCCGATGCGATCCGCGATGAGCTCAAGAAGCGCGGCTGGACGGTGAAGGATACGCCTTCCGGAGCCGTTCTTGAGAAGAATGTGTAACCTTTTCCCGATCCAGGTGTTAAAGAGATGGAGATAAAGAGCACTGACCGAGATGATTTCAGGCGCATCTACGATGGGAACTACCATCTGCTGATGCAGGTGGTGATGCATATCGTATATAACATTGAAATCGCCGAGGATCTCACGCAGGAAGCCTTCGAGAGGTTCTATGTGAAGAACATGACCTTCCCGGGGGAGGATGATGCACGGTACTGGCTGATAAGGGTAGCCAAGAACCTGGCGCTGAACCATGTGAGGCGCAACAAGCGTGAGATAGAGCTGGTGGAGAAGGTCAGGCACACGCCATCGGCCTCTGTCGAGACCCGCGACGCGGCGCAGGCTGCCGTCGAGGCGGATGAGAAGAGGGCAGTGAGGGCTGCGATCGAGAGTCTGCCGGAGAACCTGAGGATGGTCATCCAGCTGAAGGAGTTCTCCGGTCTCGACTACAAGTCTATAGCGAAGGTGCTTGGCATCTCCGAGACGAATGTGAAGGTGAGGGTTTACAGAGCCAGGAAGAAGCTGGAGGAGGCCCTTTCTACGGAGGATAGGGATGTGTATTGATTCGCAGATGCTGTCAGCTTATCTCGATGGAGAGCTTCCGGAGCCGTACAGGACGCAGGTGGAGGAGCATCTTGAGCATTGCGCTGCTTGCCGGAAGCATCTTGAGGATATGAAGGCCCTGGATGAGAGGATCCTGTCCGCGGATTTCCCGGAGGAGCTTTTGGATAGGAACAAGGAGAGGATCCTCGCGCTTCTGGACAAGAAGTGCTTCCAGAGCGGGAAGAAGGTCAGCTTTATCCGAAGACGCCTGGAGATATCGTTGCCGTCGCTGATAACGGCGGCGGCAGCGGTCGTCTTCATCTTCATCGGCGGCTTCATGTTCTTCGGCACCTCATCGGAGCAGACGGAGGATATCCTTCCGTCGTTCGCCCTGCAGGCGGACAGCTCGAACGTACGCTATGTCTCCAATACGGCAAGCCTCGAGAGCTTCACGCTCGAGGAGATACTCCAGTACCTTGACAGCAAGGGGTATAATGTTGATATATCGATAAAGGGCCTGCAGCCGCTGGAATCAGATCCCGCAGCTGTGGACCATGAATAAGCATCGCCATTGGGGATGGGAGATGCTGGGGCAGGTCATCGAACCTGCCCTTATTTTGAATCTGTTGGCTTCGTGTGGCTTGGATCGGCTGACTCCAACACCTGGTTTTCGGCTATTTCTACTTCTACTCGTGGAGAGATGCAAAGGATCCCTTCCATAAGGCTTTCTAAACCATGGATTTCACGCGAAGAAGAAAGGCCTAGCTGCGACTAGGCCCCGGGATAAGCTTCCTATATCCTTTACATTGCTTCACCATCCCATGATCCTCCGTCTTCCCAAGGGGAAATCGTTACATTGCCAATCTCCACATCCGAGGATTCAACAGAAACCGTAAGGCCAGATTCCTTTAAGCGATTTTCAAAGGCTATGACTCTTTCATCCGTCGTATCGGCAGGGACGATCAAGTAAACATCTGTTCCATCGCAAGACGAATGGATGTCTGTCAGGATGATTCTGTTCAGGTCATCCAGCATCGTCTGATCTACAGCGATTACTATCGGGCTGTCTATTGTCACATTGCTGAGTGTGGCGTATCCGGAGATGTTGACAGATACATCAAAGCCCTCGATAGATGTATTCTCGATGCGGATGTTCTCAGGAATGCTAGGATCCGGCCCACAGGCGAAGGTTTTCCCTTTCTCGATGCTTATTCCTGTACGCTCCGTGTTCTCCGTTCCCGGAGTGGATGAAGCAGCAATCTGATTGCGTAGGATGCAGTCCCTGATGATTATATTGTTCCCGAAAAGCCCTGCCGCATTGACTCTTGACTCGGGATCTCCCGCTCCAGTGATGATCACCTCCACGTTTTCTACTGTTATTCCATCTGCGCTGATCTCGAGATGCTTATTCACATTCTGGGAAGAGAGCGAGAGCTGTGCCTTTTCTCCTGCATTGCCTCTGAAATACGTATCCTCGAAGACAGGAATATATTTTCCTGCGGCTTCTCCAGCTTGTGCAAACTTATCGATTGATAGTCCTCCCTCGTATGTAAGGTCTTCGATGAGGATGTGCTTATTGCTGCAGAAATCCTTGAATGCAGTCCATGTCGTCGGATCCGCAGGGTTGATTGATATCCCATCTACGCCTGAGAGAAGCTCCTTGAGTGTCATATCATAGAAATATAGAGTGAACTTCTCTGAGATCTTATCTTTTGTGACTGTTACCTCTGCAGTGCCGCCTTCCTTTGCTTCTGATATCTGCGAGCTTATGTCGAAGTATTCTTCCACTTCCGTACCATCTGAATATACGACAGTGAGAGGGTAGCGGGTGAAGT
>CALXXR010000019.1 GCA_944392735.1 uncultured Spirochaetaceae bacterium | reverse complement strand
TTCCGCTGAATTGGGCGGATTCGATCGGTCTGGGATCGACATCGGCATCGGGGACATCCGCAAGCACTTCCGAGACTGCATCCTCCTCAGCTCCCGATACGATGATGGTGCTATCTGGATAGAGCGTACGGAAAAGCGGTGCGAGGAAGGCGGATGCCGTTCCGGAAAGGAGGATGCGCTCCGCCTCCTCCCTCATGCACGAGAGCTCCCCCGCATAGCGGAAGAGCTCTGCATTGTCGTTCATCCAGTCCCCGCGAGGATGGCTCACCTGTCGTTCTCCGTGAGATAGAATGTGCCGATCTTCCTGAATGCCTTCCTTCCTGCCGCGAGCCTGTAGGCTACGGCGAATATGATCGTATAGAGCAGCGTGATGCCGAGCATGATGTAGAAGAGCATCGGATTGTTCTGCGAATAGCTGTGCGCTGGCAGGTTGACGAAGAGGATGAGCGGGAAGACGAAGACGAAGACCATTCCGGAAGCATATGCATAGTCCCTGGCAGCCGGCGTCTTGAAGTCCGGATCGACGACCCTCAGGAGCGAGAGGCCTGTCGGAAGCGTTCCGGTAGCGGTGCCGAAGAGGACGAGCATGCGGTAGAATGAGTGGTCTGAATAGAGCCTCGACGAATACCATGGCAGCACGAAGCAGGTGATGAGTATGCCGACGATGATGAGCACGATGACGGGGATGTAGTATGCTGCAAGAGCCGTGAGCGAGATCGCTCCGAGGCATGCGGTGACGGTGAGGTCGACCGAGAGGCCATTGATCCTATTGAGCGTTCCATTGTCGATCGTGTAGTCGATCCCCGTCTTCCTGATCACTGTCCTGACGATGGCGGCGGCGAACATGCTGAAGATGAAGTTGACGCCCCAGAGCGTGGACGCGACCTCCATGCCCATGGGCCCGAGGAACGAGAGGAGCTTCTCGATGATGGCCAGCATCGCCCACGAGACGAGGTAGGAGACCATGATGAGGGCCACGTGATACGAGAGCGTATCGATCGACTCGCCCTCCGATGTGAGCCTCGAGCCTTCCCTGGATGCACCTTTTGCAAGGAAGCCCGTGAACAGCTTGCGCTCGCGGAGCTTAGCGGCATCCTCGGCCGGGATCCAACCCTTCCTTATGCCGATGTTGATGAGGATGACGCCTCCGATGCTGCCCGTGATGAATCCCGCAGCGGCCATCGCAAGTCCGACGGATGTGCCGCCGGTGAATCCGAGCGGCTCCCATGGAAGCGTCATGGAATACGCCTGCCCAGGTCCGAGCTCGAAGCCGAGCGGGAGCGTGAGGCCGATGGCTGGGAAGAGTCCTGGGAAGAAGGTCTTCATCATGACAAGCGTCGCCAGAAGGCCGAAGAAGCACTGCAGCCCGTACTGCCCGAAGATGGCGATGACGTTCTGCACGAACGCCTTCCTAGCGCTTCCGTCCTTGGGCTTGTCGCCGTCGGGATTGCGCAGCGCCATCGCTATGAACGAGATGTTGAGCAGATGGTACACAAGATCGCCTAGGAAGCCTGCCTCGAGCCCGATGCGCGGCGCGGCGAAGTTGTAGAAGAAGAGGAGGAAGAATCCTCCGATGATTGCGGAGGGGATCAGGAAGCGCTGCAGAAGCCTCACCTTGGCCCTCAGCAGAGCTCCGATGAGGAGACCTGCCCCCACCACCCCAAGATTGATGATTGCATTGAAGTCCATGCTATTCCTCCGAACCCGCCTTGCATGCCAGGTATAGCTCCTGATACTTCAGCGGGGATCTATCAAGTGCAGTCCTGAACCTGTACTGCTTTCCGTCAGCATAGAATTCAATGGTCTGCTTTGCGTTGATTATCATGGATTCGATGGATGAGAGAGGGAACTCCAGCTCGGAGATGCTCCTGCCATCGAAATCGAAAGGCCTGTCGAACGAGAAGCGGAGGCGATCCGATGATGCCGAGACATCGAATGCCTCGGAGACGGTCCTCAGCTTCTTCCTTCCCGGGATCTGGAAGAGGATGCCGCGGTCGGAGAAGATCTCCGCGCCATCGGAGAGGGAGAGGATGTCCGCAAGCTTCCCCTTCTCCCAGGAATGCCACTCGGAGAGCTTCGTCCAAGAGATCGAGGGATCGGAGGATGATATCCTTCCATACTCATCGAATTCCACCGAGAAGCCGCAACTAGTGCACTCCGCAATGCGTCCATGGCTGTGGATCGTGGAGAAGCGGCCGCACTTCGGGCAGAGGTAGAAGAGCCTTTCAGAACCCTCCGCGAGCGTCGGCGACGGATACGGCACCCTAGCCTCATCCTCCCACTCATCGGTGGAGAACGAGAGGCATTCGGCGGTCACGGCGGTGATCTCGGGAAGCGTCATCTTCGAGATCTCCTCAGGGGTGAGCACCCTGACGACCCTGACGGAGACAGGCCCCTTGCGCTCCTTGTCGCTCCAGCGCGGCTTGTTGAGGAAGCCGCCCTCGATGTGCGTGAACACGACTGGCACCTTGAACATGCGCACGAGCTTTGCCGTCGCGGCGGTGATGTCCATCATCTCGCCGTCCCAGCTCCTCGTCCCCTCCGGGAAGAGCCCGACGATGTCACCCTGCTTGAGTGCGCGCGAGATGCTCCTGATCGTCTCCAGATCGCTCCTGCCCTGCACCTTTGGCATCGCCTTGACCAGGTGCCTGAGGAGGAACGATAGCCCCTTCATCTTGAAGAGGTAGCTTCCGGCAACCCATCTTATGGTGTACGGATAGACTGCGGAGATGAAGAACGGATCGAGCGTATGCGTATGATTGCCGAAGACGATCGCAGGCCCTTTGTACGGAACGACATCCTCGATTCCATAGGAGGAGATCCTGTATCGCCTCTTGAGATAATTCCCATATGTAAGCTTCAGAAACCTGAAAGCCGGTGTAAGTCCGCTTTTTCCCACAGTCTGGAATTCTATTTATATAGAGCCTCAAGCACAACCCATGGAGGATGGATTATGACGCTTCACGGCAGATCGTGCAGCGTCTTCTCCGCTATCGCCATGATGTCTCCCACGATGCGGCTGATCGATTCATCCTCCAGAAACGACACGCCCTCAGCATCCAGCCCTGCGGCCCAGTTGATCGAATACGCCACCGCAGCATTCCTGATCCCAGCCTCCTTGAGGAGGGCAGCCTCCGTACCGAGCGTCATGCCCACCACATCAGCGCCCATGTTCCTGTACGCGGTTATCTCGGCAGGCGTCTCAAGCCTGGGGCCATTGGTGGTGATGTAGA
>CALXXR010000018.1 GCA_944392735.1 uncultured Spirochaetaceae bacterium | reverse complement strand
AGTCGGGGTAGGGCAGCACGACGCCGATCGATGTGAAGATCACCAGCAGCGCATTGCAGATGAATGTCAGGATGATCACCTTCTTCGCTGTCCTGTATCCCCATATCTCCGCAAGCACATCCCCCAGCATGTATGCGAATGGGAAGGTGATGGTGCCGGCATCGAAGAGCGATAGCGGACCGATCGAGATGATCTTGACAGCCATGAGGTTGGCGACGAGGTAGAGCGTGACCAGAAGGCCTGTTACGACGACAAGCGGCGTGAAGCCGCCTATCCGGTTTTCTGAAGGGTTCTCCGGGACCTTGTATTCCATAATGGCCGGACTATAGCAGAAAGCGGATATATGGAGCAAGTGCAGTGGAAGAAAGCGGTGAAGGGTGGTAATATCGCAGAATGCGCAGGATCGTCATCGCTCTGCTTCTCATCGTTTCGCTTCCCCTCCATGCGGAGGTCTTCTATTCAAGCATCATCAATGCCTCCTATCTCTCGGATTTCGCGATGAGCGCATTCCCCGTCAGCTTCTGGGGCGAATTCGGCGTCGATGACCTGGGACTTGTGGAGGATCTGAACACCAGGGCGCTCGTGCGCGTCGAGGCGGGCATGGACCAGAGGACGCTGCGCCAGTGGCCGTCGGATGGATCCGTGATATCCGATCCGGATGACCAGAGGCGCTATTCCGTCGTCTTCTCCGAAGGCCTCGTCGGATTCCAGCAGGGGCTCATGGATAATCCGGAGGAGGGGAAGGAGGATTTCCTGACCTTCAGCTTCCTCATCGGCGTGCGGTGGGAGCAGGCATTCGCATCCCTGAGGGACATACAGAACGGGGACTATGGCGGCATCTTCGACGATACCGGCTATTTCCGCCCTGGATCGACGATCGTGGGAGTGCCGGAGCTGAACGGCAACAAGTACTCGCTGTCGAACTCCATCTCGATCGGCTTCGACTTCAGCAGCATGGATGACGACTATCTCACGCCGGAAGGCTACCGCTTCTCGTTCTACTTCACCGCCGGTCCATGGTGGCTTCTCAACAGCCCCACGATATTCAACACGAGCTCGACCACGGACTACTGGAAGCTGATGTACGATGCCGCATACTCCCATACGTTCTTCCAGGGCTTCCAGGATGATGGCGAGATGAGCCTCTATTCGCTCTTCATGGATTTCAGCCTCTCATCGCAGATCATCTTCGGAGAGGCCGTGCCACAGCACCAAATGGAGGTGCGCTTCCGCGATGAGGTGATCCCTCCGCGCCCCTTCATGACGGATGTCAGGGCATCCCTTTCGCTCTCCGGTCCGGAGTTCATCTCGAAGGGTACATACCCGATGGCGACGCTTGTCGTGGAGAATGCCGTCGCGGCAGGGCATCTGATCAACAGCACGGGAAGGGAGTCCGGTGCAGGATTCTACGGCTCGATAGGGCTTCGCGCCGATGTCTTCATCATGGGGCTCTTCAGGGCGTATGCCGGGATATATCTGGATTACCTCTCACCTGAAGGCTATGCCCCAGGCTTCGACTACGAGGTGGGAGCCTACTTCACAGCCGCTTTCTGATGGCTGGACAGATACAGCTCGGTGGCCCGTATCAGCTGATCGCGGAATGCGTCCGAGCCGAATGAGATGGGAAGATCGGAGAAGCTCCTCTCCACTCTCCTCCTCAGATCCTCGTCGGACATGTAGCGGCGGATGATCTCAACCTGCTTCTCCGTGTCGTTCTCGCCCCAGCCGATCTCATGGCGCCTTAGGAATTCCTTGGATGCCTTGAATGCATATAGAACCTCCGTCACGATGAACGGCCTTCTCATGTATATGGCCTCCATGACGGCATTCGCTCCGGCCTTCCCGACCTGAATGTCGCATGCGGCAAGGTATTCCTGCACATTGTCCACGAATCCGCGGAGGAATACGGGGAAATCAGGATGCTCCGATTCGAATCTCTCGAAGCTGCTTGTAGTGCTGCTGCTCTGTCCGCCTATGACGACGACCTGGCAGTCGACTCCGGCCTTGGCAAGCGCATAGAGAAGGTGGGTGCTTCCGATTCCCTCTCCTCCCAGCGAGCAGAGGATGGTGAACCTATCCGGCAGACCGAGCTTCTTCCTCACCTCCGAGCGCGATGTGTACGAATACGTCTCGAACTGGTGGCGAAGCGGGAACGGGCAGATGGAGATCGTCTCCTCCGGCTGTCCCTTCCTGATCGCATTCTCCTTCCCGAGCTCGGTTGGGAGGTACATCCTGTCTAGATCCCTGCACACGCCTGCAAGAGGGGTATCGAAGACATCGGCGCAGTACTGGTAGATTGGGACATCAAGCTTGAGCTTCTTTGCGGCTGAAGAGAGGATTATCCCTCCGATGAAGTTCGTTGAGATGATGAAATCGGGCCTCTCCCTCTCGAACCATGCCTTGAAGGCATTGATGTGCTTCCTCTGGAATCCCTGCATCTTGATCAGGAATGAATTGAAGCGCGTATCGGTGAGAGAGTGCACCACGGGCTCCAGCCGCGGATGGTGCAGCAGGAAGCGCCAGTCGTACTTGCAGAAGAATTCCCAGAACGGCGTATCGAATACGACGAAGAGATCCTCGAGGACAGCCTCATGGCCACCGCGCTCGAAGCTTTCGGCCAGGGCCTTCGCAGGAATGTAATGGCCCTTTCCGGCATTGACATAAAGCATTGCACCCTTCATCTCTGGAAACTCCATCCATGATGATAGGAGAGCAGGTGGAATAAATCAACAGGATGTTGTATCACTCATCCTCATCCAGGCGGTGGCGTGCAATCTCCCCAGCTTCGCCGAAGACACGCTCCAGGCTCTTGGCGAAATGCGCAAGGGAATACTTGTCCACGCTCTTCCTGGCATTCTCGCCGATCCTCTTCCTGAGATCCGGATCGTCCACCAGCGGGGTCGCCTTCTCCAGGAACTCCTTGTCGGTGGAGAACGAGAATCCATTGACTCCTTCGATGAGTGACTGGTCGAGGGCATGGTCCTTCCTGCATACGATCGGCAGCGATCCGGCAAGCGCCTCTATGTATGTCAGGCCCTGTATCTCGCTCCTGGAGCTGGAGATGAAGATGTCTCCTGCATTGTAGTAGCGCCATACCTGATCCATCGGGATGTTGCCTGCGAAGCGGCAGATGTCGCTGAGGTTCATCATCGCCACCATCGTCTCGAGCTTGTCGCGTTCGGTGCCGTCGCCGACGATGAGCATCTTCGTCTGCGGCCTCTGCCTGTGCATCGAGGCGAAGTGGGTTATCGACTCGCCGACGTTCTTCTCCTCGCTCAGGCGGCATACCGATACGAACACCGTCTCGTCATCCGCAAAGGAGAAGGATCTCCTGAGAGCCTTCCTCTCGTCATCGGAGGGCTTCTGCATCAGCATCCCCAGATCGAGTCCGACAGGTATGATCGACATCGGCGTCATAATCCCGTAGCTGCGCAGGAGATCGTATATCTTCGATGTGGGGCATACGATGTAATCGACGCCCTTCAGGAGCTTGGGGATGAATGTCGTCGTCGCCCATTCCCACAGGTGCTCGTTGGATGTGAAGTGGACCATGTAGGAATTGAAGTCCGTATGGCATGTGTGGACGAGCGGTATGCCGAGCTTCTTGGATATCTTCCTCGCGAAGAACATCGTGAAGAACTCGCACTGCGAATGGACGATGTCGGGCTTCCACTCGAGGATATCCTTCACAAGCGGATCGAAGAGGGCGATGGAGGCATACGAGTCCTTGTACAGCTGCGGGAAGTTGTTCTTTATGTAGTAGACTCCATCCTTGTATGATGACTTGTGGTCGCCGGAGATCGTGAGGATGCGGACATCATGGCCATCGGCTTCAAGCGCCCTTCTTTCATTGAGCACGGCAGTGGTCACGCCGCACCTGAGCGGCAGATAGAATTCAGTGGTGATGAGAACCTTCACAGACCTTCCTCGACTTCCGAAGAGAGTTTAGCATCGCCCCATCCAGCTGTAAACCGGAATGGATGGACAAGATTCCCACATTCTGTCGGATTGCGCCGAACGCTCCATCGATGGAGGCTGCGGGTTGTTGAGCTCTTTCCGTATTTACATGATAATCCTCTCATGGACAGTTTCTTCCGTTTCATCGAGAAGCACCCTAAGGCGGTCATCGCCATCGTGCTTGCAATCACTGCCTTCATGCTCGTCCAGGCGATGGGGATCGGCCTGAATGGAAGCTATTCGGCGTTCATCCCTTGGGATGAGAATACGGATGTGTTCGAGGGCGGGGTGGTCGGGCAGACGATCGTCACAGGCACCGAGAGGAATGCCCCGAAGCAGAAGATCCCGCCAGCCGCTCGATCTGCATCCGAGGAACCTGCAGCATCCGAGGCTGCTGCCGATGATGCTTCTGCCGATGGCGATCTTCCCTATACCGGAACATACCTGCTCCTTGCCGGTTGCGACGCTCTCTATGAAGCCGATAACCTGAATCTGCTCCAGTCCGTGCTGGACAGCTTCTCAGCCTATCGCGATGTCGGAGAGCCGTATTCGGTCCTCGATTACTTCACGTTCGAGCGATCTGGCTCGAGGCTGCGTGTTGCTCCGATATCCCCGGACAGCGATGGAGCATGGACGGAAGAGGAGGCTGCCATCCTGGAGGATAGGATCACATCCGATCCCATCATCAGGTACTTCCTCGTCAGCGGGGACAGCCACCGCATCCTGTTCTCCATTCCCGTAGCGAGCGTGTCTTCCGAGCGCCTCGATGAATTCTATGCGCACTTCGATCCGCTGCGGGAGGCCGGATTCGATGTCTACATAAACGGCGGTCCCGTGATCAATTCCAAGGTGATGGATTATCTCCTGAAGGACCTTTCGCGCCTTCTGGTGCTGTGCTTTGCGGCCATCATCATCATATATTACTTCACGTTCCGCTCCAAGCGAAGCGTACTGATACCGGCTTCCCTCTCGCTCATGGGCCTGATCTGGACGATAGGCACGATGAGGATGGTCGGCATAGACATCTCCATACTGACCGTCGTCACGCCATGCATGGTCCTGACGCTCGGTTCGGCCTATACGATCTACATCCTCAGCGACTATTACGCCAGCTTCTCGTTCGGCGTGAATGCGACGGCGGTGCAGGTGACGAGGCGTACGATGAGCACGATCTTCTTCGCGTGCTTCACTACGGTCATCGGATTCCTGTGCCTGCTTGCGTCCCGCACCTCGGGACTGAAGGAATTCGGCGTCTCCGTTGCATTCGGGCTGTCGTATTGCGCGATCCTCTCATTCACATACCTTCCTGCTGTCCTCATGCTCGTGAGAAGGCCAACGGCAAAGCAGGTGGACAACTATGAGCATGGCCTCCTGTCGAGGTTCGTGCATAGGCTCGCCGGATTGATAACGCGCAGATGGTATGTCCTCTGCCTGATCTTCGTGCTGCTCTGCTGTGGATACTTCTATGTGGACGACAGGATCCCGCTCGAGTCCAACTACATGTCCTACTTCCCGGAGTCCGACCCCTTCGGACAGGAGTCGAGGGCATTCGCGGAGGAGATGGGCGGCTCGAATCCATTCACGGTGGAGATCATCGCCCCGGAGGGAAGCAGGAGCTATTTCCTCGAGAAGGAGAACCTCGAGAAGGTGAGGGCGTATGAGGAAGCCATCCTCCAGAGCCCTGACATACTCCAGAGCATCTCCTTCACCAACTACATGTCGTTCGCAAACCAATCCGTCGGCGGAGATTACGGCATACCAGAGAACAAGGGCCTGATCACAATGCTCTCGCGTTTGGTCTTGATGCTTGGAAACTACAATCCCCAGGTCTCCCAGATCGTCGGTGATGATTTCAACAGGCTGAGCCTCAACCTCCAGCATTGGGACAGCGAGGAGCGCGATCTGATGACGACGGCATCCACTCGGCGTGTCTATCAGGTGCTTGTGGACAACCTTCAACTCCTTCCCGAAGGCACCACCGTGCTCATAAAGGGCGATCCGATAGCCAACTTCAAGTTCTCCAACCGCCTCATCGCCGATCAGAACATGAGCACGATGCTTTCGGTCCTCCTCGTGTTCCTTACGACGGCCATCCTCTTCCGCTCACCGCGGCGTGGGCTTCTGACGATCATCCCGGTCCTCTCCGGCATCATGATCAACTACATCTTCATGTTCATAGCCGGAATCCCATTCGATCTGGTCACGGTCAGCTTCTCGTCCATCGCCATCGGATGCGGCGTCGATGATGCGATACACTTCATGTTCCGCATGAGGATGGAGGTTGGAATGAAGGGGATCGCAGACAAATCGTCCATCCACACAGCGCTCTGCAGCACCGGCCGCTCGATCATCATGACAACCGTATCCATCGTAGTCGGCATGATGATGCTCTCGTTCGCGTCCTATACGCCCATCAGATACTTCGGCATATTGATGAGCGTCACGCTCTTCGGGTGCATGATCTCGACGCTGCTCTTCCTGCCTTCGTTTGCGCTCCTATTCGCATGGATCGAGGAGAAGCTCCATATCCGCAGAAGAAGGGCCTAGCGCAGGCGCACATCGACAAGGTGCTTATCGAGCTTCCTCTTGGCGACAGGAGGAAGCTTCATATAATCGCCATAGACCCTCTTCAGGAGCTCATCGTAGCCAGCAGGGATCGGGTAGGTCCTGTCCTCGAATGGAACCTCCAGCGCTTTGTCGAAGCACGAGGAGGGGTAGACGAGGTTCCTGATGCTGTTCTCCGATGTAGGGCTCTTCACCAGATCCGTCGGAACGGTGGAGGCATGCATGGCATGTATCCTCCTCGTGAAGTCTGCAGGATCGTGGAGGAAGTCATGGTACGTCGTATCATGCTGCAGCAGGTTGTATCCCAGGAGCTTGGCCTTGCCGATGATGGTGGAATGCCTGAAGAGCGCGCACCACCTCCTGTGCTCGAGCCTCACCATCTCATCGATGGCCTTGGTGTTCTCCTCTGAGACATAATCGAGAGGGAAGATATCGACCCAGATTCCGAGCCAGTCCATCCTCTTGAGGAGCTTCTCCCTGACCGAAGTCTCCGTGGACATGACCTTGACCATGAGGTAGGGGTATCCATCGCTCAGATACGACTCGAGACGGAATCCACTGGATGCCCTGTCATTGAACTCCCTGATGAAGCGCTCATAGTCGGAGCGGAACATCCAGATGTCTATATCGTCATCCCATGGTATGTACCCCTTGTGGCGTATCGCCCCCAGAAGGGTGCCATAGGCGAGATAGAACCTGATGCCCATCTCGGAGCAGACGCGCGCGATCTCATCGAGGACGCGCATCCCGTATTCCTTCCTCTCCTCTAGCGTCAGCTGCTTCGGCATATCAGAAGATCTTCTGCGAAATCGCGGTTATCGGCTTTCTGAAGAGCGATATCAGCGAGCCGATGAAGCAGATCGTGCCGAGCTTTCCGTTCTTCATCAGCTTCACGATCGTCCTGTTCATGAATCCTGCCTCGGAGGTGGATATCCTCGACGAAGCGCCTTTGATCTCATCCGAATCGATGATCTGTGATATGACCTTACGCCTTTCGCTCAATGGAGCGGGGTTCTTCATAAGATACTCGTTGAGGAATGCATTGATCGCGAAGAAGCAGCTTGTGTAGTCAAGCTCGCGCTGGAAGGCTTCATAGTCCTTGAGCTGTGGGAGGTTCCGCAGGAATGATACGATCTTCATCGATTTCATGAATACATCCTTCCTGTAGACCCATGAGACGGAATTCGGATTGAGCCGATAGTTGTAGCCCTTGCATTCCTTGGGCAGGATGACAAGCTTCTCGGCAATCGTGATGGCGGTGTAGGAGAAGATCAGATCCTCTCCATAGACGATGTCGTCGGGGATGATGGAGTAGACGCTGTCGACGAGGGAGCGCCTGATGATCTTCAGCGCCTTCGAAGGATTGAGTCCCTTGCTGCCCAGAAGATCATGGTTCATGAATAGCCCGGGGACGACGGTGTCCCATATCTCCTTCTTCCCATAGATTCCCGAAGGAAGCGAATCCTGGAATGGGTGCGTATGCTTTCCGGAGACGCGTAGGCCGGCCATCGATACGATGTCGGCATCCTCGCTCCTCGCAGCTTCCATCATCATCCTGAATGTGATCGGCGTGACCCAGTCATCGCTGTCGACGAAGCCGATGTACTCGCCCGATGATATCGCGATGCCGTTCTTCGTGGCCTTGATCTGCCCCTGGTTCTGCTGATGCAGCACCTTGATGTTCTCATGGTTCGCAGCGTATTCATCCGCGATCGCAGGCGAATCGTCCTTGGATCCATCATCGACCATGATGATCTCATAGTCCTTGTATTCGCCGGCAAGGATGCTGTCTATGCATTCCCTCAGATACTCTCCGGCATTGTATACCGGTACTATGATGCTCAAATCGGCCATGACTTCTCCTTATGACTGCAATATACTAACATATTGGCCACGGCAGTGGTACATGCAAAGGACCATTGCCTGCTCTGCAGGATATCGGGAGTTCGGAGGAAGGAGGTCCGATGGGAATTTCCAAAAGCGATCAGTCGCGGATCAGATACTCTCTGAGGAACATGGCATCCAGCGCTTTCGCCCAGACATTCCTCGGCATAGCCGCCTTCCTTGAGCGGAGCATCTTCATCTCGGTCCTCAATGCCGACTATCTTGGACTGAATACGCTTTTCGCGAATGTGCTGAATGTCCTGTCGATTGCAGAGCTTGGCATCGGTTCGGCGATCGCTTATGCGCTGTACAGACCTCTCGCGGAACATGACGATGATCGCATCGCAACGCTGATGCAGTTCTTCCGCAAAGCGTATTCCGTCATCGGACTCGCGATAATGGCGGTCGGCTTCATCATTTCGTTCTTCATCGATTCATTCGTCACCGGAAGCGAATTGGCCAAATCGGACATCCAGTGGTACTTCCTTCTGTATCTTGTTTCAGTTGGAGTGACTTATTTCTTCTCATATAAGCAGATACTCATAGAGGCTGACCAGAGGCGGTATATCAACCAGCTTGTCGTATGCTTCGGTACGATGCTCCAGTACATCGTTCAGATCGCGGTTTTGATCGCAACCCGCGACTTCGGTCTCTACATCGGTGTCTTCTTCGTATTCAACATACTCAAGAACGTCATCCTGTCCATGATAGCCGACCGCATATTCCCCGCGTTGCGCAGGAAGGGCAGGGATATACGGAAGCTCACAGGCGAATCGCGCAAGGATATCCTCAGGAACATCAAGGCGATGTGCTTCCATAAGTTCGGGGATGTCGCCATATCCAGCTCAGACAGCATCATGATATCCCTCCTCGTCGATATCCGCTCGCTGGGCCTGTATGCGAATTACCAGATCGTGATAAACGCCCTCGAAGGCGCTACAAGGGTGTTCTATTCCTCAACGCTTGCAAGCATCGGCAATATGTTCGCTACGGAGGATCGCGACAAGCTCTATGGATCGTTCCTTGCCCTCAACTTCACGAACTACCTGCTGCATTCGTTCATAGCAGCCCTGTTCTTCGCCATCATACAAAGCGCGCTGCAGCTCTGGCTGGGCAGCGCGTATCTCCTTTCCGTGCCGACCATATTCTGGATATCCCTTTCCTTCTTCGTGAGGGGTATCCGAAGGATGCCGACGAATTTCCACGATGCCTGCGGCCTCTTCTGGGCTGATAGATACAAGAAGATCATCGAAGCTGTCATCAATATCGTGGTCTCCGTGATCTGCGCGCTCTACTTCGGAATCGCAGGCATCTTCGTAGGAACCGTCGTGTCCCAGATCATCGGGTTCATGATCGGTGGAAGAGTGCTGTACAGGTATGCGTTCGATAAGCCGCTCTCGCTCTTCATAAGGATGTATCTGAGCGAGATGGTCGCCACCATAGCCGCAATGGGGCTTTCCTTCGCTGTCTGCTTCCTGATCGATATCCCCAATCCAGTCCTCAGGATCATCATCCATGCAATAGCCTCGCTGCTGGTCCTCTCGGCGTACTACTTCATCCTGTACAGGAAGAATCCTTCTCTGAAGGCGATCAAGGACAATGCGATCGAATATATGCGCACTAGGCACAGGCAGAAGAGCACCCGCGCTTGACAGTGCTCGATGCAGCGTCAATCATGACAGAGGAGGAAGAGATGAAACGAACAGTAGCCGCAATCATGCTTGTCCTTTTCTGCCTGCTGCCGGCTTCTGCCTCGATGCAGAAGACCTATCAGAGCGATTCGATCGAATACCAGATGGCATATGCGCTCTGCGTCTCCGCAGGCGTCCTTCCTCCATCATCCGTCAATCCGACGACTGGAGCCGAGATTGCTTCAGCCCTGCACAGGATCCCTGCCGGAAGGCTTGGAGCAGATGAGCAGCGGCTCCTTGACCAGCTTCTTGATGAGCTTGAATGGAATCCGATCATCGAGGCCGATTACTTCGGCATGGACCCGCGCGCAATCATAAGCCTGGATGCATTCGCACAGACTACGCCGCTCGAACATGACAGGGATTTCTTCGTGAAGTACCAGGACAGGCTCCATGCAGTAGATCTCTCGCTTGATTTCGACTTCGCCCAGGTCGGCTATGGATTCGTCGATTACGTGTTCCTCTCTCCGACGCTGCGTGAAGGCTATGATCGCTATTTCGGATCCAATCTGGATGCATTCTTCATCAATCGCTCCCTTCTGCAGGTCGATGGTGTGCTCAATGCCGGAATCCTCTTCGGCAATGAATGGATGAACTTCAGCATCATGAGCACCGAGCAGTACATGGGGTATGGCAGGACCGGCAATCTAGTGCTTGGCAACAACTTCGATCATCAGCGGTATCTGAGGTTCCATACGTTCTCGAAATGCTTCGACTATACGCTGAATCTGACGCATTACTCACCGATGGAGAACGGCAACAGCGCTTCCCCCGATGATCTCTCCATCGTCTGGGGAGAGCTGTTCAACGGCAAGCAGCAGGAATATATAATCCATCGGTTTGAATTGAAGCTGGCGGATAAGGTCCAGATCGCATTGATGGAGACTTCGATGTTCTATGTGGAGAATCCGTTGG
>CALXXR010000017.1 GCA_944392735.1 uncultured Spirochaetaceae bacterium | reverse complement strand
TCATATGGATCCTCTCAGCCTCCACGAACATCGTCCTGCGCCTCATCGGACTCAAGGCTGATAGCAGCGACGAGGACGTGACAGAGGACGACATCCGCCTGATGGTCGATGCCGGAGGCAAGTCCGGCTCGATCGAGGAGGACGAGAAGGAATGGATCCAGAACGTGTTCGAGTTCAATGACATCTCCGTAAGCGATGTCATGACGCGCGAGCCTGATGTGGTGGCGTTCCAGATCGATACCCCTGAGTACGAGATCCTCGACACGATCAAGGACACGGGACTCTCGAGATTCCCTGTCTATGGCGAGGATATAAACGACATACTCGGCATCCTCAACGCCCGCGACTTCCTCATCAACCGCAACGAGAGCGAGAGGAAGAAGATCAAGGACCTTCTGAGGCCTGCGTACATGGTACCGGAGTCGATCCATGCCGATAAGCTCTTCGCGAACATGCAGGCTAAGAAGACCCATATCGCGATAGTCGTCGATGAGTATGGCCAGACGATCGGAATCATAACGCTCGAGGACCTCCTGGAGGAGATCGTCGGCAACATCTATGACGAGTTCGATCCGCAGGAAGAGGTCGAGATACAGAAGATCGGCGATGACGAATGGAAGGTCTCCGGATCGATCAGCCTCTCTGACTTCTCCGACGAGACAGGCATAGAGCTTGAGGAGAACGAGGACTACGACACGATCGGAGGCATGGTGCTCTCCACGCTCTCGCAGATCCCTGAGGATGGCACGCAGCTTGACTGCAGGATCAATGGCCTCGATATCCACGTGACGAAGATCGAGGACAGGAGGATCGAGGAAGCCATCGTCAAGAAGCTTCCGCCTGAGGAGGCATCCTCCGAAGAGGAAAAGGAAGAGGAGAACTTCAAGGAATGATCATGAAGGCTGCGCTTCGGTGCAGCCTTTCCTATCACTCCACCATCTGCAGCACGAGCCCTCTTATCAGGAAGCGCAGCGTCTTCTCCTTGTCTTCCAGCTTATCTATATCCAGAAGAAGATAGAAAAGAGCCTCATAGCCGGAAGAGAACGCCTCGATATCCTCCTCATCCTCGATTGAGAAATAGGAGAATAGGGAGCGCAGGATCGGATGGAAGCTGTCCCTGAGAGCCTTCCGTCCATCCTCCCCGTATTTCCTATAGACAAGCTCAAGCTCCACTCCATCAAGGAACCTATGGAGCCCTTTCGTATAGAACTCCCAGAGGATGGTGAGGAATATATCTGTCAGCGATGTGACTATATGGTTCTCATCAAGCTCCTGAAGCCGTGAGAGATAAAGCCCCTCGAGGCTATCCATGAACGATGTGAGCATATCCAGGAAGAGCGCTTCCTTGTGCTCATAGAAAAGATAGAACGTTCCCTTCGGGATGCCCACGCGACGGACAAGCTCATCAACTGTCGTACGCTTCACGCCATACAGCCTGAGGCATTCCCCTCCTTCCCGCCGCAGCGCCTGCCTTATGCTTTCCTTCTCCGTTTCCGTATATTTCCTAGGCATATTCCCTCTTTTTGACTGAAATAGATTATATAGTCAGCAAAAGGCCGTTTTCAAGGAAAAATCAGGTAAATTAAGCGTTTTATCAGATAATTTTTCTTTGACTCCGGCTATCTGAGGGCTTACGATTTAAGCATCGAAATCAAAAGGAGCAATCAATGGCTGCAGTAGTACTCAAGAATATCTGCAAGATCTACGATGGCGGCGTCAAGGCTGTAGACAACGTCAACATCGACATCGAAGATCAGGAATTCGTGGTTCTCGTTGGCCCTTCCGGATGTGGTAAGTCCACGACACTCAGGATGGTTGCTGGCCTTGAGGATATCTCCTCTGGCGAGCTCTACATCGACGGAAAGCTGATGAACGACGTTCCTCCTAAGGATAGGGATATAGCGATGGTTTTCCAGAACTATGCTCTTTATCCTCACATGACCGTTTATGATAACATGGCATTCGGTCTCAAGATCAGGAAGTTCCCGAAGGATCAGATCGACCAGCGCGTTAAGGAAGCTGCTAAGATCCTCGACATCGAGATGCTTCTCGACAGGAAGCCGAAGGCTCTCTCCGGCGGACAGAGGCAGCGTGTTGCCGTAGGCCGTGCAATCGTCAGAAAGCCGAAGGTCTTCCTCTTCGACGAGCCGCTCTCCAACCTCGACGCTAAGCTCAGGGTCCAGATGAGAGCCGAGATCTCCGGTCTCCACAACAGGCTCAAGGCGACGATGATCTACGTTACGCACGATCAGGTCGAAGCTCTTACGATGGCTGACAAGATCGTCGTCATGAAGCTCGGCGTCATCCAGCAGATCGGTGGACCTATGGAGCTCTACAACGAGCCTGACAACAAGTTCGTCGCTGGCTTCATCGGATCGCCACCCATGAACTTCCTCGTCGTTTCCATCAAGAAGGAAGGCGACAAGGTCTACGCTGACGAGGGTACATTCCGCCTCGAGGTTACGCCGCAGCAGGCAAAGACGCTTGCTCCGTATATCGGCAAGGAAGTCACCTTCGGCATCAGGCCTGAGGATGTTGAGTTCTCCCATACGCCGATCGATGGCAAGACGATCAACGGACACGTCTCCGTCGTCGAACCTCTCGGATCTGAGACTCAGGTATACGTTTCCACCTCGAAGGCGAAGGTCGTCGGAAAGATCGATCCGACCGTCATCCCGCAGCCGGACGAGAAAGTGGCTCTCATCGCGAACATGGAGAAGGCAAAGTTCTTCGACCTCGATACGGAGCTCACGATCCGCTAAGGATTGGAAGATATATCGGATGCAGCCGCCAGTCGGCTGCATTTTTTACGCACGATGAAATAAGGGGACCCTTTCGGGCCCCCTGACAACGGCTTTCCCCTTCAGCGCGTGAATCCGGGAAGGCCTTCGATGGCGTACGCCCTGACCGGGCATGAATCGAGCCCGATGATCGGCAGCGGCGCATACGTCATGAAGAACGTATCATCATGAAGCTGATCGAGGTTCTTCAGCACCTCCAGGAATACGATGTTCTCCGCAAGCAGTACATCATGGAACGGCTTGACGTCATCGTTCGAGCTTTCGATGGATACGCCATCGCCGAAGCCTACGCACTTGGCCTTGTGCGCCAGGAACCAGTTTGCGGTCTCCTTGTTCACGCGGAGCCTCCTGTCCTCGTCCGTGTTCGTCTTGGGCGTGAAAGGAGGGATCCTATAGGGGCTGTCGATGATTACGATATCCCCCTCCTTCATCATCGGGGCGCAATGCCTGTCGAGAAGCTCTGCCGTCACATATCCCCGGGGCTCGGCATCCGGAATGTTCACGTAGATCGCGCGTCCCATGAACGTCGTGAGCGGAAGCTCTGCGATGCTCGGCCAGCTCTCATCATGGTGATAGGGCCCCTCGCAGTGCGTTCCGAGGTGGCTCATGAGATCCATGTTCGTGTGGAAGTCTGGGATCGGGCCGCCCGTGTTGAACCTGAAGAGATGGCATCTCCTCGTCTCTGTCGCTGGATCGATCATCTTCGAGAGATCGACCACCCTGAGGTTGTTGAGTGTGAAGACAGTATCCATTTTATCGCTCCTTGTCGGCATGCGCCGCTATATCCTCTTTTGCGTGGAGTATGCTCAGCACTGCATTCTGGACAGGAGCCTGCACACCATGCTCCGCGGCCTTCCTGACTACATACCCCGTGATGAAATCCGCTTCGGTCCTGCGTCCGTTCGCAAGATCCCTCTCTATCGATGTGCGAGATCCGGTATCCTCGCTGCACTGCTTCCTGATGGCAGCCAGAACCTCGTCGAAATCGAACGAGTAGCCGTCGGCTGCCGCTGTGTCCACAGCCTCCCTGAGGAGGGCCTCCACGAGCGCGGATGCATGCTCGCTTCTCCCGAGGAATCCGATCGTGGATCCCAGGACTCCGGTGGCTGCGCTGAGAGAGGCGTTCGTCAGGAGCTTTCGCCAGACGATGCGATTGATGTCATCGGAGACTGAGGAAGGGAAGCCGGCCTTCCCGAGCACCGGAACAAGATCGGATCCATTCGTCGATAGGACGGTCGCTCCCCCTGGATTGCCATGATGGACGGTGAAGGGATCTACAAGGGATGCATTCTGCTCCGTCTTTCCTATGACGATCCTCTCCATGGGGGCATAGCGCCGCATTATGGCTTCATGGCCTGCTCCATTCTGCAGCGTCATCAGCAGCGTATGCTCGCCGATGAGGCAGCTGGCATTCTCAAGGGCGCTTTCGGTATCGCTGCTCTTCACGAAAAGAAGCAGAAGATCGGGAACCATGACCGAATGGGGATCGGCAGTGAAGACAGGATGCAGGAGCTTGCCATCGACAGCGATGCCCTTCCTCGTCCTCTCTGCGGAGGTATCCTGGGAAAGCGAGATGATCGACACCTCCTCATTCTGCGATAGAAGGGCTCCGAAGAGCGTCCCCATCGCACCATCGCCTATGACAGCTATTCTCATAATCCACCTTTGCAATCGATTGCAAAGACGATTATCCGAGACAATCGATCATCTGTCAACAGAAAATCATGTCTC
Source organism: uncultured Spirochaetaceae bacterium (assembly GCA_944392735.1). Lineage (GTDB taxonomy): Bacteria > Spirochaetota > Spirochaetia > Sphaerochaetales > Sphaerochaetaceae > Ornithospirochaeta. Next base: position 5,719 of record CALXXR010000017.1, on the reverse strand, counting down.
TCTTACGACCAAGGCGGGAGGTATCGATGCAACGCGCTCGGGAGAGCCTCCGGAAAGCACGGAGAGAAGGACGTCGGCGCATGAAGTGCTCAATTCGAACAGCCTTGTATCAAGCGATGTGAGCCGGGGGTTGCAGATCTCTGCGAAGGGGGAATTGTCGATGCCTATGATGGAGATGTCCGACGGGATGGAAAGGCCGTGGTCGCTGATCGCCCGCTCGGCACCGGCTGCGATGAGATCGACGGCTCCGATGACTCCATCGATCCGGTCGCTCTTCAGCATCGCCGACATGGCCTCCAGACCTCCCCCATAGCTTCCATCGGTGGGGACGATCCTTGGATCGAGGCACGCCTCTTCCATACCGATCAGGTACCCACGCCTTTTTGCGGCATTGCTGGGGGTATCGCGTCCATCGAGGTAGACGATGCGGCTGCGGCCCAGAGACGAGAGGTGGCGTACGCAATCCCTGACGCCGCTTTCTTCATCAGCGACGACGGAATATGCATTCGGCAGATCCATGCGGCCATTTGCTATGACGACAGGGGAATCCGGCAGATGCACCGAGATCGCATCCGAGACTTCATCCGTGCAGAATGAGGAGCCGATCAGCACAACGCCCTTCACCCTCCTTGAAGCAAGCAGCTTGATGTAGCTGGCCTTCTCGCCCGGCTCCTCGCCCGTATTGAAGATGATGGAGCAGAACCCGGCTTCCAGGAGCTTCTTCTCGATGATGTATGCCCCTTCCGTATAGTGGAGGTTCCTGATATCGCTGACGAGGATGCCGATCATCCCGGAATTGCGGCTGACAAGCCCCCTTGCAGCCTCATCGGGGGAATAGTCGTACTTCCTGAGGACCTCCTCGACCCTTCTTCTGGTCGATTCGCTTATCCCAGGCCTTCCGTTGATGACCCTCGAAACGGTGCTCCCGGAGACGCCAGCCTCCTTCGCGATATCATATATCGTCATGGAATGAGGCTAGCATAAGGAGAAATCGATTGCAATGCAGACGATGGAAGGGAACGGCGCCTAGGCCGTCCCCGCCTGTCTCAGAACAGCCTGCCGTAGATCGCCCTCACGGCATCATCGGCCTGCTCTTCCTTCACGCCGAAGAGCACGGATGTGTCGGATGCGCCGTAGTTGACGAATGTCGTATCGATTCCGCTCTCCTTCAGGGCGATGACGGACTCGAGGTACGCATCGGATGACGACATCCCATCTCCGACGACGCCGACGATCGCATGGCCATGGTCGACCTCGATCGAGTCGAGCTCGAATTCCTTCTTCAGGCGCTCGCACATAGCCTGGCAGACGCTGTCGCTCGCCATCTTGGAATCGAAGAACCAGACGATGCTGTCGATGCCGAAGAGCGAGTAGCTGGGGCGGATGCCGAAGACATGGAGCATCGTCAGAAGCGCGTGGCGCACGCCATACTTCTTGAAGAGCATCAGCTTGCGGATCCTGATGCGCGAGAAGCCCTTGACCGAGGAGACTGCCGTAGCTCCGAAGTCATTGGATTCCGGCACGATCCTCGTACCCGGATCCTCAGGCCTGTTCGTGTTCTTGACGACGATGGGGATGCCGATTCCGTAGATCGGCGCAATCGCCTCCTCATGGAAAACAGTGGCGCCGACATCCGAAAGCTCCCTGACTTCCTTGTAGGAGAGCTCAGTGTTGACAGCGGCATCCGCAACGACCCTTGGATCCGCCCTGTAGATGCCGGAGACATCCGTCCAGTTCTCATAGAGCTCGGCTCCGACAGCGCGTGCGACGATCGATCCCGTGATATCCGAACCGCCGCGCGTGAATGTCTTGATCACGCCCTGCTCCGTCTCACCATAGAATCCCGGGATGACGTAGCGCTTCTCCGGATCGAGCTTATCGGCAAGGCGCCTGTATGTGGAATCATTGACCGTGGAATCCTGATTGATGACGATAGCCTCCTCGGCATCGAGGAATTCCCAGCCGAGGTACTCGCTGATGATCAGGGCGGAGAGGTACTCGCCGCGCGAAGCCGCGTAATCGGCGCCCCTTCCGGCATCGATCATGCACCTTATGTCATCGAGGCGCTCGGAGAGCCTGACATCATCGATCTTGAGCTTCTGCGCGATCTGGATGAAGCGCTTGGATATCTCATTGAAGACAGGACGGCATGTGAGCCCCTTCTGGACAAGGCTGTTGCACTTGTACAGGAGATCCGTGATCTTGTCATCATCCTTGTTCCTCTTGCCTGGAGCGGAGACGATGGCGATCCTGCGCCTCTCATCGCCTTCAAGGATCGCCCTGACCTTCTTTATCTGATCAGCATCAGCAACGCTGCTTCCACCGAATTTGGATACTATCATCAGCTTCCTCCATCATTCATAGGTGTCCGGCATCAGCACGGGCGCCGTCATTGTATCATGTAAGCAGATGAACGGCAATCGTGGATGGAGGCATGCAATTCATTGCCAGAAAGAAAATTGAGACAGGATCATTCACGCTGCAGCGCTTCCATGGGCTCCAGGCGGGAAGCCTTCGCCGCAGGATACCATCCGAAGAAGACGCCTATGGCGAGGGAGAATGCGAGGGCTGTGACGACCGCCGCCGGCGAGACGTGGAGCGTCCATCCCGCAGCGCTCACCGCCGCCACGCTCAGGAGGCTTCCCAGAAGCAGGCCGATGAGTCCGCCGGATAGCGAGAGGGCCACCGATTCGACAAGGAACTGCGACCTTATCATCCGGGGAGCAGCGCCAAGGGCCTTCCTTATCCCTATCTCACCGGTTCGCTCGATTACGGAGACGAGCATGATGTTCATGATGCCGATGCCTCCAACGACGAGGGAGATCGCGGCGATGGCTGCAAGGAACGAGGAGAATGTGCCGGTGACGGCATCGGCCATCTCCTTTATCGTTGCGGGGCTGAATATGCGGTAGTAGTCCGAGCCCGCGATCTCATTCAGGTAGACCTCTATATCCTCAGCCACGGCGATCGCATCAGAGCCTTCTGCGACCTTGACGACATAGGTTCCGACCTGATCGGTGCGCCTGAAGCGCTGGACATAGGTGTTGTACGGCATGAATACGGCTTCATTGTACGTGGTGCCCATAGAGGCATCCCTGTCCTCGAGGACGCCGGCGATGAGGAAGCTTCGGGCCTGGTTGCGGCGGAAGATGGTGATGTACCTGCCTGCTGCATCCCCTGCTGGGAAGAGCTCCTCGGCGATCACGGATCCCAGGACGACCACCTGCCTCCTGTTGATGTTGTCCAGCGCAGTGAAGAAGCTGCCCGATGAGAGCGAGAGCGAATTCGACTGGAAGAAGCCCGATGTCACGCCCTGCACCTGCGTCCCTTCCTCGATCTCCTGACCATTGCGCACGTTCGCTACGGAGGAGACCACGGGAAGCACCTCCCTTATGCCATCGATCTCGCGCATGAGGCTGTAGGAGAACTCCTCGGTGAAGATCATCGTCTCGCGCGCAGATCCGCGCGGCATGATGCTCACCGTATCGAGTCCTCCAGCCTCGAATGATGCGCTGATGCTCTCGGAGGCGCTTCGCCCGAGGTTGAGGATCGCGACGACGGAGGCCACGCCGATGATGATCCCCAGAAGGGAGAGGAAGGTGCGCAGCCTGTTGCCTGCCATCGATGAGAATGCCATCCTCACGTTCTCCCTCAGCATCATAGGGCCACCCTCCCATCCCTTATCGGGATGATCCTGCCGCATTCGGAGGCAAGCGATCCATCATGGGTGACGAAGACGATCGTGCGCCCCTCGCTGTTGAGCTCATGAAAAAGCTCCATCACCTCATGCCCCGTCGTCGAATCGAGCGCACCTGTAGGCTCATCGGCAAGGAGTATCTGTGGATCGGTGACGAGGGCACGGGCGATTGCGACGCGCTGCTTCTGCCCGCCAGAGAGCTCGGAAGGCCTGTGCCTCATCCTATCGGAGAGCCCTACGCGGCAGAGCATCTCCTCCGCCCTCTCGCGCCTCTTCTTCAGCGGCACCCCGCTGTATAGGAGAGGCAGAGCGGCGTTATCCAGCGCATTGAGGCGCGGAAGCAGCGAGAAATGCTGGAAGACGAATCCTATCTTGCGGTTGCGTATCCAGGCCAGAGCATCCTCATCGAGGCCTGCCGTATCCTCTCCATCGATGATGATGCGGCCCGATGTGGGGACATCGAGGCAGCCTATGAGCGCCATCAGCGTCGATTTGCCCGAGCCTGATGGGCCCATTATCGCGGTGAAGGAATGCTCCTCTATCGAGAGCGTAATGCCATCGAGCGCATGCACGACGGTATCGCCGACGACATAGAAGCGGCAGACATCCTCGAGCGCGATCACGGCACTCACAGCGGGAATCCTCCCAGCTGGCTCCTCGTCTCGAAGACAAGGGCATCGCCTTCATGCACATCGCCTGAAAGCAGCTCCGAAAGGCCCTCCCCAAGGTACTTCGTCCTGATGCTGACGGTCTCGACCGCTCCATCGCCGCGCCTTACGCGTACCGTTTCCATCCCCCTTGGGCCGCGTGTGATCGCATTCTGGGGAATTAGGAGCATCGAGACCTCCTCATCCGCAGAGAGCGTCCCCTCGAACGTGAATCCCGGCATGATCCCCTCCGGCGGATCCTCTATCAGGAGCTCGACATCGGCAACGCCTATGCCCTGATCGGTATAGCGCCCAAGCATGGGGATGTATGAGACCGTAGCCTCCACCGTCTGATCGGGGCAGGATTCGAACACCAGCGACGCCTTCTGGCCCAGGGTGACGAACTGCATATCGATCTCGTCGATCTCGACAGTGGCCTTGAGCCTTGAGCGATCGACGATCGTGATCACGGAGTCTCCGGCTTCGAAGTAGTCCTCCACGGACACATCCACGGAGGCCACTTCCCCGTCAAATGCCGCATAGAGGTTCGTATAGTCCAATGCGTTCTCCGCACTCGCCTCGCGAAGCCTCAACAGCTCGAGCTCACGCCTGGAGCCGCTGATCTCAGCCTCTTCGATCTGATCTCGTATCTCCTGGAGGGAAGCAAGCTGCTGAGTGTTGTCGATCGATGCAAGGAGATCGCCCTTATGGACCTTGTCGCCCTCCTCGACGAAGACGCCGGTGACTGCGCCGGTGGAGCGGAACTTCGTCTCCTGTATATCATAGGGCTCCACATAGCCCGAGATGTCGATGATCTGCGTGTACGAATTCGAGACGACCTTCGCCTCGCGCTCCTGGGAAGCTGCCTCCGGAGCGGCCTCCTCTCCCCCGATCAGCACCGCCGCAGCCATCGCTGCAGCTGCTGCGAGGACGATGGCTATCGCGATCCGGATCCTTCGCTTACGCCTTCCCGCCTTCCTTTCCTCCAAAAGCCTGCTGTCATCCATATCAACTCCAGAGCAGATGCTCTTCCCTCCGCATCAAGCAAGGATCCTTCGGAAAGAAGGATATCCCCGCCATATCCAGGAAGCAGGAGCATCAGGCTTCCTCCCCTCCTGCCGATCTCTCTCCAGACCGATCCCTGCGCTCTCCAGAATCGTCTCGAAGGAGGCGCCGGAATGGCCATGAAGCCCAAGCCTCATGATCGGATGCTACCAGAAATCGGGGAGGAAAAACAGCGAGGAGATGGTTGCACAGTCTCCGTATTTCATTATATGTAGTATTCGCCTATGGAAACGGAAATCAAGGAAAACATAATGGGGTATGAATCCATCCCCAAGCTCATCATGAAGCTCTCGCTCCCTCTGATGCTCTC
>CALXXR010000016.1 GCA_944392735.1 uncultured Spirochaetaceae bacterium | reverse complement strand
CTCCCTCGAGCCTTCTGATCTCCTGCTCGATGTCTATCGCTTCGCGGACGAAGACGAAGGCTTCGAAGCCGAGTCCAGTGGTCGGGAGGGCCCCCTTGACGTCCTCGCTGCCATCGGAGTCGATCGTGACGCTCGAAGCGGACATGAACGTGGCGAGCAGGCCTGCCTCCTCCTTCATGAAGGATGCTGCCTTGTTGTCCTTCGCTGTCCTGATGACGACACGGAGCTTCTTCTCGGGAGCGATCTGGAGATTCGAGCGTGCCGCACGCACGAGCCTTGCGGCCTCCTGGAGCACGGACACGAGCGAATCAGCTTCGCTGTCATCCCGCTGGGGATCGTAGAGCGGGTACTCGGATGCGATGACATCGCCCCTGTGGTTGGGGAGCTTCTGGTAGATCTCCTCCGTGATGAACGAGAGGAACGGATGCATCAGGCGCATGCTCTTCTCGAGGATATCCATGAGGATGGATACCTGAAGGTCCTTCTCCTCATCGCTTCCATGAAGCAGGCGCCCCTTCGAGGCTTCGATGTACCAGTCGCAGAAGTCGTTCCAGAAGAACGAGTATATCGTCTGCGCCGCTTCGTTGAAGCGGTAGCTCTCCATCGCCGAGGCGATCTCCTTTGCGGCGCTGTTGAAGCGCGAGTAGATCCACCTGTCCATGATGGTGAGCCTGGATCTGTCGATCTCCACGAGGTTCCTGCCCTCGATGTTCATCAGAAGGTATCTCGTCGCGTTCCAGATCTTGTTGGCGAACCTGGATCCCAGGCGGAACGAATCCATGTCGATCATGACGTCCTGGCCCTGCGCTGCAAGATAGCAGAGCGTGAACTTCATGGCATCCGCGCCATACCTGTCGATGACCTCGATCGGATCGATGCCGTTTCCAAGCGACTTGGACATCTTCCTGCCCTGGATGTCCCTCACGAGTCCCGTGATGACGATATCGCGGAAGGGAGCCTTGCCGAGGAACTCCTCGGAGGCCATGATCATCCTGGAGATCCAGAAGAAGATGATGTCGTATGCCGAGACGAGCGTATTGGTCGGGAAGAACTTCTCCAGATCTGGCGTCTTCTCGGGCCATCCAAGCGTGGAGAACGGCCAGAGCCAGGATGAGAACCATGTGTCGAGGACATCGTCATCCTGCTTCAGGCTATGGCTGTGGCAGTCGGGGCACTCATCGGGATCGGTGCGGGAGACGATCATGCGCCCGCAGTCCTGGCAGTACCATACGGGGATGCGATGCCCCCACCACAGCTGGCGGGAGATGCACCAGTCGCGGATGGTCTCCATCCAATGCACGTATGTGTTCTCCCATCTTCTCGGATAGAAGACGATATCCCCATCCCTCCATGCCTTGAGCGCCTTGTCCGCAAGGCTCTTCATGCTGACGAACCACTGCTCCGAGAGATACGGCTCGACCGTCGTGTGGCAGCGGTAGCAGTGGCCCACATCATGGGCGTGGTCCGTGACCTTGACGAGGTATCCACCATCCTCGAGGTCCTTCACGACGAGCTTCCTCGCCTCCTCCGCCATGATGCCGCGGTACTTCTCCGGCACATTCGCGTTGAGCGTTCCATCGGGATTGAGGAGGTTGATCGCCTCGAGGCCATGCCTCCTGCCGCACTCCCAGTCGTTGGGATCGTGCGCCGGAGTGATCTTCACCATTCCGGTGCCGAACTCCTTGTCGACGAAGCTGTCGGCTATGATGGGGATGCGCCTATCAGTGAGAGGCAGAAGAAGCTCCTTGCCCACGATGGACGTGTAGCGCTCATCCTCCGGATTGACTGCGACGGCGACGTCTCCGAACATCGTCTCAGGCCTGGTCGTGGCGACGGTGATGGATCCCGAGCCATCGGCATATGGATATCTTACATCATAGAGCTTTCCGGGGACGTTCTCGTATTCGACCTCATCGTCTGCAAGCGCGGTTCCGCACTTGGGGCAGTAGTTCACGAGGTACTTGCCCTTGTAGATGAGCCCGCGCTCATAGAGCGTGACGAAAGCCTCCCTGACGGCTCTGGAGAGCCCCTCATCCATCGTGAACCTCTCATGGTCCCAATCGCAGGAGCAGCCCATCTTCTCAAGCTGCTTCTTGATGATGCCGTGGTGCTTCTCCTTGACGGTCCAGGTGCGCTCGATGAACTTCTCGCGTCCGAGGTCCTGCCTGCGGAGCCCTTCCTTCTGAAGCTGCCTCTCGACGACGTTCTGCGTCGCGATGCCGGCATGGTCCGTTCCGGGAACCCAGAGCGTCGGACGGCCGAGCATCCTGTGGTATCTGACGATGATGTCCTGAAGGCTGTTGTTGAGCGCATGCCCCATATGGAGGATGCCCGTGACGTTCGGTGGTGGCATCACGACGGAGAAGTGGCCTTCCCCTGAAGGCGACGGAGCGAACTCCCCCCTCTCCTTCCATTCCTCATAGATTCTTTCCTCAAAGTCCTTTGGATCGTAATTGCGAGCCAGTTCTACCGCTTTCATAAAGCTTCCTCCGTATCCGGATGGAGTGTATCAGATATGACGGAAACCAACAACTGAGCCGAAGCGCTGCTTTTGCCCTGTAAAACACCGCATTTGCATCGTATAATCCTAAGGATGACAAGGGAGGACTTGAGAAAATGAAGAAGATTCTCTTCGCTGCCTCGGAATGCGTTCCGTTCGTCAAGACAGGAGGGCTTGCCGACGTCGTCGGTTCGTTGCCGCAGGCTTTCGATAAGAGCGAGTACGATATACGCGTGGTCATACCCAACTACCATGCGATCAAGCCGGAATGGAGGGAGAAGATGGAATGCATCTACTACTTCCAGATGGACAACAGGATCTACGTGGGCGTCCATAGGCTCGAGCATGACGGGATCACGTACTACTTCATCGACAACGAGCAGTACTTCTCGGGGATCGTGCCGTACTACGATCTCTATCAGGATCTCGAGAGGTTCGCATACTTCTCCAAGGCCGTGCTCTCGGCGCTGCCGCTGATCGGCTTCAGGCCAGACATCATCCACTGCCACGACTGGCAGACATCCCTGATACCTGTCTACCTCAACACCGTCTTCCAGGGAGACCCGTTCTTCCGCGGCATCCGCACCGTCTTCACCATCCACAACATCCGCTTCAAGGGAGAGTGGGACGTGGGCCACATAAGATGGGTCTCGGCGCTTCCGGACGAGGTCTTCGAGCCAGGGCTCCTCGTCAGCCCCTACCAGGACACATCGATCCCGAAGAACGACTGGAACTGCACGATGATGAGAGGCGGCCTCGTCTACTCCGACTACATCACCACAGTCAGCAACAGCTACGCATGGGAGATCCAGACGCCGGAGTTCGGAGAAGGACTGGAGGACATCCTCCGCTGGAGGCATGAGAGGCTCTGGGGGATCATCAACGGCATCGACTACAAGGCATGGAACCCGAAGACGGACAAGAACATAGCAGCCAACTACTCCATCCGCGACCGCAAGTCAAAGAGGACGATCGACAAGACGGAGCTGCAGAAGGAGATGGGCCTCCCGGAGAATCCTGCGGTGCTGACCCTCGCCATCGTCTCCCGCCTCACGGATCAGAAGGGGCTGGACATCATCGACCAGGCGATGGACCGCATCTGCGCGCTGAACGTGAACATCATCGTGCTTGGCACCGGCAACGAGTACTACGAGAACATGTTCAGGTACTACCAGGGCAAGTATCCCGACAAGGTGCGGGCAGCCATCACCTACTCCGATGCTCTCGCGCACAGGATCTATGCAGGAGCGGACGCCATCCTCGTGCCATCGGCATTCGAGCCATGCGGCCTGACGCAGCTTATTGCGCTCCGCTACGGCATGGTCCCGATCGTCCATGAGATCGGAGGATTGAAGGATACGGTGAAGCCTTTCAACGAATACGCAGATGAAGGCACGGGCTTTTCATTCCACAACTACTCCGGAGAGGAGCTCCTTGACCGCATAAAGCACGCGGAATGGATCTGGTACAACCGCCACGAGCTCTGGGACCACATGCAGAAGCGCGGCATGGAGGAGGATTGGTCGTGGAAGAAGTCCGCTGAGATCTACAAGGATCTCTACTCGAGGATGTGATGCGCTACGCATTCCTGATCATGGGAGCGTACGATCCTGAAAGGGATGACGTGCGCTTCCAGGAAGCGGGCGGCATCTCCCGCATGATCGGAGTGCCGGACCTGGAGAGCGCTGAGAGGATCGCAGCCGATCTCGCCGACGACGGCTATGCGGCCATCGAGCTCTGCGGAGCCTTCGGCGGGGAAGGCGCTCGGCGCATCATCGAAGCCACCGGCCACCGCATCGCAGTGGGCTACGTCACGCACTTTTGCGAGGATGACGAGCTCTTCGCCAAGGTCTTCGGAAGATGAAGAAGGGCAGGTTCGATGACCTGACCCAGCATCTCCCATCCCCAATGGCGATGCTTATTCTTGGTCCTAAGCCTCGGGATTCCAGTGGATGAATCAAAGCTGTCCCGAGGCTATACCCTTTCGGATATACTCGTTCACTCGTGTCTGCCACCCAGCTCCACTGTGCTGAAGGTAATCAAGGGAATCGGCATCAAGCCGTATGGTTGTTGCCTTCTTCACCGGCCTGTAGAACTCCCTGTTCACCTGAAAGCGGGGCCTGAATCCTGAAAGCTGCTCTCCGGTCAGCTTCGGGATATCCGAATAATCGATCTCGCTGTCTGGCTTCGCATTCTCTTCGATCTCAGCTATCTTCCTCTCGCAATCTGCCAATGTATAGCCTCCTTTCCCTGGAATCCGCATGCCTTGCGGATATTATCCTTGCATTTCCGAACCTGTCCGTATATACGACCATAAGAAGCAGGAAACGTCTTGTTGCACCTAGGCAGATATACCTTTCCTCATCAGCCGATGAATGTCCTTCATCATACAGCTCGATGGCATCGGGATCCTCCAACGCTTCCGCTGCTTCTGGAAATCCCACTCCATGCTTTCTGATGTTCTTCTTATTCTTATCCTCATCCCATTCGTATCGCAAAATACCTTCTCTTCCCATGTCCAATATAAGCTGTAAATACAGTATCAGCAATACATTTCTATATTATCGGATTTGCATGAACACTGCAGCTGATCATTTCCAATGGCCTACACTGAGCCTAGATGAAAGCATCCTGCCCCAAGACTAGGCATGGAAGCAGAGGCAATGGAAAAAATGTACTGCAGAAAGCTGTTCCGAAATATCAAAGTCTGCATATTCGATGATAGAATATGGGAAAAAGGAGTATGCCATGAGAAATCCCCCCCCCATTGGCAGATTTAAGCCAGCAGCAATACTAGCTACAATCGCGATCATCCTCATCCTCGTCTCCTGCCAGAACCAGAGCTATGGATTCATCCTTCCTCCGGGCGGCTGGAACAGAACAGAGGCAACTGCAATCATTGCGGAAAGCAGGGATATCAAAACAACGGATGCTTCCATTGACTTCACCCGCTACCCTCTCACTGTCGTATATTCAGATGGTACGGAAGTGGAAGAATACTTCGACATAAGCTCGCAGATATCAGAAGCAAAGGAAGGCGGCACTGCAGAGGTAACAGTCACAAAAGA
>CALXXR010000015.1 GCA_944392735.1 uncultured Spirochaetaceae bacterium | reverse complement strand
GGCCTATGAAGTTCACACCCTTCACTGTCCTGCCATCCTTCACATCGAGGCAGGGGATTATCCTCTTCGCCAGCATTCCGCCTCCTTCATCTCCTCTATGGAGACGCGGCCTTCATAGTACGCCTTACCCACTATCGCGCCGCTGCATCCGATTCCAGCCAACGCCTTGAGATCATCGAGCGACGACACCCCGCCGGATGCTATCAGGGACAGTCCTGGTAGCTTTTCGAGGATCGTGCGATACAGCTCAAGCGAAGGTCCTGAGAGCATGCCATCGCGTGAGATGTCCGTGACGACAGCCTTCCCTATGCCGGATGCAAGGAAATCCCCGATGAACGATACGGCATCGGCTCCGGTATCCTCCGTCCAGCCCGAGACCGCGATCCTGCCATCGCGTGCATCGGCGGAGAGGATCACCCTTGAGGGGAATTTTGCCGCCAGAGCCTTGACCGCGTCAGGATCCTTGGCAGCCATCGATCCTATGTTCACCTCGGCAGCTCCTGCATCGAGGGCGGAAAGGAATGAGGCTGGCGTCCTCACACCGCCCCCGAAATCGATATGGAGGCTGGTCTTCGATGCAATCTCCTCCAGGACATCGAGGTTGCTGCCCCTTCCGAATGCGGCATCGAGATCCACCAGATGGAGATATCCGAGGCCGCCATCCTCGAAGCGCTTCGCGGCATCGAGGGCAGAGAGGCCATATGACGTCATTCTCGAGCTGTCGCCTTCGGCAAGCCTCACAGGCCGCCCATCGACCAGATCGATGGCAGGTATCACCCTCATGCTTCCTCCAGAAAGCAGCGCAGCATGCGCTCGCCGGCCTCGCCGCTCTTCTCGGGATGGAACTGCATTCCATGGAAGTTATCCTTGGACAGCGAGGCCGAGAAGGCTATCCCGCCATACTCGCAGACGGCTGACGAGTACTGCGACAGCGGCGCGTAGTACGAATGGACGAAATAGACGTACTCCCCCTCCTCCGTCCTCCTGTAGAGAGGCCCCGAGAGATCCCGTATCGTATTCCAGCCCACATGGGGAACCTTGTATCCACGTCCCCTGGGGAACTGCTGAATGCGATCGGGGAAGAGACCAAGGCATTCGACATCCCCCTCCTCGGAGGAGGTGCACATAAGCTGCATGCCCAGGCAGATGCCAAGGAACGGCTGCTTCAGCGATCTGATGGCATCCGAAAGCCCATGCTCATCGAGATAGCGCATAGCTGAGGAGGCCTCGCCGACGCCGGGGAAGATGACCTTGTCTGCGCTCCTTATCGCATCGACATCATCGGTCAGGATCGCCTCCGCCCCGAGCCGGGAAAGGGCATTCATCACCGACAGGACATTGCCTGCGCTGTACTTTATCACCGCGATCATAGCACTCCCTTCGTGCTGGACACGCGCGCATCTCCGGGGATGCGCCTTACGGCCTTGCGCATGGCACGGGCGAATGCCTTGAAGATGGCCTCCGCTGTATGATGGCTGTTGCCGCCCTTCGTCGCCGAGATATAGAGGTTGCATCCCGCAGATGCCGAGAACGAGCGGAAGAAATGGACGATGAGCTCGGTCGGGAATCCCCCTATGTAGGCATAGGAGAACTCAGCATCCCAGATCAGATCAGGCCTGCCCGAGAAGTCGATCGCCGCGGTCGCCACCGCATCATCCATCATCACGATCTCGTATCCATAGCGCTCGATCCCCCTCTTGTCGCCCAGCGCCTTCCTCACAGCCTCTCCAAGGACCAGCGCGGCATCCTCCACGCTGTGGTGCTCATCGACCTGCAGATCGCCGGAGACCGAGCCCTGCGCGTCCATGCGGGAGTGCCTGACCACCTGATCCAGCATATGGTCGAAGAAGCCGATGCCTGTGGCTATCCTCCCCTCGCCGGTGCCATCGAGATCGATCGACAGCGATATATCCGTCTCCTTCGTTGTCCTCCTGACGGAGGCCGTCCTATGCCGCAGCGTGCCGTCATCGACAAGGTATGCAGCCACATCAAGCCAGCTTCCGGTCCGAAGCGCTATGATGCCCTCAAGCTCGGGAGGCACCTCGATGCCATCATCGTTCAGCAGGAATCCCCGGCAACCCATCGAGGAGGCGAGCATCATATCCGTAACACGGTCGCCGATGACGAACGAGGCGGCCATGTCATAGCGATCGCTGCGGTAGCGGTCTATCATCCCAGTCCCAGGCTTCCTGGTCGGGAGCCCATCCTCCGGAAGGGAGAGGTCTATGTTGATCTCATCGAAGACGATCCCCTCTCCCCTGAGCGTCGAGAATATGCGCTCGGCAGGACCTGCAAAGCCTTCGTACGTGAATGCCGTGCTCCCCACGCCATCCTGGTTGGACACCATCACCAGAAGGTAGTCCGTGCGCCTCGATATCTCCCTCAGCGCCTCGAAGACATGGGGGATGTACTCGATGGCCTCATAGCTATCCACCTGCCTCTCCTTCACTATCACGCCATCGCGATCTATGAAAAGGACCTTCCTCCTATCCTCTCCAGCCATCAAACACCTCCTTCAGACGATCCATCTCCTCCTCCGATCCTATCGTTATGCGGAGCGCCTTAGCAAGCATCGGCTCTGAGGAGCGGTTGCGGATGACGATGCCATTCGATATGAGATGATCATAGAGGGCTGAGGCATCATCGACCCTGGCAAGCACGAAGTTCGCCTCGGATGGCAGCACCTCCCTCACGAATGGCAGCTTGCCAAGGTATGAGGAGAATTCCTCCCTGCGGGAGATCGTTTCGGCGATCCTCGACCGCACCCTCGCCATATCGGAAAGTGCCTCCAGCCCAGCCTTCTCCGCCAGCGAGGAGACATTGTATGGCGGCTTGACCTTCATGAACGTCCTCTGCACATCAGGCGAAGCAACGAGTATGCCGAGCCTCGCCCCAGCGATCCCATATGCCTTGGAGAACGTTCTGAGGACCACGATCCTCGGGTTATCCGCGATCGAAGGAACCGTAGACCTGAAATCCGGCGAGAAATCGGCATAGGCTTCATCTACGACCGTGATACCTTCATTGGACTTGGCTATGCGGAGGATATCCTCCAGCGGATAGACGCGCCCTGTAGGGTTGTTCGGAGAGCAGATGAATACGATCTTGGGTCTGTGGACGGCGATTGCATCCAGCATGGCCCCTGTGTCCAGCTCCAGCGATGGCGTCAGCGGCACATCGATCACAGAGATGTCCGAGGTGCGCGCGAAGACGGAGTACGTGCCATAGGTCGGACGCTCGATCATGATCGAATCGCGCCCCGGAGCGCAGAACATGCGTATAAGCAGATCGATGACCTCATCCGATCCATTCCCTATGGCGGTCATCCCATACGGAAGCCCCATCTCCCGCTCGATCGCCAAGCGGAGCGCTGAGGCGGTTGGATCCGGGTATCTGTTGACGCCGTCGTTGCCGCCCTCCCAGCTCTCATTGGCATCGAGGAGTATGTCGGCTCTGCCCGAGAACTCGCTGCGCGCAGAGCTGTATGGAACGAGATCGCGGATCCATGGATTGAGAAGCTCTTCGATCATGGCATCCTCCTCATCTTCACCGCATAGCTATGCGCCTCGAGCCCCTCAGCCTCCGCAAGCGCCTCGATCGTCGGTCCCAGCGACTCGAGGCCTTCACGCGTGATCCGCTGCACGGTGATCTTCTTCAGGAAGGAATCGAGAGATACGCCTGAGGAGGAGCGTGCCCACCCCGATGTCGGAAGCGTATGGTTGGTTCCAGAGGCATAGTCTCCTGCGGATTCAGGCGTATACTGGCCCAGGAAGACCGATCCGGCATTCTCGACGCCTGCGAGGATCCTCTCAGGATCTTCCGTGGAGATGATGAGATGCTCCGGCGCATATGCGTTGATCGCATCCACCAGATCCTCATCCGAGTACATCGGGAATGCGTATGAATGGGATAGCGATGGCAGCATGAACTCATGGCGCCCTATCCTTGAAAGCTCCTCGCCGATCGCGGCCTCCACGGCTGAAGCGATGCTCTCCGCCTCCTTCCGGCTCTCCGCCCTGACAAGGAGCATCGCCTGGCTGTCCCTGCCATGCTCCGCCTGCGACAGAAGATCGGCAGCGGCGAACCGCGGATCGGAGGTGCCGTCTATAGCGACCATCACCTCCGACGGTCCTGCAAGCATATCGATAGAGGTGACGGACGACACCTGCCTCTTCGCTTCCGTGACGTATCTGCTGCCGGGTCCGAAGATCCTGTCGCACCTGGGAACGCTCTCGGTGCCATATGCGAATGCGGCTATCGCCTGCGCGCCGCCAACCCTGAGGATCTTGTCGACACCAGCCAGCCTCGATGCATAGAGGATGGCTGGAGCGATCCTTCCGTTCCTTGCTGGAGTGGCGAGGGTGATGCTCTGGCATCCTGCGACCGAAGCGGGAACGGCGAGCATCAGCACCGTCGAGAAAAGCGGTGCCGTACCTCCAGGCACATAGAGCCCTACGCTGCGGATCGGAACGATCCTGCGCCAGCACCTCACGCCGGATTCGGTCTCGACATCCTCGCCCTTGGGCATCTGCGCTTCATGGAAGGTCCTGATGTTCCTCATCGCCCTCGCGATCGCGGCCTTCAGATCATCCGGAACCGCCTTCTCCGCCTCATCGAAGTCCCCCTCCGGAACGAAGAGGGAGTCGGGTCTCCAGCCATCGAAGCGCTCAGCATAATCGAAGAGGGCGGCATCGCCGCGGCTCCTCACATCGGAGATGATCCCCTCCACCGCCATCTCGATGGAACGATCATCCTCATCCGGGCGCTTCAGCAGCGCCGCATCGTAATCGCGGAATGAAATATACATGGCCTACTCCGTCATCTTCTCGATGTTCATGACGAGGATTCCTTCCGCTCCAAGCTTCTTGAGCTCCTCGAATACCGACCAGAAGCGATCCTCATCGACGGCGGACTGTACGGAAAGCCAGCCCTTGTCCATCAGAGGAGTCACCGTAGGGCTCTTCATTCCGCCGATGGCGGCGGCAGCCAGCGGAAGCTTCTCCTCCGGAAGGTTGAAGAGTATGTACTTCTTGTGCCTTGCGTTCATCACGGCATCGATGCGCTCGAGAAGACGAGAAAGCACAGCCCTCTTGCCGTCATCCATATCGCTGCGGGCGATCATCACGGCTGAGGAGCGGTAGATGCACTCCGCCTCCTCCAGCCCATTCATCTTCAGCGTCGTCCCCGTGGATACGAGATCCGCTATCGCATCGGCGATGCCGACCTCCACAGTGATCTCCACCGATCCGGATACGACGACGACCTGCGCTGAGACACCGTTCTCCTTGAGGATCGTGGAGAGTATCCTCGGATAGGATGTGGCGATGCGCTTGCCCTCCAGCGACCCGATCCCGCTGTATGGATACCCGTTCGGGACAGCGATCGAAAGCCTGCAGGCCGCGAAGCGCAGATCCCTCACGATATCAAGCTCGATGCCGGATTCATCCAGCTCGTTGCGCCCTACGATGCCGATATCGGCGACCCCATCTGCTACATACTGGGGGATGTCGTCATCGCGAACGAAGAGGAAATCGAGCGGGAAATCCGCTGCAGATGCCTTGAGCGCGCGGCTGTCGGCATTGAATTCGATTCCGCAGGAACGTATCAGATCGAGGCTCTTCTCCGAGAGCCTGCCGCTCTTCTGCACGGCGATCGAAAGCCTGGTATCCATGGTGCCTCCTTCGGAAAGGGATGAAAAAAGCCTCCCGCCATTGGGAGGCCGATATGCAACGAACCCATCATGGCGCTGTCATGACTGAATCAGGCAATGATGATGTCCCTTCATTCTTTCCATGTGGAAACCGTAACCCAGACAGCGGCCGGAGTCAACAGCACGGAGCCCCGTTCAAAGCGATTCGCCGTCCTTGCGCAGCCGCCGGCTGAAGACCATCGAGCTTATCGAGCCATATACCATGAGTGCTCCTGACGCAAGGAGGATAGCCGCGAAGAGCGTCATGACGATGCCGGTGAGGAAGCTGGGGAAGAGGAAGAGCAGTATGGCGAAGACGAACGAGAGCACCGTCTCGAGCCCCAGTCCCGTGCCGACGACGCCAGCCTTCGACAGCAGCAGCATATCCGCAAGGTCGACCGCGCCCGTGATGAGGAATGCCGCTGCTATGATGTATACGAGAAGATTCGGTATGAGCGTTGGAGCCGCGATGGCTATGATGATGACGAAGAGGCCCACGAGCATATTCAGGAAGGCCTTCCCCATCGCCACCTTTCGGAAGCTCCTTCCGATGACGTCCCCAAGCTTGATGGCGGCATAGAGCGTGCGCACTCCATCCAGCGCCAGATAGACGCCGAAGGCGGAGATGACGACGGTCAGGAATCCATCCGGGTGGAGCAGCATATACAGCCCGATGAAGATCATCAGGGCCCCTGATACCATAAGCGGCAGATATTTCTTCATAGGTATATTATCCAACTCTTTCCAGCAAATGGAAGGATTGTTCACCCTTTCCCATCTTTCGGGTACCATACCCCCATGAAAGGCAAGAAATACCTCCTCTTCGATGCGGACAACACCCTCTATGACTTCCAGGCTACGGAGAAGGCCGCGCTCGGCCGCCTCTTCGGCGAATACGGCATACCTTGGTCCCTCGTGGACATCTACCATGAAGGCAACAGGCGCTGCTGGAGGATGTTCGAGGAGGGCACGATGACCATAGAGGAGCTGGAAGCGGCGCGCTTTCGCATGTTCTTCGAGGCAATCGGCATCGCAGAGGATCCCGTCGAAGCCGGCAGGCTCTATTCGAAGCACCTTGGCGAGGAGGGGATCATGCTTCCCGGCGCCATCGAGCTGCTGGAGAAGCTCTACGGACGCTACAGCCTATCGATCGTCACTAATGGGATCGCGGACGTCCAGCGCGAACGCATCAGGCGCAGCGATACCGGCAGGTTCTTCGACAATGTCTTCATCAGCCAGGAGATCGGCTTCTCCAAGCCCGATCCGCGCTTCTTCTCATTCGTACTGGACGCCCTTGGAGCCGAAAAGGAAAGCTGCCTCGTCATAGGAGACAGCCTCACCAGCGATATAAAAGGCGCAAGGGATTCCGGAATCGACTCCGTCTATATCTCATTCAGCGGCGATTCAACGGATGAGGCCACCTACTGCGTCTCCTCGTATGATGGCCTCATGAAGCTGCTTGGCTAGGCAATCAGTCTATGCCCAGAAGGCTGACGTCGAAGATCAGCAGCGAATTGGGTTCTATGCCTGGATGCGCGGTCTCCCCGTATCCAAGCTCCGGCGGGACCCAGAAGCGGTACCTGTCGCCGACGCGCATGAGCGATACGCCCTCGCGGAATCCTGGTATGACGCTCTGAAGATCGAGCTCGGTAGGCTCTCCCCTCTCATAGGAGGAATCGGCAAGGCGGCCATCGAGCAGAGTGAGGCTGTAGTGCGCAGAGACAACGGAATCGGGGTTGGCCTCCTCCCCGGAACCAGATTCCAGGATCTCATACTGGAGACCGCTTTCGGTGGTCATGACGCCAGCGCGCTGTCCATTCACTGACAGGAAGCTCTGTGCATCGGCCTTGTTCTGGCTGCTTATCTCGCCGAGCCTGGCCTGGGCCTCCGCCATCGCGGTCCGCTGATACTCCGAAGCGATCCTGGACATCTCCTCCGAAGAGAAGAACGATGCTCCGGATCCGAAATCCAGCACGCCCCGCGCGATATACTGGTAATCGATACCTTCCCCATACACGCCCGCAGAAGATGCAAGCATGTATCCGAACACATAGCTGAAGGAGTCATCCAGAGCCTGAGGCTTCTCTAGGCTGTAGATGCTTCCCGGCACCTCCGGGAGAGCTTCCTCCTCAGCAGTTACGGCATTCCCCCTGCTGCATGAAACGATAAGAACAGCAGAAACGAGCAACAACCCGACTTTCTTCAGCATTCCAGTCGCCCCTTCCCTCCCACCAATAGAAAAGATAGCTGAAAGATTTTCGTCAGTAAAGATGAAAAAAACGCGTTATAGGAGTCTAGAACCGCATTTTTCCGCCCATTTCTCAGTATAGAACGACAGTGGATCGCATCCTTCCAGGACGCCAAGCGACAGCAGGGATGCCCATATGAACGACGGGATGCCGATGATCGGCATGTAGAGCGGTCCCAGCAATCTGCTCTGCACGGTATGGCCGAACTCATGGCGGATCATCCTCTCCGGCGCATCCTTGGGAACGAAGCAGAACCAGCCGAGGGAAAGGCCTGAACGCAGCCCCCATGAATAGAAGCGTACGTATCCGCTGCGCCTGATGAGGCTGGCGCGGCAGATGAGGCGGACGAGGAAGCCCAGCAGGATCTGAGGCAGCTGCCATGAAAGCATGATGAATGCGATGAGGAGGTCCATGCGACAATGGTACCACATCGCCATTGCACGGCAGATTGCGGCAGGTTATCATTTCGGCATGATCTACGACAGACTTCCGCGCCTCGGCCTCTATGCCGATGCAATTCCCTTCCTTGGAGAGCTCATCTATGAATTGGGCTCGATCGATCTGGATTCGATTCCCGTGGGCACGTACTATACCAATCAGAGCGGCATCAAGTACATGGTGCAGGAGTATGCGACGGTGCCCGAGAAGAAGAGCGAGGTGCATGGGGAATATGCGGATGTGCAGATACTGCTCTCCGGAAGCGAGCGCTTCGGCGCCTTCAGGGCGATAGAGGAATTGCCGGATGGATTCAGCGCTGAAGGCGACATCGGATTCCTCGACTCCGATGATGAGGTGGATATCCCCCTGAGGGAGGGAACGTTCGTCATCGTGCTTCCATTCGAGCCCCATACCCCCGGACTCCAGCTCGAAGGCGAGGAGAACGTGAGGAAGATCGTCGCGAAGATCCCCTACGTCAGCAGATGATGGCGATCAGATCAGCTTCTCGAGGAGGACAAGCCCCACTCCCTCGATTCCATTGAAGACCGTAGGGATGATGCCGGCTTCCCGGTAGCCGAGACGGGCATACAGCCTCCTCGCCCTCTGGTTGCGCTCATTGGTATCCATCCTCAGGTCATGGATGCCATATGACGCAGCAAGCTCCTCGTAGAAGCGCACGAATCGGGCCCCATATCCATTCCCCGATGCGGATGGATCGATGACGAGGGTATGGAGGACAAGCGCTTCATCCTCTCCTATCCTGCGGCTCCAGCTGCCTTCAGCATATGCATCCACCTGACGCCGGTTGATGATCGCAGCGCCGACGATGCGGCCGCAAACCTCCTCCACATAGAGCTCCCCCGCCTCCATCGCGGAGAGAGCCGTCATGCGAGTCGGATAGACGCCCCTCACCCAACCGATCGTGAGATCGCCCCTCTCCTCTGCATCATGCACCGCCTCATAGAGGCGTTCTACACCATCGATGTCATCGGCATGCGCCTTCCTTATCGTAACCATGATCGCTCCCGGATCAGGATAGCATCCCCACGGACGCTTGACGAGCCTTTGAACTTCCTGTGTACTCCTCATCAAGGAGCGAATATGAAGAGAATCGCATTCACGGCACTGCTGCTTGCAATGGCGCTCTCGCTTCCAGCTGCATTCGATGCCGCTGCCAGCGACGATCTGTTCTACCATCGGGAAGCATATCAGGAGGATATGGATCATCTCACCTCATCCCTTGGCGATGCGGAAAGCGACAGCGAGAGGGCCGCCATCCTCTGGAGGATGTCTAGGACCAGGCTCTACCTCACCGATGCAATACCCGAGGACGACAAGGACGCGAGGCTTGCTGGCTATGGCGAGAGCGAGGCATACGCCGATGAGTCCCTTGCCATAGAGGAGAGTGCCGACGCATACCACTGGAAGGCCTCCGCCATCGGCAGGATCGGACAGGTAAACGGGCCGCTCAACAGCCTTTCCAAGGCGAAGCCCATGCGAGCACTCATCGAGAAGGTGCAGAACGACTTCAACGCGGATATGTCAGATGCCTGGTATGTGCTGTCGCTGCTTTATGACCAGCTCCCGGGAGCGCCTCTCAGCTTCGGCAATGCCAATGCCGCCATCAGCTACATCAGACGCTGCATCGATACACAGGACAACGTGAACAGGCTCAACCTCTCCAACTACCTGGAGCTCGCCCAGCAGCTGGAGAAGCGCGGCTGGAGCGCCTCCAAGCGCGCCAAGGAGCTGGACAGGATGGAAGGAAAGTACGCTGAAGAGAGCGTGCCAACGGAGAAGATGAAGCACTACGAGGGCCGCGATGGGCGGGACACCCAGCCATTCTACTCCACCCTTCCGCTCGGAGAGTTCTCGGACAGGCAGGAGGCCGCGATGCTCTGCCAGTACGCGCTCGCCGTATACGCCATCAAAGCGGAGCCGCTGCCGTCGGAGACGGAGCGTGCCAAGGAGATCCAGGCCTTCCTGGATGAGCTTCTTGGATGATCGAGGGGCCTCTGCGCAGCAGGGGCTCCTATTCAATAGATGTGATATGCATCGTATTGCCGGACTTCTCCAGCTCATATGAGCCGTAGACTCCATCCTCCATATCAGGAGTGACCGGACGCGGCGGAACAGTCATAGTGATGGTGAGCGTTGCAGAAGCAATGAGCTCCCTCCCCATCAGAGGGGATGCAAACGCTGCCAGAGCTGCTATGGAAAGCAGCATCCTCATCAACCACTTCCTCATACCCTATGCTTCCCATCGATCTGCCACCCATAGACGTCAGGAATCCTCCATACACCTATAGCCAGCGGGAAAAACACAGAGCATCAGATTCACCCGTGGTTGTCGCACTTTCTCCTTCGTGCAATTTCAATATAGTGCCTGTCCCTCGAGAAGTTAAGGGCATACAGCACGTTTTTGACGAAATTGATGGAAAGCGTCAGGAAATAAGCCAGGCAAGCAGACCCAGCACAGCCAGGAGCGCAGCATTCATTGCAAGGAAGACCAGCATGTACCTTCCATTCCTTCCTTCGGACCGCCTGAAGTAGAGCTTCATGGAGATCAGCGATGCAAGCGATGCGATCGGTGTCCCGAGCCCTCCGATATCGGTGCCGATCAGCACGCCCTCGAAGCCATCGGCGAACGATGAGAGGAGGATGGCTGCAGGGACATTGCTGATCACCTGCGATACAAGCGCGGATGCAAGGATCGGATGCTCCTCCATCGGATGGGAAAGAAGAGCGCTAACGCCATCGATGTTCCTGATGTTCTCGCTGAAGATGAAGAAGCAGACGAACGTCAGGAGCAGCACGTAGTCTATGCGCTTGAGGATGCTGCGGTCGAAGACCAGCAGCACGATGAATTCCACCGCAAGCAGAAGCTGCCAGCTGATGACGTGGAATACGGACAGCATCGCTGCAGCAAGGAACGCGAGGTAGAGGATCGTCCTCTGCCTGTCCAGCGGCCTTATCTCCCTCTTCTCAGCCTGCACGCTGTCCTTTCGGAAGAGGAAGAGGCGGAAAAGGATGGCGATCAGCAGAGCCGAGGCCAGCGAGTATGGAAGGATCGTCCTGAAGAACGGCCAAGCCCCCACATCGAAGTAGGAGCAGATGTACAGGTTCTGGGGATTGCCTACCGGCGTCGTCATCGACCCTAGGTTCGCCGCGATCGTCTCGATCACGACCAGCGTGATGATATACCCCTCATCAGCTCCTTCCCTGTCCATGATCATCATCGTGAAGGGCACGAACATCAGGAGCGACACATCATTGGTGAAGAGCATCGATGAGACGAATACGATGGCGACAAGCAGGAGCGAGAGCATGCGCGTATTGCCGGACCGCTTCATCATCATGCCCGCAGCACAGTCGAACAGCCCTGAGGCCTTGAGGCCTTCGGAGACGCCCATCAGGGAGAAGAGCAGAGCAAGCGTCCTGAAATCAATGGCCTCGAGCCATCCAATCGATGGCGGATTGAAGAATGCCGTCGCCACGGCAGCGGCAAGCGCGATGACGAATATGATCTCCCTCTTGATGAACCCGAGCATAACCGATCTTCCGAGCGAATGATATCGATTTGGGGCTTCTCGTTCAACATTCGGCTGGGTATCATAGGAGCATGATCGATGTCGGAAACGATTGGCAGCCGCTCTTCGATGAGGAGCAGGTCAAGCCCTACTACCTTGAGCTCAGGAGATTCCTCAAGGGCGAATACGCCACCAAGACCATCTATCCTCCCATGAACGATATATTCGCTGCATTCAGGCTCACTCCGTTCGAAGCGACGAAGGTCGTGATCGTCGGCCAGGATCCGTACCACGAGGCGGGACAGGCCATGGGCCTCTCCTTCTCCGTCCATGCCGATGTCGATGAGCCGCCATCGCTGAGGAACATACACGAGGAGATCGTCAGGGAAGGCGTCGAGCAGGGGCCTTGGTCCAGGGATCTCACGCGATGGGCGAAGCAGGGGGTGCTGCTCCTGAACAGCACGCTCACGGTCGTCGCTCACTCTGCCGCCTCGCATGCGGGCAAGGGCTGGGAGATATTCACCGACAATGCCATAAGGGCGCTCGGCGAGGATCCGAGGCCGAAGGTGTTCATGCTCTGGGGAAGCTATGCCAGAAGCAAGAGGCCTTTGATAGCAAACCCCGCGCATCTCATCCTCGAATCGGCGCATCCAAGCCCGCTAAGCGCCTCAAGGGGCTTCTTCGGCAATGGGCACTTCAGGAAATGCAATGATTTCCTTCGCGGCTCCGGGCAGACTCCGATCGTATGGTGAACATCCACACGAACTCCACTCTGTTCATGTGACCAGTCCCTGACCGTCTGCTATAATCTGCGGCAAGGAGGATCGCATTGGACATTCTCAAGCAGCTCAGGGAAGTCATCGTATCGGTATTGCCCATCGGATTGTTCGCTACGATCCTCTCGATGGCGACGGGCGTCATGGATGGAGGGGAGCTGATGCGCTTCCTCCTCTCATGCCTTCTCGTGATCGTCGGGCTCACGCTCTTCCTCACAGGCGTCGAAGTCGGAATCACCCCGATGGGAAGCAGGATCGGATCGGCACTCATGAAGAGCAGATCGCTCTGGATCATGATCATAGGCTCGATCGTGCTTGGATTCATCATCACGCTCCCGGAGCCCGATGTGCAGGTGCTTGCGTCGCAGGTGAACCAGGTCAATCCATCGATCCATCCATCGGTCCTGACATACGCCATAGCCGTCGGCGTCGGCATCTTCTTCGCCGTATCGATCACGCGCACGATCCTGGGATGGCCGATGAAGATCATACTGGCGCTGAGCTACATAGCGATCTTCGCAGCAGCCGCTTTCGTGGATGAGTTCTTCGTCTCGATAGCATTCGATTCAGGCGGAGCGACGACAGGTCCCCTCTCCGTCCCATTCATCATGGCCCTGGGCGCGGGAGTGGCGTCGATGAGGAAGCACGATGAGGAAGCCGAATTCGGATACGTCGCGCTCTCATCCGTCGGCCCGATACTCTCCGTCATGCTCCTCGGGCTCTTCGCCGGCGGCGGCACCGAAGCAGGGATCGCAGCCGAAGAAGGCGTGCTCCCGTTCTTCACGCTCCTTGGAAGCAAGTTCGGTGAGGTCGGCAGAGCGCTGCTCCCACTCATACTCGTCTGCATCCTCATGCAGCTGTTCGTGCTCAGGATGCCTAGGACGGAGGCTATGAGGGAAGGAGTGGGCATCCTCTACTCCTACATAGGCATCGTGATCTTCTTCACCGGCGTCGAATACTCATTCTCCGATGTCGCAAGGGAGCTTGGCAGCGCGCTTATATCGATCAGTCCGCTGCTGCTGTATGCGGCGGGATTCGTATTCGGCCTCTCCGTCGTGCTTGCAGAGCCCGCGGTCATGGTCCTGACGGAGCAGGTCGAGGATGCAACGAGCGGCAGGATCTCGAGGAAGGTCATGCTCGCAACGCTGGCGCTGGGCGTAGGGCTTGCCGTCGTGATGGCGCTCATCAGGACCGTCCATTCGCTCTCGATCTGGGCATTCATCCTGCCTGGCTATGCGATCATAATGCTTCTGATGATAAGGACGCCGGGGCTCTTCTCAGCCATCGGATTCGATTCTGGAGGAGTAGCCACGGGACCGATGAGCTCGGCATTCCTGCTGCCGCTTGCAATCGGAGCGGCTTCGGGATCGGGCGGCGCGTCGCTTGCCTCCTCGTTCGGGATAATAGCGATGATCGCGATGATGCCGATACTGCTGATAGAGCTGCTCGGAATCATCTATCAGAGAAGGGTCCGGAGATCCGAAAGGGGGAATGGATGAGCTGGTGCACTATGATCACGATAGTCCGCAAGGGACAGGCCAAGGATGTGATGGCAGCCGCAAGGAGAGCTGGTGCACCGGGCGGCACGGTATGCCTGGCGAAGGGAACTGCGACAAGCACGATACTCTCCGCGCTCGGCATCGGGGATACGAAGCAGGAGGTTCTGACGAGTGTGATCGAGTCCAAGGATTCTGAAAGGATCCTCGAGGCGGTCCACTCCGTCAAGGCGAAGGGCGTTTCCATCATCATCGATGCGGCAAGGGATGGAAGCATGGAGGTCAGGGATATGGATTCCGGATGGGTTCTCATCGAAGTGATATGCGAGGAAGGATACAGCGAGGACATCATGGCAGCGGCGAGGAAGGCAGGCGCTGAAGGCGGCACCGTCATCGATGCCCATGGAACGAGCACCGAGGATGATGTGAAGTTCTTCGGAGCCCCCCTCGTGCCGGAGAAGGAGATACTGATGATCGTCATCTCCCGCGACAAGGCCGAGGCCGTGATGGAGGCCATCAGCTCGATGGAGGCGCTGAAGAAGAAGGGAATGGGCATCGTATTCAGCATCCCCGTCAGGAGCTTCATGAATCTCGGCAGATGACGGATCGCCCGCTCTGAGCTACACTCGGTGCCATGGAAGGCAGATACGCAACGACAGAGGAACTCTCTGCATTCATAGCGAAGAGCCCCACCCCGTTCCATGCGGTACGGAACATGGCGGTGGAGCTTGAAGGAAAAGGATTCATCCGTCTCGACGAGAGGGAGGCATGGAAGCTCGAGGCCGGCATGCCATACTTCGTCACCCGCAACGGCTCGGCGCTTGCAGCATTCAGGATCCCCTCCTCCGAGGCCGAAGGCTATTCGATCGTCTCGGCCCATACCGACAGTCCTGCTTTCAAGGTGAAGACCGACCCTGAAATCGTCTCATCGGGGCTGTATGCAACGCTCAACACGGAAATCTATGGCGGGCTTCTGATGGCTCCTTGGTTCGACAGGCCGCTGTCGATAGCCGGCAGGGTATTCGTACGCACCGAGAATGGCATCGAGGAGCGCCTTGTGGACTTCGATCGCGACATGGTGCTGATCCCCAGCCTCGCGATACACATGAACAGGAAGGCGAACGAAGGCGTCTGCTACAGCGCGCAGAAGGAGCTTCTGCCGCTTTTCGCGGAAGGCACCGAGAAGGGAAGGTTCATCGAGGCTCTCGCCTCGCAGGCTTCATGCAGCGTCGATTCGCTTCTTGAATACGAGCTCTATCTCTACCCGCGCACGCCGCACTCGTTCTGGGGGCTGGGGAAGGAGTTCTTCTCCGCGCCGAAGATCGATGACCTCATGTGCGCATATACGGCATTCAGGGCCGCCTCCGATACCATTCCTTCGCGGTTCATATCGATGGCCGTGCTCTTCGACAACGAGGAGACGGGAAGCGGAACGAAGCAGGGAGCGCTTTCGGACCTCATGTGCACGATCGTCTCCAGGATAGGGACAGCAATGGGATACGATGAGGAGAGGAAAGCCATCATGAAAGCCTCATCGTTCATGATCAGCGCCGACAACTGCCATGCCCTGCATCCCAACTATCCGGAGAAATGCGACCCAACGAACAGGCCAAGGATGAATGGAGGCGTTGCGATCAAGTTCAGCGCCTCGCAGCGGTATGCGACGGATGCGGAGAGCGCAAGCTATCTGCGGGATCTGATGGACCGAAACGGCATACCATACCAGCATTTCGCCAACCACTCCGACATACCAGGCGGATCGACGCTCGGAAACCTCTCAGCCCAGAAGCTCAGCATCCCCACGGTGGATATCGGGGCGGCGCAGCTTGCCATGCACTCGCCTTACGAAACGGCTGGAGCGAGGGACACCGAAGCGCTCTCAAGGCTCTTCATGGCATTCCTTTCACGCTGACGGAAGCAGGGCGAAAGCCCTGCCCCTACTCCGCCGCTTCCGCGTACCAGAGGTCGGCAGCGTATGGGAGCATGTCGTAGAGCCTGCCATCATACTTGACGATGCATGATTCGAATGCCCCATCGCTCTTCACGATCTCCCCTGAAAGCGATAGATAGACATCATCCGTTATCACATCCTCATAGCTGAAGCCGAAGCTCTGCGCTTCGGTGCCATCATGAGCATTGTCCGTCAGCGTGAGGCGAGCCCCCTTCCGTATGCGCGTGTACATTGCCAGGCCGCAGTCATCGGAGAGCGTATACTCCGCAAAATGGGTTCCATCATCCGACACCGATTCCTCAACGGCGACGTCCACCCTGCTCTGATCGAACAGGGCCTGATGAAGATCCTGGACACAGCCCTCTATGGCCTCGACGGTATCTGCATCCGGGGCAGTCGGCCCCAAGAGCCCACCAAGGAAATCGCAGGATGCAAGTGCAAGCAGCGATGAAAGCAGCAGAATGAGAAGCCCTGACTTCTTCATGATCCCTCCACGGTTTTCACAGAAGATGAGGAGGCTGCCGCATCCGGGAGGGACGGGCAGCGCTCCGTCGGATATCAGATCACGTAGCTGATATCCTCTTCGATCGGTATCGGATAATAAGCGATCGTCTCGCCATCTCCCATCGCCGAGAGCGCGTTGGCGACGCTGTATGCGCTTATGCGCCTGTTCTCTGCAGGGGAGAAGTAGTATGTCCTGCTCTCTGAGCACATAGCGGTCGTGCAGAGCGTCCTCTCATACTCATCGTGATCGGCGCTCTCCTTCAGCATGCCATCCGGGACATAGACGACGGAGAAGGTGTCGAACATCCTCGTGATTCCATCGATCTCATCCTTTCCAAGCGGTGCGAATTCCTTTGCGAATGCAAGACGGACGAACCTGTCTGGAGAAGAATAGCTGCCGGGAAGCCCGAAGCTGCCGCCGGTGCCGTTGCCGAATGTGGAGACGGTCTCACCGAGAAGCTCGCGGGGTGGGGTGTGGACATTCGATACCGCCACGTAGTTCTTGAGGTTGGTATGCTGCCAATCGTATCCGGGCGCATTCGTCATGACGCCGATGGTGTTGCGGTGGACAGTGATTCCGTCCTCATCCGGTTCGATGATGATTGCCTCGCCGCTCTCATCTGAGAAGATGTAGTGCACGGACATATGCGCACCGAAGATGAGCTCGTCGGTCATGTTGATGTGCTTGACCGCTTCCGCCACCTCCTCCACCGTCGAGCACGTGCCGAGCATGTAGGGCACGAAGAACGCCGGATGGATATCGAGGTTATCATCGCTCTTCTGCGTATTGTAATGGCCATAGCCCGGGAAGTTCTGCAGCGTTCCCATCAGCCCCTTCTCGTTGATTCCATCGGTGAAGATGGGAGATGGCGCGCCCTGGATTCCGTTGCCGATGAAGCCGTACTTCATCGTAACGGTCTTCCCCTCGCCCGAAGGCGATGTATGCAGTTCATAGCCGGGCGCTATGACGGTTATCCTGTTCCCGCTGAGATCGCCGAACATATCGTATGTACGGCCAAGAAGATGGCATCCATCCTCCGTATGCCACGCGAATCCCGAGCATCCAAGAACGGATGCTGCGGCCATGATCGAGACGGCTGCCACTGTTATGATTTTCTTCATGAAGGAAATCCTCCTTTCCAATAGTGTAATACCAAAAAGGAGGATCGTGTTCATTTCTTCCAGAAGCCCCTGGTGAAGAGGGCGAATACGGTAAAGAGCTCAAGCCTTCCGACAAGCATCAGGAACGATCCTGCGGTTAGGATCGCATCGGAGAAGATCGAGAAGTTGCCCGATGGCCCGACGGCTCCCATTCCTATTCCGATGTTGCCAAGAAGGAGGAAGCTTGCGGTGAAGCATGTCTCGAAATCATAGCCGGAGAGCGAGTAGATGAGCGTACCCGCAAGCCCGGTGATGATGTAGGCTCCCACGAAACCGGCGATGGAGAGCATGACGCTCTGATCGACCGTGGTATCGCCGAGCTTGAGCGGCACGACAGCATTCGGATGGAGCCTCTTCTTGATCGTGTTCCTCGCAAGGGAGATCATGGCCCCCACCCTCGAGACCTTGATGCCGCCGCCAGCCGATCCCGCGCAGCCGCCTACGAAGAAGAGGATGACGAGAAGCGTCTTCGAGAACTGCGGCCAGAAGTTGTAGTCATAGGTCGCGAAGCCCGTGGTCGTTATGATGGATGCCACGTGGAACGCGGCATAGCGAAGAGCTGTAAGGAAGCTGCCATAGGTATCCGAGACATCGATGGCGATGGCAACGGAGAATATGGCGATGATCGAAAGGTATAGCCTGAGCTCCTTATCCTTCGCGCTCTCCCTCAGGTGCCCCTTGATGGCCTTGAAATACAGGGAGAAGTTGGATCCAGCGATGATCATGAAGATCGTTACCACGACATCGACATATGCCGAATGATACCCCCCAATCGATGAGTTCTTGGCCGAGAAGCCTGCAGCGCCCATCGTGCCGAACATGACGGTCACGGCATCATAGAGGGGGATCCTTATCCACAGCAGCAGCACCTGGATCACGGAGAAGACCGTGTAGATTGCCCAGAGCGCGAATGCCGTGTGCTGGGTCTTAGGCGTGAGCTTGTCCTTCGTGGGGCCGACGGATTCGGCGTTCACGAGGCTCGTGCCCTTGATTCCCATGAACGGAATCAGTGCGACGAAGAGGACGACGATGCCCATGCCGCCCAGCCAGTTCGTCATGCCTCGCCAGAAGAGGATCGACCTGAGCTTATCCTCAATGGATGAAAGCGCAGTGGCTCCGGTCGTCGTGAATCCGGACATGATCTCGAAGTAGCAGCTTGGATACGTCTCGAACGTCTCGGTGAGGTATAGCGGAAGCGCACCGAATGCCGTGGCGACGATCCACACGAGCGTGACCAGCAGATAGCTGTCGCGCGCCTTGATCGTGATCGTCTCCCTGCGCGTTGCCAGGAGCGTGATCAATGCAAAGACCGCTATGCAGCACTCGGTGATGCCGAATGCCTCGATCGCGGCATCCTCCTCGTAGTAGAAGGCAAGCGCGAACGGAACGAGCATGCAGAACCCCACGAGGATCTGGATAAGTGCGAGGAATCTGAGAACGGACTTGATATGCATCAGCGGAAGAGCTCCTTGAGATAGCCGCTCTCATCATGACGTATGGAGAGGATGAGGCTATCGCCCTCCTCGAAGACATATTCGCCATCGGGGACAAGCGAGCTGCCATCCTTCCTCTTGACTCCTGCAATGACGATCCTGCTCTTGAAATGGACCTCCTTCAGGGCCTTTCCAAGGAACGGGAACGTATCCTGCACGATGTACTCATAAACCTCGAGCTCTCCATCGAAGAGCGTGTGCATCGCGGAGATGCCATCGCCCCTGAGGTAGCGTATGAGGGAATCGACGGTGACATCGGTGATGGAGAGTGCAACGTCGACGCCGAGCGAGAGGGCGAACTGGGTGTAGTTCGTATTCGACTTCACCTGCGCGATCGTCTTCCCTGCCCCTATCCTCTCGGCATAGCCTGCGGTGACGATGTTCAGCTCATCGTTGTCGGTGAGGCTGATGAAGAGATCCGTCGTTCCCAGCTCCTCATCCTCCCAGATGCTCTCATCCGTGATGGAGGCATTGAGCACGGTGATCTCCGGGAACAGTGCCGCAAACTCCTCCGCAGCCCCCGTATCCTTCTCTATCAGGCGCACCCTCTTGCGTTCCTTCGGCGTGAAGGCGTAGAGGAGGAAGCGAGTGACGCGGGTGGCTCCGAGTATGACGATATCATCGGGCTCCCTGTATACGGTACGCGCCGACGCTCCGCTGAGCTCCGCATAGGCGGCATCGCTGTCGGTGATGAAAACGACGATATCTCCCTGCCTGATCTCCGTGTCGCCGGATGGGATGATGACGGCGCCGCGCCTGTAGATGGCGGCGATGACGAAGCTCTCGCTGATGCGGCGTCTGATGCTGGCGACGCTCTCGCCTTGGCGTATGCTGCCCTGGCCTTCCTGCACGGTGAAGATCATGAAGTCGGTGCCGGGGAATATGAGCGTATCCCTGTACAGTCCATAGTGGATCGTATCGAGTATCCTCAACGCGCCTTCCTGGTCCGGGTTGATGATGTGCGTGATGCCGAGGATGCGCGGAGGAAGCCCTGCCGCTCCGAGATACCCGGATGACCTGATCGCCGCAATCGTGTTCCCGACCTCGGGAAACTCCGACGCCACGATGCCGCAGGAGACGATGTTCACCTCATCGGACTCGGTCACCGCGATGACGATGTCAGCCGAGTCGGCGCCAGCCTCCTTCAGCTTCTCCAGATCCGTTCCGGAGCCGCATACAGCGAGGCAGTCGACCTTGGCCTCCACTGCGCGGCAGCGCGAGATCGAACGGTCGAGGAATGTTATTGAGGAGCCTTCAGCAGCGAGATGGCGACCGATTCTGACGCCCCTTCTGCCTGCTCCGATGATAAGTACCTTCATATAGCCAAAAGAAGCCCGCTCCCAGCGGAAGCGGGCAGTAGAATCGCATCCATCAATAGCCGAAGAGCGGCATCTTCGCGATGAATGGGAGGTAGGTGAAGATCAACAGCATGACGACCATGACGAAGAAGAGCGGAAGCATCTTCTTCGACGTAGCCTCGATCGTCGTCTTTCCTACAGCGCAGCCAACGAAGAGAGCAGATCCTACAGGAGGAGTGCAGAGTCCGATGGCCAGGTTGAAGATGATGACGATTCCGAAGTGGATATCCGTCATGCCAAGGCTCTGGACAACCGGGAGCAGGATCGGCGTCATGATCATGATCAGCGGCGCCATATCCATGAAGCATCCGAGGATGAGCAGGATGATGTTGATGACGAGGAAGATCACATACGGGTTATCCGAGAATCCGATGAGGGCGCCGGTGAAGGCTGCCGGGATCCTGAGAAGCGTCATCATGTAGGCGAATGCCTTTGCCGTAGCGATGAGCGTGAGGACGACTGCAAGGGCCTTGAGCGAGTTCTTGATGACCTTGAAGAAGTTCTTCAGCTTATCGGCACGGAAGATGAAGTATGTGAGGATGAAGGTATAGAAGCACGCGACAGCGGAGCTTTCCGTGGCCGTGAAGATACCCATACCCGTTCCTACGAGGATGATGATGAGCGTGAACATCGGCAGGATCGCACTGAGCACGACCTTCATGCAGTTGCCGAACTCGAGGCTGGATGAACCGAGAGAGAGGCTGAGCCAACCCTCGCCTTCCGCCATCTTGCCAGACTTGGCGCCGTTCTTCTCGATCCTGATCCACCTGACGCGGTCGTTCTTGAACATCTTCTCTCCCTTGGGGAAGTTGTGCTTCTTTCCAAGGAGGAGGCACATGAGCATGAAGCCGAGTCCGAGGCAGATTCCAGGCGCGAAGCCTGCATAGAAGAGATTTCCGATCGATACGCCCGTTCCCGCAGCAAGAGCATAGATGACCATGTTGTGCGATGGCGGGATGAGAACGCCCTGGCAGGCCGTCGTGACCGTGAGGCCGACCGTGAACTCCCTGTCGTATCCCTGCTTGACCATCATCGGGATGACAACCGATCCGAGGGAGGAGACGTCAGCGACCGCAGAACCGGAGATGCCTCCGAAGAACATGCTGTCGATGCAGTTCACGTATGCAAGACCGCCGCGGAAGCGTCCGACGACGAGGTTCGCAAGATCGACTATCTTATCCGATATCTGGCCCGCAGCCATGATCTCGCCCATGACGATGAAGAATGGGATGGCAAGCATGGTGAAGTTGCCGACTCCATCGAACATCTGCCTGATCATCGTGGTCGGGTTTGCGCCGGGGACCATCAGGATGGAGAGAACCGACGAGATGAGCATCGAGAAGGTGACGGGCACCTTGAATGCCATCAGAACGAAGAATCCGCCGATTAGCACCACAGCAGCGGGTGCATTCATGATGATAGAGCCGTCCATCAGTTCTTACCTCCCTTTGCCGCTTCAGCCGCAGCCTCTGCAGCCTGCTGCTTGAGAAGCTCTCCGTAGTCGACCTCCTGCTCGCTGTAAAGCAGATCCGTCGGCTTGAGGATGCCGAGCAGGAAGAGGATGGAGTCGAATGTGACGACGATTCCTCCGAGCGGAGCCGGGATGTACTGGACCCATGTCGGAAGACCTGTCATAGGAAGGTTGCCTGGCCTTCCATAGATCTGAAGCAGATACTTCATTCCGTAGTATACGAGGATGATTCCGCAGACAAGGGTGGCAACATCTGAAAGCACATCCATGAACTTTCTCATCTTTCCATCCTTGGGGAACCTCGAATAGATCATAGTAACAGAAATATGCATGTGATCCCTTACGCCGATCGCGCATGCGAGGAACGTGAAGAGCGTGACGAGAAGCTTTGCGACTTCGTCGACGGCTCCGATTCCTGAGTTGAAGCAGTAGCGCAGGATGACGTTGAAGAACACGATGCAGAGCATGATGATGACGGCAATCTGAGCGATGGTGAGGATCACCTTGTGCACCCAGTGGTTGATGAGGATGATTACATCCTTCACACCAGCCTTGCCGTTCTTTGATTTGTTGAGAAGGAGCTTATTCTCCTGGAGATACTCCCTTACCTTCGATTGGGACATAGTCCGCCCTCCATAATGAACCTGAAAACGGGGAGCATCGCACTCCCCGTCATCAGATGGGTTTCAGGAATCAGAGTCCTGTGTTCTGGATCTCGACGATGAGATCCTCGTAGCCAGCACCATACTTTGCATAGAGCGGAGACATCTTCTCCTGGAACTCTGCAAGCTGCTCGGCTGTGAGCTCAGCGACGACTACGCCGGCTGCCGTGACCTTCTCCTCAGAGGACTGCTCGCGGAGAGCCCACTGCTCGATCTCGTATGCCTGGGTCTCCGTTGCGCACTCCTTGATGATCTCGGCATCAGCCGGATCGAGGGTATTGAGGACAGCCTCGGAAGCGAGGAGGATCTCAGGAACCCTTGTGTGTCCATCGATGACGAAGTGTGGAGCTTCCTGGTAGTCGCCCATCGACTCCTATGTAGGCCAGTTGTTCTCTGCGCCGTCGATCGTTCCCTGCTGGATAGCGGAGTAGACATCGTTCGGTCCGATTCCGGTAACGCCGTTGCCGCCGAGGAGGTTGACCATCTCGACCATCATCGGGTTGTTCTGGAGCCTGATCTTGAGGCCCTTCATGTCTGCAACGGAGTTGACTGGCTTCGTCGTGTAGAAGTTCCTAGCGCCGGCGTCATAGTAGCAGAGTCCGACGAGTCCGGATCCGGAAGCCTGGATCTCAGCAAGCATGTCCTGTCCGATAGGTCCGTTGAGGACTTCCCACATGTGATCTCCATCCCTGTAGAGATAGGGGAGCTGGATGATGTTGAGTGCAGGAACATAGGAAGCGACAGGGGATGCGGAGACGCGTGCGAATGCAAGGTCGCCGATCTGGAGAGCTTCGATGGATCCCGTCTCCTCACCATAGAGCGTTCCGCCGGAATAGACCTGGATCTGGATCCTTCCCTCTGTCCTCTCGTTCACGAGGCGAGCGAATTCCTGATCAGCAAGCGTTGTCGGATATCCTTCAGCGTGGACCTCTGAAAGGGTGAGGACCCTCGTGCCACTTCCGCTCTCGCCGCTGCCGCTGGCGAAGAGAGGAATCATCATAGCCACTGCAACAAGAAGCAGTACAGCAAACTTCTTCATGGTTTCCTCCTTTGAAATTGGAAAACGAAACGTTTCGGCGTCATCCCCGAGGGGATTTTCCGCCAATACTACATAGATTCTATAGAGAAATTCCATTGATGCAAGGGCTGATGGGGAAAAACAGCCTTCCGATTGCGTTTTTTGAATACAGATGTCCTTTCAGCAGAAGAAGATAATCCGAAATGATATTTTTTGATCGATATTTCCCAAACATCCCTGTTCTGATAGAATCCGCGCCATGGACAGAAGGGCAAAAGGCATTCTCTGCATACTATCGTCATCGTTCTCCTTGGCGCTGATGAACATGTTCGTCAGGCTCTCGGGGGACATTCCGTCGATCGAGAAGAGCTTCTTCCGCAACTTCGTGGCGGCTCTCATGGCGCTCGCGATCGTCCTCAAGGAGAGGAAGGATATGCATATCACACGCAGCGACATCCCATTGCTGCTGCTGCGCTCTGCGACAGGCACCATCGGGATCTTCTGCAACTTCTACGCCGTCGACCATCTGATCCTCTCCGACGCGACGATGCTCAACAAGATGTCGCCGTTCTTCACCCTCGTCCTTTCGCTCATCTTCCTCAAGGAGAGGATATCGTTCAGAACCGCATTGATGGTCGCTGGAGCCTTCATCGGCTCGCTTTTCGTCATAAAACCCACGTTCCAGAATGCCGATCTTGTTTCATCGCTGATTGGATTCCTAGGAGGATTCGGCGCCGGAGCGGCCTACACATGCGTACGCGCATTGGGAAAGAAGGGCGTGCATGGTCCTGTGATCGTGCTCTTCTTCTCCATCTTCTCATGCCTTGCGTCTATACCCTTCATCATCTTCGATTTCCAGCCCATAACGATCGGCCAGCTCTGCCTGCTCCTGCTAGCTGGAGCCGCTGCGGCGGGCGGGCAGTTCTCCATCACCGCCGCATACTCGTATGCACCGGCGAAGGAGATCTCCGTGTACGACTACTCGCAGGTGATCTTCACTGCCGTAATCGGCTGGATCATCTTCTCGCAGATACCTGATGCGCTCAGCTTCCTCGGATACGCTATAATCATAGCGATGGCTGTCCTGATGTTCCTGTCAGGCAGAAAGGAGGGGTGATGCAGCTTTCGATCATGCTGTTCTTCCAGAGCATCAGGACTCCGTTCGTCGAGAAGGCGGCGGAAGTGGCCTCCATGTTCGGCGAGATCGCGATACCGCTTCTGGTTGAGATCATCCTGCTATGGTGCTTCAGCCGCAAGAAGGCCTTCGCCCTAGCCTCCTCGCTCCTCTCGGCGCTCCTTGCCTCCCAGACGCTGAAGGCGATCTTCCGCGTTCCCCGGCCCTTCCAGGTGCATCCGGACCTCATCGAAGGCGGACGCCTCAGCACTGCAACGGGCTATTCCTTCCCATCCGGGCACAGCACCACATCAGGAGCATGCTATTCATCGATCGCCATGATCGCATGGAAGCGCTGGGCGACTGCGCTCTGCCTCGTCCCGATCATCCTCGTACCGATCTCCAGGCTCGTGCTCGGCGTGCATTGGCCGGCAGATGTCGCCGCAGGAACAGCGATCGGCGTCCTCTTCGGATGCGCCCTCACGCCCCTGATGCTGAGGCTCTACGACAGAAGGCGTCCTTTCCTGATCTTCACATTCGCGTTCGGAATGGCCTCGACCGTTCTTGCCATCGTGCTTGCATTCCTCATCGCGGATGGTGCCGATCCCGTTGCCTTCGACGACCTCATGGGCAGCGCAGCCATCTCTGGCGGAGCCATGCTTGGATTCTATCTCGAGAGGAAGACCGTAGACTCCGCACCGGAGAGCGGGAGCGCCCTAAGGAAGATATTCCGCTTCATCATCGGGCTTGTGCTCACCGCGGCCTTCGCCTTCATCGTATACTCGATTCCCGCTCCTGAGGAGTTCACGTCTTTCGCGCTCTATTTCGGAACCGGCCTCTGGTGCGTCTACATCTATCCGCTCATCGCGGTCAGGACCGGGCTTATGGCCCGCAATCAGAGCCGCTTGGGGTAGCAGCCGTTCCTGTATACACGCCTGAAGAAGCGCGAGGCGGTCTCATCATCATAGAGGGCAGTGCCGCATAGCCGCGAGAAGAGCCTTCCGCATATCTCGCTGTCTGCAAGCGCATTGTGCGCCTGATACTCCCATCCAAGGTCTTCGGCAAGCGCGCTGAGCCTGTATGAGCGCCTGCCCTTCCACAGCCTCCTGGCCAATGAGAGCGTGCAGTAGTATTCATTGTGCGGGCCCTCGATGCCCCACGAATCAAGCGATGCCTTCAGCACTTCGGCATCGAAGCGTGCGTTATGCGCGACAAGCGGCAGATCGCCGATGAATGCTCTCATCTCCGGCCAGATGTCGGCGATCGTCGGTGCGGAGAGGATGTCCACGGGGTCGAGATGATGCACTGCAAAGCACCGGGGATCGAACTCATGGGACCTTGGCGATATCAAGGAGTAGAAGCGATCGAGGACAGCGCCCTCCTCATCCATCCTGACGATACCGACCGAGCATGCGCTCTGCGGGGATGAGGAGGCTGTCTCGAAATCAATGGCAGCGTACCGCATCAGGATCTTGGCTGCTGGCCCTTCTCCAGCATGATCTGGAGTATCGTGCGGTTCGTCTGCTCCATGCCCTCATGCGAGATCCTCGTGAGGTGATCGATCGATGAGAGCGAATCCTCTCCCACGATGCCAGCCTCAACGCCGGCACCCTTGCCGGCCATCGCCAGCTCAACGGCAACGGATGCAGCGATCAGGGATGAGTAGATCTTCAGCGCACAGGTGTCCTTCGCGCCATCGCAGATGATGCCGGAGAGGTTGCCGACCATGTTGTTGATCGTCGCATCGAGCATCGAAGCATCGCCGCCAAGGAGATAGGCGTATGCGCACGACGTGCCTATGGCGGCAGTGAATGCGCCGCAGAGCGCCGACAGCCTGTCCTTGTGGCTCGTCAGTATGATGCCGACAAGCTCGCTTATGGCGATTGCGGAGAGCATCTCATCCTCGGACTTTCCAAGATACGACGACACGACAGCAACCGGAACGGTGACCGTGATCCCCTGGTTGCCGGATCCCGAGTTGATCATGACGGGAAGCACCGATCCCGCCATCCTTGCATCCGAACCGGCAGCGGCGGCAGCGGCGGCCCTTCGCATCGCTTCATCGAGCGTCGTCGGAACGCTGGGGACGGATGAAGCCATCACCTTCCCGACCGAAAGCCCCCAGTCCTCCGTCAGACCGGCATTGCTTATCGTCATGTTCTCCTCGACCGCCTTTCGCAGCAGAGCCGAAATCGTGGGAGAGAGCTCGGAGGCATACTCAACGACATCAGCGACCGTGAGCGTTGAGAGGAAGTCATCTTCCGAGAATGCCTTGCACTCGGGGAAGAACATGGGAGCCTCTGGGAGCGCACGACCATCCATCTCAAGGGATGTGAACCTGTCATGCTCGCCGGAGATCACAGCCGATGCGGAATGGCCCGACCCGAAGACGGAGACCTTCACGTACAGCGATGGCGCGCTTTCGTCGATGCGCACATCCAGCGGGAACTCCATGGCCTCCTTCCGCTCCTTGTCCGTCACAGTCGAGAGCACGGAGAGCCCAGAGGAGGAATCATGGATGGCGATGCCAAGCGAGACCGCAGCTCTTATACCATGAAGTTCCGAATTCGGAATCGAAACGCCCATAGCATTCTTCATCATATTCGGAGACACGACGGCTATGCCAGATTCCGGCTTCATTCCGAAGAGCTCGGCGGCCTTCGCCCCTGCAAGCGCCGCTGCAGCCGGTTCGGTGCAGCCCATAGCCTCTATGATCTCGCGCTCGAGGATGAGGTCTATTCTTCTTCTATTGAGCATCCGCCACCTCTGAGATGTAGGCGGTGCCGCGCACCGTCATCGCGTATTCCATTCCAGCTGGGATCACGGCAGCCTCCCCCTTCTCGAGGACAAGGCCCTCTCCCTTCGATGAGAAGCGGACGACGCCTTCGGTAACGAGGAGTATGGCGAGCGGATCATGCTTGATCTCATACGTGCCGGATGAGACCGAGAGAAGCGCATAGTCCGGGGATGGAGAGGAGAAGCGGGTCCTGCCGAATCCATCCTTCATGGCAGTGCTCTTCTCGACCGCCAGGGGCTCGAAGCCCATGATGCGCCTCAGCTCCGGAAGATCCATCCTCTTCTTCGTCAGTCCTCCGCGGAGGACGTTGTCGGAGGCGTTCATCAGCTCGATGCCGTTTCCGAACACATATGCGTGGAGCGTGCCAGGCCTGATCGGCATCGCCTCGCCGATCTGCAGATGCACGACATTCAGCAGGTATGGGAAGATGCACCCGATGTCATCGGGATACTCCTCAAGGCACTCCCGGGAGATGCCGGCCCGCGTCAGGAACAGGCTGTTCCAGGACGGTTCGTCGGAAGCCTCGAGCGAACCCTTCAGCTCTGCAAGGATGCTCTCCTTCTCCTCCTTGGGAAGCCCGAAGAGGGACATGAAGAGATTCTCGATGTCAGTGGAGAGCGTCCTGAGCGTGCGTCCATATGCGCTCGGGACCATGGCTGCGAGATCTGCCTTGATCACCTCGAGCTCCCTGAAGCCGCACATGGCTGTTATCGGGGAGAGCGCGAGGATCATCTCGCACTTCTCGTTCGCATCCTGGTAGGAGACGGGCTCTCCCTTCCTGCGGCTCTCCTCCTCCCTCTTCCATCCAGCCTCCGCCTGGGCCTTGTTCGGATGGCACTGAAGCGAGAGCGGCTTCGCGATGGCAAGGACCTTCATCAGAAGCGGAAGCGAGCCGCTGAATCTCCTCCAGTCCTTCTCCCCAAGATATGATCGATCGTCGCGGATCAGCTCCGAAAGGGCGCCGTCTCCAACGACCGTGGCATCTCCGGATGGATGCGTACCGAGCCAGAGCTCGGCCTGCGGGCCTCCAGTGGCGCCGCCGATGAGCGATGGTATGAAATCGCTGTTTCCCCATGCGTAGTCCTTGACCACGCCTTTGATCTTCCTGATTTCCATACCCGCATTATAGCATGGCAACGAATCATTTTCCCCGCAAAGAGGACCGACGGAGGCGATTTGCAGCGCCGGGGGCAGCAACGGGACCCGCAAAGAGAGTCCATGCATGATGGCAAGCATCGCTTACTATATAGACTATTGCTTGCAACCAAATAAATTGCAGAAAGAAGGCAGACTCGCGTCGATTCCTCCTCCAACGCTTTTGTCAGTCCTGCTTCCTATCCAGCTTCGCCAGGTCCTTCAGAAATGATGCGAAGAAGAATACGGCGACGATGAACGTAAGGAGATCGCTCAGCGGCTGCGCCATGATCACGCCGGCTATCCCCATCACCCTGGGGAGGATGAGGATGAGAGGAAGGAAGAAGATTCCCTGGCGCGCCATGGCAAGGAGCGTCGCGGGGGCGGAGCGGCCTGTGGACTGGAGCCCCATGTTCGTGGATGTCACGACTCCCGTTAGCGGCATCAGCAGCATCTGCATCCGCAGCGCGTTCACTCCGATCTCCATCACCTGCGGATCGTCTCCGCGGAATGCGGCGATGATCCGCGGGGCGAGGATGAAGCAGAGGGCGGAGGCTGCGATCATTATGAGCGTGCCCATGATGGCCGTGTACTTCGTCGCCTCCCTGACCCTGCCATAGCGCTTCGCCCCGTAGTTGAAGGAGGCCACGGGCTGGAAGCCCTGCCCGAATCCAAGCATGGTGGAGAATGCGAACATCATCACCCTGCCCGAGATGCTCATGGCCGCTACGGCCGCATCGCCGAATGCGGATGCCGAGACGTTCAGGGCGACCGAGGCAACGCTTGCCAGCCCCTGCCTCATCAGCGTTGGAAGCCCAGTGGCGATGATGCGGCAGTAGAGCCTTGGCCTGAAGGATACCTTGCTGATGGAGATCCTCACGCTGCTCTTTCCACGAAGGAAGAATGAGAGGAGTATGCAGAACGACACGAGCTGGCTGAGCGCCGTCGCCATCGCGGCTCCCGCGGTTCCGAATCCGAATGTGAATATGAAAAGCGGATCGAGGAAGATGTTGAGCACGCCGCCGACGGTTATGCCGACCATGCCGAACATCGCCTTGCCCTCGGCCCTCAGGTAGTTGTTCATGACGAAGGAGCAGCACATGACGGGACAGCCTAAGAAGATGTACTGCGCGTATGCCTCAGCGTATGGGAGGATCGTCTCGGTGGCGCCGAGAAGGCGCATCAGATGCGGCCTGAACGCGATGCCGACGAGCGCGAGGATGATCGAGAAGACGACAGCGAGGAAGAATCCGGAGCTTGCGGTCACGGTCGCCTCCTCATCCTGCTTTGCGCCAAGCTGCCTGGAGAGGATGTTGCCCGCTCCCATGCCGATCGTGAAGCCTATGGCCTGAATGATCGCCATGATGGAGAAGACGATCCCGACCGCTCCTGCCGCGCTCGTCCCGAGCTGCGAGACGAAGAACGTATCGGCTGTGTTGTAGATGGCCGATACGAGCATGCTGATGATCGTCGGCACGGCGAGCTTCCAGATCAGGCGGGGCACGGGTGTCTCCGTCATCTTCCTGTAATGGATAAGTCGATCCTTCTCTTCCATAGCACACATCCTGCAGGAAAAGCTTGCGCTTACCGGGAAAAGCGGGTATGCTACCCACCAGATGCGACTGTCGTATAATGGTTATTACCTATGCTTCCCAAGCATAAGAAGGGGGTCCGATTCCCCTCAGTCGCTTCCCGAAGGCTCCGACTGGAGCCTTTTCCTTTTCAAGTATATCCAATTGATTCTACAGCCAAATGAGACTGCTGTGAATCCTGAATTAAGCATACGGTTTTTTGCATCCATCTTCGGAGCTTATTGATTGGATTGATTCCAAATGCCTGAATCAGCCATTGACCATGGAAAGGCAGCTGGGCATCCTGCAGCTATGAAGACGCTCGATCTTTCGGAAGGACCGATAGCGAAGACGCTGTTCCGCTTCGCCGTGCCGTTCCTCCTTGCGAATATACTGCAGTCGTTGTATGGAGCCGTGGACCTCTTCGTCGTCGGCCGCTTCTGCGGGGCTGAGAGCGTTGCCGCCGTCTCGACGGGAACGCAGGTCACGCAGATAGTCACAAGCCTGATGACGGGGCTCACGCTCGGCTCTACGATCCTCATCGGCAGCTGCATGGGGAAGAAGGACCTGAAGAAGGCGAAGAGGACGATCG
Source organism: uncultured Spirochaetaceae bacterium (assembly GCA_944392735.1). Classification (GTDB taxonomy): domain Bacteria; phylum Spirochaetota; class Spirochaetia; order Sphaerochaetales; family Sphaerochaetaceae; genus Ornithospirochaeta. The sequence continues at coordinate 4,258 of CALXXR010000015.1, read as the reverse complement.
GCACGACGCTGACAGTATTCACCATAGCCGCTGCAGCGATCACGATCCTCATGCTCTTCTTCAACCGCACGATCCTCTCGCTCCTGCACACACCCTCACAGTCGTTCGATGAGACGATGACATACGTCACGATATGCACGCTGGGGAATATATTCATCTGCCTGTACAACGCGATCTCCGCAATCCTCAGGGGCTACGGAGACTCCACCAGTCCGATGGTCTTCGTCGCCATCGCATGCGTGCTGAACATCATCCTAGACTACCTCTTCACCGGTGCGATGGGCATGGGCGTTGCAGGCGTGGCGCTCGCCACTGTCATCTCCCAGGCTGCAAGCATGGTCATCTCCATCGCCTACCTCAGGAGCAGGCATTTCATATTCGACTTCCGTCCACGATCCTTCATTCCCGACAGGGAGATCGCGGTGCAGCTTGCAGCAGTCGGCTTCCCGATCTCCTTCCAGGAGCTCGCCGTGAGGATATCGTTCCTCTATCTCACGATGATGATGAACAGCGCGGGCGTGTATGGCGCGGCCGTGGTCGGGGTCGGCGCGAAGTACGATGTCTTCGCCATGCTCAGCGCCACATCGATGGCCAATGCGCTGGCTGCGATCACCGCCCAGAACTACGGGAGGGGTAAGCCGGCAAGGGCCCGAAAATCGCTATGGATCGCCATCTCCTTCGCGCTTGGCGTATCCTCCGTCTTCTGGCTGTGGGCCCAGATTTCGCCAGCCTCGATGATCGGGGTCTTCACGAAGGATGCGGGCATCATCGCTGCAGGCATCCCCTATTTCAGGTCAGCAAGCTACGACTACATCATGACGGCGCTCGTCTTCACGCTCAACGGCTACCTCAACGGCAGGCAGAAGACGGTTTGGACGATGGTCAGCTGCACCGCAGGAGCGCTGCTGCTGAGGATTCCGATGGTTGCGGTATTCGGCCGCATCTTCGGCAGCGATCTCGGTCTTCTGGGAACGATAGCGCCAGCGGTATCGGGATTCATGGCAGCCTACACGCTCGCCTATGTGATCATCGAGGGCCGCAGGTCCAAGAGGCTCTGATGAACGAATATTGACGACATCCGCCATGGTTGGATATCATTGGAGCTAATTCACACGCACATGATCTGTGCAAAGGAAAAAGACAGCAAGTGGACGATGGCCCTGGCAGTAATCTGAAGAAAGACGATCCGGAAGTGCCTCCGCATTTATCCGGATGCCCGATGAAGCTCCTCCTCTGATGATCAGCATCTGAATGCAGGAAAGGAAAATACAAGGAAGGAGTTTCATATGTCGCTAGCACAGCAGATACTGCTGCAGATAATTCTCATAATGATAAACGCATTCTTCGCAGCAACGGAGATTGCCGTAATTTCGCTCAACACGACCAAGCTGAAGAAGCTTGCCGATGATGGGGACAGGTATGCACCGCGTCTTCTGAAGATGGCTGAGAATCCATCGGGATTCCTCTCCACAATACAGATCGGCATCACGCTCGCGGGATTCCTCGGATCGGCATTCGCCGCCGACAACCTCGCGGTCTACTTCACCCCGCTGCTCATGCGCCTAGGCCTCCCCGAAGGGGTATCTGGAACGATAGCGGTCATCATCATCACGCTCATCATATCGTTCTTCACGCTCATCTTCGGAGAGCTCGTGCCAAAGAGGATCGCCCAGCAGAAGGCATATGCGGTCGCGAAGTTCTCGAGCGGAGTCATCTCAGGAACGGCGAAGGTCATGAAGCCCTTCGTCTGGCTCCTCTCAGCGACGACGAACCTGATACTGAAGATCTGCCGCCTCAGGGAGGATGGCGAATCCGATGCCGTCACCGAGGACGATATCAAGCTGATGGTCGATGCAGGCGGCGAGTCCGGATCGATCGAGGAGGACGAGAAGGAATGGATCCAGAACGTCTTTGAATTCAATGACATGAACGTCAGCGAGATCATGACGAGGGAGCCGGATGTCGTATCGTTCCAGGTTGATACGCCTGAGAGCGAGATACTCGACACGATCAAGGATTCCGGACTCTCGAGGTTCCCCGTCTATGGCGATGACATCAACGACATACTCGGAATACTCAACGCACGCGACTTCCTCATCAGCATCAACTCCGGCGAGCATACCGGGATCAAGGACCTGCTGAGGCCCGCGTACATGGTTCCGGATTCGATCCATGCGGACAAGCTCTTCTCCGACATGCAGGAGAAGAAGACGCACATCGCGATCGTCGTCGACGAATATGGCCAGACGGTCGGAATCGTCACGCTCGAGGACCTGCTGGAGGAGATCGTCGGCAACATCTACGATGAGTTCGACCCCCAGGAAGAGGCCGAGATCCAGAAGATCAGCGACAGCGAGTGGAAGGTCAGCGGATCGCTCAGCCTCAGCGACTTCACCGATGAAACCGGCATAGAGCTCGAGGAGAACGAGGACTACGACACAATCGGAGGAATGGTGCTCTCGACGCTCTCCCAGATACCTGAGGACGGAACCACGCTTGACGTGACGATCAACGGACTCGACATCCATGTCACAAAGATCGAGGACAGGAGGATCGAGGAGGCGATCGTCAGGAAGGCGGAGCCCAAGGATCCCGCCGATGAGGCTTCTGAGGAGAAGAGCGAGGAGTGATTCACTCCACCATCTGAAGGACAAGCCCTCTGATCAGAAGACGGAGGGCTTTTTCCTTCTCCTTCATCCTATCCGCTGACAGCAGAAGGTAAAGAAGAGCCTCGTAGCCGGCGCTGAATGCCTCTATGTCCTCCTTGTCGTCTATATAGAAATAGGAGAAGAGATTCACGACCACATTGCTCAGCCGCTCCCTTATGTCTGGAAGCGACCGATCCGGCATGCGGCGGAGCACAAGCTCCATCTCCGCTCCATCGAGGAACCTGTACAGCCCCTGATCGCAGAACTTCATCAGAAGCGCATAGAAGATATCCGTGAGGCTGGTGACGATGTGGTTCTCATCGATCTCCTGGAGCATGGAGAGGTATTCGTTCTCGACCTCCGATGCGTAAGACTCGAGGAGATCGAAGAAGAGCGCCTCCTTCGACTCGTAGAAGAGGTAGAACGTCCCCTTCGGAATGGCTGCGCGCCTGCATAGCTCATCGACCGTCGTGCGCTTCACGCCATAGAGGGCAAGGCACTTTCCGGCCTCGCACCGCAATGCCTCCCTTATCCTCCTTCTTTCATCATCGCTGTATATCTTCGGCATATCCCCTCTTTTTGACCAAAATAATCTGTTTAGTCACCAAACAGGTGATTTATGGCGATTTTAGCCTCTGGAAGCCCATATTTCAATGGTTTTTTCCTTTACTTCGGCATCTTCGGCTCGTACCATAGAGCTATCGAAAGAAAAAGGAGCAATGAATGGCAGAAGTATTACTCAAGAATATCTGCAAGATCTACGATGGCGGCGTCAAGGCAGTCGACAACGTCAACATCGAGATCAAGGATCAGGAATTCGTTGTTCTCGTAGGCCCTTCCGGCTGTGGTAAGTCCACAACGCTCAGGATGATCGCTGGTCTCGAGGATATCTCCTCAGGCGAGCTCTACATCGACGGAAAGCTTATGAACGACGTTCCTCCCAAGGACAGAGACATCGCGATGGTATTCCAGAACTATGCTCTCTACCCGCATATGACCGTCTATGACAACATGGCATTCGGCCTCAAGATCAGGAAGTTCCCGAAGGACCAGATCGACCAGCGCGTTAAGGAAGCTGCTAAGATCCTCGACATCGAGTCCCTCCTTGACAGAAAGCCAAAGGCACTCTCTGGCGGACAGAGACAGCGTGTTGCTGTAGGACGCGCTATCGTCAGAAAGCCAAAGGTATTCCTCTTCGACGAGCCGCTCTCGAACCTCGACGCAAAGCTCAGGGTCCAGATGAGAGCAGAGATCTCAGGTCTCCACAACAGGCTCAAGGCAACAATGATCTACGTAACGCATGACCAGGTTGAGGCTCTCACGATGGCTGACAAGATCGTCGTCATGAAGCTCGGCGTTATCCAGCAGATCGGCGGACCTATGGAACTCTACAACGAGCCTGACAACAAGTTTGTCGCCGGCTTCATTGGTTCACCACCGATGAACTTCCTCGTAGTCAAGATCGAGAAGGACGGAGACAAGGTATACGCCAACGAGGGTACATTCCGCCTCGAGGTAACTCCAGCTCAGGCTAAGTTCCTCCAGCCATACATCGGCAAGGAAGTGACCTTCGGTATCCGCCCAGAGGATGTTGAGTACTCACACACACC
>CALXXR010000014.1 GCA_944392735.1 uncultured Spirochaetaceae bacterium | reverse complement strand
TGGCACCCGATGCGAAGAATATGAAGTAGATCCTATATACAAGGGAGCGGTTCTTCTCCTCCACTCCAAGGAAGCTGCCAAGCGAAAGCATCGATCCTCCGTCAGTCCAGGGAGAATCCAGATTCCGCAAGATACCTATGCAGCGCCTCCGCCATCTCCTGGCGGCTGTCCTGCACGACGGTTCCCCTGATCGCAAGCCCCTTCATCACCGAAGCCTCGGGATATGCCTGCCCCAGCATCCTGTCCGTCATTCCGAGCCCATTCCACTCGTGGGTGCAGATCGGGTAGATGCAAAGACCCTTCGTGGAGATGGAGTCCAGCATGGTGTAGACAGCCATCGGAAGATCGCCCCACCAGTTCGGATAGATGAGGACGAGGCGGCTGATTCCTGCCATATCGGGAAGCGGGAAGCGCAGCGCCGGACGCGCGTTTTCCTCGCGCTCCTTCCTTGCGGCCCTGTTGCATTCCTCATAATCCTCGGGATAGCCCTCGACCGTAGCGATCCCGTAGACAGGCGCGCCGAGCAGCCTCGCCGCCTCCTCCGCGATGATCATGCCATTGCCCTTCTCTATCGTGCCGACCCTGTAGTTCTCCCCGCTGCGGGAGAAGCATGCGATGAGCGTATCTGCGTTTCCCATATATCCTCCTTGATCAGACAGGAGTCAGATTACTCCAAAATCAGGAACCTTTACAGTACGCCCATGCAATCGTTCATTCCGCAGTGCCGGAGATGTCGCTGCCGAAGTACTTCTCCGAGAGCGCTTTCAGCTCACCGGAAGCCCTCATGGCCTCGATCGCCTCATCGATGGCATCGAGCAGCGAAGCGCTGTCCTCCCCCTTTCTAACCGGTATCGATACCTCGGAGGCCTGCTCGGTAAGAGCTGCTATCCTGATCGGGGCATCCGGATGCTGAGCCATGTAGTCATAGTACGTGACTTCGGCATTGAGCGTCGCATCGACGCGGCCTGCCCTCAGCAGCTCTATCGTCTGCGAAAGGTCATCAACGCCGGTCGCTGTCGCGCCATAGCTCTCCGCAAGGGCGGCATAGGTGCTTGCAAGCGTATTGGCCGTGGTCTTCCCGTCAAGATCCTCGAACGAGGAGATGGAGCTGTCTCCGTCGCGCACGATGATGGCGGTCCTGATGAATGCGTACGGCGTGGAGAAGTCATAGGTCTCCGCCCTCTCCGGCGTCACCTCCACGCCATTTGCCACGATATCATAACGGGCAGAATTCAATCCGGCGAAGAGGCCGTCCCATTCGCCTTCGACGAATCTCGCCTCGACTCCAAGATGCTCTGCGATGCCCTTCGCGACGTCTATGTCGTATCCGACGAGGCTGTCATCCTCATCGTGGAACGTCCATGGCGCCCATGTCCCTTCAGTCGCCACAAGGATGTATCCGCGGCTCTGGATCCGGCTCAGCAGGTCGCCCTGCGCCTCCGAATCCTCCTCCTTGCTGCATGCAGCCAGCATCATGACAGCAAGGAACGCTGCCAAGGCCGCTATCATGGCTCTTCCTATCCTCTTCATATCGATCCTTCCTCCATATTAAGGAACTCCCTTGTCCTCTCCTTCTGCGGATGGGCGAAGAAGCTCTCCGTATCACCCGACTCGACGATGACGCCATGCTCCATGAAGACGACATGCTTCGAGACATTCCGAGCGAAGTCCATGGCATGGGTGACGACCACCATCGTCATACCCTCCTGGGCAAGCATCCTCATGACGCCCAGCACTTCCCCTGCAAGCTCCGGGTCGAGTGCGGATGTCGGCTCATCGAAGTACACGATCTCCGGATCGGAGGCGATGGCGCGTGCGATGGCGACGCGCTGCTGCTGCCCTCCCGAGAGCTCGGAAGGATAATGGGAGGCCCAGTCGACCATGCCGACCTTCTCGAGGGTGGCCATCGCCTTGTCCACGGCCTCGCGCCTATTCATCCGCCTGACGACGATGAGCCCTTCGGTGACATTCTCCAGCGCCGTCTTGTTGCGGAAGAGATTGAAGTTCTGGAAAACGAATCCAGTGCGCCTCCTGATCTGCGCCTTATCCTTCTTCTGCAGGCTACGAAGATCATACTCGCGGCCATCGAACGACATGGTGCCGGAATCGGCGCTCTCCAGGCAGTTCATGCACCTCAGCAGCGTCGTCTTGCCGGAGCCGCTCGGCCCCAGCAGCGCAACGACGTCGCCCTTGTCAACATCCATTCCGATTCCGTTGAGGACATCGAGGCCCCCGAACGACTTTCGCACATCGCGTATGCTGAGGATCATATCCTGTACCTCCCCAGCTTCCTCTCGCCGTATCTCTGCAGCCTCGTGAGCACCGTGCAGAAGACGAGGTAGATGATGCCGACCTCTATATAAAGGGCAAGCGGCTCGTATGTGCGCGCCACGATGCGCTGCGTCGCCATGAACATCTCCGTGACGGTGATGTTTGCCGCAAGGGATGTATCCTTGATCATGGAGATGACCGAATTGGCGAGCGTCGGGAACGATATCCTCAGCGCCTGCGGCAGGAGGATGCGCCTCATGATCTGAATATACGACATACCCACG
>CALXXR010000013.1 GCA_944392735.1 uncultured Spirochaetaceae bacterium | reverse complement strand
GAATACATATACTTCGGTTCGTATCCGGGTCCTGCCGATCTCATAGGAGATGAGAAGCGCTGGAAGGCATATATACGCGATTCGATCATGGAACCGAGCCTGATAAGGGATATCCTCATGCTGACTCCCGTCCAGAAACCTGCACTGCTGAGGCAGCTTATGGAACTTGGTTCATATTATTCGGGGCAGATCATTCCATTCGAGCACATGCTCGGGCAGCTTTCCGATGCAGGGAACACCACAACGCTGGCACACTACCTCGATCTTCTCAAGCAGAGCGGTCTTCTTGCAGGACTGCAGAAATATTCGGGCAGCGAGGTCCGCAAACGCGCCTCCAGTCCGAAGCTCCAGGTCTTCAACAATGCGCTCATGTCAGCAAGGCATCCGATGAATATCGCAAAGGCCAAGGAAGATGACACGTTCTGGGGCCGTCTCGTGGAATCTGCCGTGGGGACGCATCTCATCAATTCGACAGTCGGAGAGGATGTTGGCCTTGGGTACTGGAGGGAGAAGCAGGATGAGGTGGATTTCGTCCTGTATAATGAGCGTTCAGTGGTTGCATTTGAAGTGAAAAGCGGCAGCAGGGCACATGGCAGAGGCATGGATGCCTTCCTGAGGAGATATCCGGAAGGCAGGGTGTTTTCTGTATCTGCAAAAGCTGATGCCGGTTCTATGGCGATTCCTCTGGAGGAGTTCCTGCTCGGAAACCCTCTGTCCTTTCTTGGATGAGGAGGAGCAGCTGTGCATCCGCTCTGGAAAGCAACCATCCACTGCAGCTCGTCTCAGTGGTGGAAGAGCTTTCTTTGTCTGTAACCACTGGTATCTGGTATCTTAGGTTCTTTGTGTTGTCGATTTTCTATTTGTGGTTCGAAAAAACATATTATATTTCCAAGTTTTTTACGGATTATAAGTAAAAACCATTGATAAGTTGAAGGTTTTTTGGTTCTACTGTACATAGAAGGAGTAGGCCATGATCGAGCGTCCTCAATACCTGAAAGCCCTTAGGGTTTATCGTGATGTGCCAATTGTGAAGATACTTGCTGGAATCCGCAGATGCGGGAAGTCCACGCTCCTGGAGATGCTCAGGGCCGATCTTATGGAAAGTGGGATCAAGGATGATCATATCATCTTCATGCGATATACATCGGAAAAGCTTGATCCTGACATGACGGACAGGGATATGTATCAGGGCATCAAGGCATGCATGGTCGATAGCGGACGATACTACCTCCTTCTTGATGAAGTCCAGGAGGTCGACGGCTGGGAGAAGGCCGTCAATAGCCTTCTGGAGGATGCGGATGCCGATATCTATGTGACAGGTTCGAATTCCAGATTGATGTCCAGCGAGATCTCTACTTATCTCTCAGGCAGATACGTCTCCATTCCTGTCTATACGCTTTCATTTGCAGAGTATCTTGACTTCAAGAAGGGATCATCGCTTTCTGTCAGGGAGCTGCTGAATGAGTATCTCCGCTTCGGGGGGTTCCCCATAATCGCTCTTGGAAGCTTCGACGAACACTCCAGCTATCAGATCGTTGAAGGCATATACGATTCCGTCATAACCAATGATATAACAAGACGGCATAGCATCATGAACTATGATCTCTTCAACAGGGTCGTGAGATTCGTCGTAGAGAATATAGGCAGGACCTTCTCGGCGAATGCAATAGCGAAATTCCTCAAGAGCGAGGGGCGCTCGCTTTCCGTAGAAGCTGTATACAACTATCTTGAATGGCTGGAGAAGGCCTTTGTCATCTACCGCTGCCCGCGTTATGACCTTCAGGGGAAATCGGTACTTAAGACACAGGAGAAGTTCTATCTGGTTGACGCTTCGCTGAAATACTGCATGATGGGCTTCGATCCCAAGTCCCTATCCGCGATGCTTGAGAATGTAATGTACTTCGAGCTGAAGAGAAGAGGCTACGAGGTGTATATCGGCAAGAACGGGGCAAAGGAGATAGACTTCGTGGCCATAAGAAGAGATGAACGCATCTATATCCAGGTGTGCCGCAGCATGCCAGAGGAATCGGATAGGGAGATTTCCAATCTTCTTGAGATCAGGAATCACTATCCCAAATACGTTGTGACGCTGGATGAACTCGCTGCAGGGAATATCGATGGTGTGAAGATCGTCCATATGGCGGATTTCCTCCTCAGCAGCGATTACTGAGGGTGGCATTCCCAAAGGACTGAATGGAAAAAGGCAGCGCTCCATTTGCTTCTATCGCTTGGGAGCGCTGTGGAGATTCCTCTGTCTTATCGCTTCACGAGGAGCGTCACGACCTCATAGGGATGGAACTCCCTCTCGACCTTGCCGCCTTCGGAGAGCTTGATGCCATTCCTCTCGAGGAGATCGGTCTCGTAGATGCAGCCCTTGGCTTCGGTTTCGATCATTGCCGTGGTGCGCTCGCCATATGCTTCATAGGCCCTGATAACGATTCCGCTGCCATCCTCGGAGCGCTTGATCGTGTCGATCACGACATTGTCGCGGTCTGATGAGGCGAACTGCATTGCCATCGGCTTCTCGGAAAGGAACGGATAGGCGCCTCTCACGAGATCCTCCGCTTCCTTGATCGTGCCTGCTGTCCTCCAGTCTCCGCTATGCGGGTAGATGGAGTAGGTGAAGTCGTGGTGGCCCTTGTCCGCCTTCTTGGCGGGGTAGGTGCCCGACTTCAGCAGGGAGACGGTCATCGTGTTCTCCTTGATGCTGTATCCATAGCGGCTGTCCGTGAGCAGCGAAACGCCGTATCCGGGCTCGGAGATGTCGCACCAGCGCTGTGCGGGGACCTCGAAGCGTGCCCTGTCCCAGTCCGTGTTGTTCGTGGTGCTTCTCGCAGTCGAGCCGAACTGGATCTCGTAGTCCGCGCTCATGGCATGCACGTCGACGGGGAACTCCGCCTTCAGCAGCTGATGATCGCCATCCCAATCAAGCGATGATATGAAATCGATGCGTCTTGTGTGGCGATAGAACGCGATCCTCTGCACAAGCCTGGACGAGAGCGATGAGGAGGCGATCTCGACGACTGCGCGCACCGGTCCGTTCTCGATCACCTTCGGTCCCTCCACGACCGACCACTGGTACGGCTTCCTGAGATGGTAGTCCTCAAGGTTCCAGTTGTCGTACTTCACCGGCCTGTCCTCGTAGGAGACGATCCTGTTACCCGCTGCTCCGGAAAGGATGACCTCACGGCCGTTCTCCTTGTCATAGAGCGAGGAGATGGTGCCGTCGGCGTCGATGCAGACCCTGTAGAATGGAGTCTCGAATGAAGAGGCCTCGCCAGAGAGCACATCGCCCTCGCATGCAGCCTCCTTCGCAATCGTTGCAATGCCGTATGCCGGAAGATCCTTTGCAAGGCAGAGGTAGCGGCCGTCGTATGCCTTCTGCCCGATATATCCATCGACCTTCCCATCAAGCGCGACTAGGGTGGTGCGCCTGTGGCCGGATGCATTGGCTACGGACAGGAATGCTCCGTCCTTGCCCGAAAGCGAGCCGAGGCTCCTTCTGATGATGGCTTCATCCTTCTCCGCCGCTTCCTCGTATTCCCTGAATGCTGTCTCGTAGACCTCATCGATTGCCGATCCGGGAAGGATGTCATGGAACTGGTTCAGGAGGATCGTCTTCCAGATGCCGTCGAATTCCTCTGCCGGATACGGTATGGAGGCCATGGTGGAGATCGCCTCTGCGTCGTGCGTGAGGTTCTCGATGCGCCTGTTCCACTTCTTCTCCTCCGCGATGCTCGTCATGATGCCGCGGTGGTACTCGAAGTAGAGCTCTCCGGCCCACTTCTGGAGACGGCTTCTGTCCAGATGGGAGTCGAGGTGCTCGAAGAACTCCTTCGCACTCCTTATGATGGTCCTTGGGCAGCCTGCTATGGAATGCGCAAGACGTTCTGAATTCTCGAGCATCTGATAGGTCGTACCGCCGCCGCCATCGCCGTATCCGAAGCAGGTGAGCACATCCGTCGTGACGCTCTTGTCCGTGAAGCGCTGCCATGTACCCTTGATCTCCGAGGCATCCTGCATGCCGTTGTAGCTTGTGTAGCAGTCCTTCGATGTCCTCTCCTTGTCGTAATCCGTGGTGGAGATGAAGTAGGCGAGGACCTCGCTGCCATCGATGCCCCTCCATGTGAAGATGTCATAGGGGAAGCGATGCGTGTCGCTCCAGTTGATCTTCGTGGTCATGAAGTACTTGAGCCCGGACTTCTTCATCAGCTGCGGGATATTGCCATTGAAGCCGAATGCATCCGGCAGCCACAGTATCTCGGACTCCGGAGATCCAAGCACGTCCGTGAAGTATCTCTTGCCGTGGATGATCTGGCGCACCAGCGATTCGCCGCCAGTGAGGCTGCAGTCGCTCTCAAGCCACATGCCGCCCTCTGCTTCCCATCTGCCTTCCTTGATCCTCTCCAGGATGCGGGCGAAGATATCCGGACGATGCTTCCTGACGGCCTCGTAGAGCACCGGCTGCGTGAGGAGGAACCTGAATGAAGGGTATCTGTCCATGAGGTTCAGCGCAGTGAGCGTGCTCCTGACAGCCTTCTCCTCGGTCTGCCTTACGGGCCATTTCCACGCTACGTCGATATGCGTGCTGCCTACGGCCCATACGGTCGGAACCGATTCCGGCTGGCTCTCCATATAGGAAGCGAGGATCCTCCTGGCTTCGGGGATGGTTGCATCCAGAAGCTCATAGGAGCGCGTGTCGAGCGCGTCCATGGCGTCGTCGAGAGCCTTGTATGCAGAGACGTACTCGATATCGTCATCATGCAGGAGCTCTGCGGCTTCCATGATGTTCTTCATGTCGAAATAGAGGCCGATGGTCTCCTTGGAGGGCTCGAAGGCGCTTACCCGGAACGTGCAGAGCGGATCGCTCTTGTTCGAATATGCATAGAAGCCGAGCTCGAAGGTCTCGTCATCGTCGCACCTGTCGGAGAGGACTGCCAGCTGATGGCCGGCATCCATGGTCGCGCGCAGCGAGCCGTTGAGGTACATCAGGATCTGGGGATTGTCCAGATTCCACATATCATCATCGCCCGTCCTGAGCGAGACGGCGAGGGGCTTTCCGCTTCTGCCATGCACGCGGCAGCGGAAGAGGAAGTGCAGATCGCTTCCGCCCCATGTCCCGAATTCGCCGAATGGCCTCCACTCCACGTTCTTCGGCGGGAACGTCTCGGGAATCCCGTAATGCCAATCCGCAACCTCCATGCCCTCTGCCTTGACGCTGTCCCTGAACATCGCGCCCTCGATATAGCTGAGCATGGCGGCAGCGCGGTCTCTTCTATCCTTCATGATTCTCCTCCAGATCCTGATCGCTTCGATTCCGCATCGAATGCATCCTGTATCCATAACGTCTGCAATACGGAGGATCGTTCGGTTTACCTCTTCCGCTGCATGCGTTATCCTGTTCTATACGTATGTACGAGGATGATGATTTCTTCAATGGCAAATATGAGATATCCGTCAATTCGCCGGAAAGCGGCTATTTCCTTCATCTGGACAGCAATATCCGTCCCCGGAAGGCCAGCATGGAGTTCCAGCATAGCCACTCTTTCTATGAAGCCTACATCCTCCTCGATCATTCAGCCGGGTATTTCATAGAGGGCAGATACTATGCGCTCTATGAGGGCGACATCGTGCTGATCAAACCCGGAATCATGCACAAATGCGCATATTTCGACGACTTCGTAGTACGCCGCATATACATTGCCTTCTCACCCGACTGGTTCACCTCCCTCTGCCCTGAAGCGGAGCGCAGCATCCTTGCGCCATTCGATGCCGAGGTGCCTGTATACCGCTTCGACCACGAAACCGTCAAGCGCCTTGTCGACATCCTCCGGGATGCATTCCATGAGGATGTGCGCTTCGGCGCCGCCTCCAGGCCATTCACCGTATCCGCTGCCGGCATCTTCCTCTATAGGCTGGCGGAGACGATCAGGGAGAAGGAGAACGTCTATACGAACAAGGAGTTCGACTCGATCACCCATAAGATCTACTCCATCTCCTCCTACATCTCCGACCACTACGGGGAACCGCTATCCCTCAACTCGCTTGCCTCCCGGTTCTTCATCTCCAGCTGCTACCTCTCCCGTATGTTCAAGGAGGTCTCGGGCTGCAGCCTCGTGCACTACATCCAGCAGGTGCGCGTCGTGAAGGCCAAGGAGATGCTCGCATCAACCAATGAGCAGATACTGAGCATCTCGGAGAAGTGCGGATTCACGTCGTTCTCCCAGTTCAGCCGCATCTTCCGCAGCTATACGGGAATGACGCCCCGCCGCTATCGCGAGGAACGGGGCGCCGGCGGTCGGGAGACCATCATCTGACCTCTGCGTCCGAACAGACGATGCACTCCCTTGTATTCATGCTCCTTGCCTCTATGCTGACATCCTCAAGCACGATGTTCTTGGCGTGGCGCACATAGATTCCATATGCAGGCACATCGCCGAATGAGTTCGACTCAGGATAATCCGTGATGCTCTCGTGGATCTCATCCTTGATGTCCAGGACCTCCCTGTCCTCGGCATAGCGGCAGGTGTAGTTCCTGATCGTCACGCCATCGATGTATCCAGTGACGCCATCGGTCTTGTCATGGAAGCCGGTGATGATGCTTGGCATCTCTGCCTTCTTCGCCTCAACGTTCTCTATGAGCACGTTGTTGATATGGCCGCCGTTCCTTCTTCTCTTCTCATCCTCCGCATCCAGGAATCCATCGCAGTTGCGGCGGTTGAGCATGATGAAGATCGGGCAGCATACGCTGTCCATCCTGATGTTCCTCACCGTCACATCGGAAACCGTGCAGCCATCGGCGCACTCGACGGCGATGCCGGATGTCGATCCGGGATAGATGTCGGGGAACATGAACGTGCAATCCGACACGTCGATGTTCTTCACATCGTAGAACGTACCTGTTCCGATCTTGAATGAGTTCATGACGGTAAGCACCGTGCAGTTCCTGATCCTGACGTTCTCGGTGGGGCCGAGGTCTCCGCTCACGCCCTCCGCCTGCCTGTCGTCATGCTCCTGGTAGCGGGGTGCCTTGATGCAGATGCCATCATCGGCGCAGGAGATGAAGCAGTGGTCGATGTCGACATCGATGCTGCTCGTGATGTCGATGCCGTCCGTATTGGCGACATGCCTGTTGTCGTTGATGACGACGTCGCGCACCGTCACGTTCCTGGAGAACTCGAGGTTGAGCGTCCATTCGAAGGAGTCCTCGATCACGATGTTCTCGATCAGGACGTTGCGGCTTCCGCGGATCCAGACGTTGTTGAGCGGGCGGGGGATCTCCTCACCGCCTGTTCCGTATGGATCGAATGCATACCTGATGCGGGCCCTGTATGCGTAGCGCATCGAATCGACAGGATATCCCATCGAATCGTATGGGACCGGTGGGAGCTTGATGTAATCAAGCGGTTCGAGGCGCGGTCTCCAGTGCGGCAGGTTCACGAAGTACTCTCCGTTGCCTATGATCTTTCCGCCGCCCCTAATCGTCACGTCCTCGGCATCGATGCATCCGATCATCATGTTGCGGAAGCGCGAGAGGTCGCGGGATGCGACGATGGCGCTGCCTTCTGCGATGAAGAGCGTGATGCCGGATGGGATGATGAGCGTCGAGACGCAGTAGTAGCCGCCATCGACCACGACCGTTCCGCGGCATTTCGCCGCTGCTGCGAATGCGGCCCTGAATGCGGGGGTGGAGAGGAACATCATGCTTGGAACGGCCCCGAAGCTCCTGACGTCGAAGACGCCTTCTCCCGTGGGGATGTCCTCATGATGGATGTACTCATGGAAGGGAAGCGGACGGTAGTAGTCGCCCTCGTAGATCGTTCCGTTCTCCGGATACGTTGGCTTGTCCCTCATGAACGATATGAAGTTCACGCCGTCGGCCGTAGCTGCGACAGCGATCGAGCCGTCGATGATGTAGAAGAGGTAGGTGAAGCTTCCGAACATCACCGCAAAGGGACTGGAAAGGGTGGCGCCTTCGCCTGCAAGGTGCGCCTCATCCATATCAAGCACGACGCGCGATGCATCCTCAAGGCTGTATGAGACGAACCTCCCTTCCTCCTCCGCGATTGCATGCCCGCATGCAGCCGTGAACGACTGGGCCGACTTCGAGAGCACCGTCCTGCGTCCGCCCTCTTCGAGCGAGAGCTCCTTTCCCTTAAGGGATATGGTGGCATTGCCGATCTGGATCGCATCCGGCCTTCCGGCCCATGCTGCGCTTTCGGGTGCTGTCCATCTGATCAGGTTCTTCGTCCTGCTTAGGAATGTTCCTTCCTTGCCATCTGCCTCAGCCTTGAAGCAGAGTTCGATGCAGCCGTCCTTCTGCTGTGCAGTGAGCTGGCTGTACCTCGTCTCCTCTGTTCTCCTGAACACGAAGGGAGCCTTGAATTCCGTGAAATCGAGTTCCATCTGTCTTTCCTCGCTAACATAGAATTTCCAAGCCAAAGATGGGATTTGTCAAGAAGAATTTCAAAATATATGCAAGCAAGTGACGCTATGCAAAAACTAATAGTGCATATTTTGTCCGAAAATCCAGCAAACTACGGAAAATGGCGGATGAATTTGAAAAAATTCTGATTTTTTGCTTGTTTTTTGAATCTCTGAAACAAAATATACAATAATGAGCCCGCAATAGAACAAATCTTGGGGTATGAATTTTGGATTTTGGCTTTATCATGAAAAAAGAATTGCGATTTTCATCCAAAAGGAGGAGCGATGAAGAGCAAAAGCAAGCCTGGGGCTTCGCGCTATAGGATGTGGTCATTCCTGTTCTGTGCCCCGAATATCATCCTGTTCATTGTATTCTTCCTGATTCCCGCTGTAATAGGCGTGTGGTATTCCTTCACGAACTACAACGGACTCAGTCGCCTGGATTTCATAGGACTGCAGAACTACGACCGTCTCTTCCATGATGTCGAGTTCTATTCCGTCCTGCTGAACACCATCAAGTACACTGTCGTCAGCGTGCCCCTCTGCTACGTGGTGTCCCTTGGACTTGCGCTGCTTCTCGCCAACGACAGGATCCGCGGCAATGCGATAACGAGGATCCTCGTGTACTGGCCGACGCTGCTTTCATCCATCATGGTCGGCGTCACATGGAAATGGCTCTTCTCAGAAAGCTACGGATTCATAAACTATGTGCTCACCGTGTATGGCATCGAGCCCGTCAGATGGTTCTCCAATCCAACTTCGGCGTTCATAACGACGATCGTCGCAAGCGCATGGTCGGGCTGCGGCGTCAACATGCTCATATTCATCGGAGGCATCAAGCAGGTCCCGCAGGATCTCTATGAGGCTGCGAGGATCGATGGAGCCACATGGTGGCAGCAGTTCAAGGTCATAACGTTCCCGGCCCTCAAGCCGCTTTCGTTCATGGTCATCCTCCTCGAGATCGTTGGATCGTTCAAGGTATTCGCAATGCCTCTCACGCTCACCAACGGAGGACCTGGAACGGCGACGACATACATGATCCAGTACATCTACAAGACGGGCTTCGAACGTCTGGATGTCGGCTATTCAAGCGCTGTATCGATGGTCATGTTCGTCATCCTGCTCCTTGTTTCGTATCTGCAGACAAGGATCAATGCAAAGCATGAGGAGGAATACTGATATGATCAGGAAGAACACACTCAAATCAGCCGGCAAGAGCGTTGTATCCATCCTCTTCGCCATCATATGGGCATTCCCCTGCGTGTGGATGATCCTCTCGTCGTTCAAGCCGACATCAGAGCTCTTCAGCTATCCTCTGCATCTCTTCCCGCAGGAATGGACGATGCTGAACTTCCATAAGGCGCTCCAGGAGTTCGATATCCTCCAGTACATGGGCAACTCCGTCTTCGTTGCGATCGTTGCGACGATCTTCACGGTGCTCTTCAGCTGCATGTGCGGCTTCGCGCTTGCCAAGTACGATTCGAAATGGCTCTCGTTCTTCTTCCTCTGCCTGCTCTCGACGACGATGCTCCCGACCGAGATCATCATGAGCCCAAGCTTCGAGGTCATCAGGGCCCTTGGAATGTACGACTCGCTCTGGGCATGCATCGTGCCTGCGATCGGATCGATGACGGGAATCTTCCTCATGAGGCAGTTCTTCGTCTCTGTTCCGAACGACTTCCTGGAAGCGGCGAGGATCGATGGCGCGGATGAGGGCGTCATATTCTTCAGGATCATGTTCCCGATCTGCATGAGCCAGGTCGCGATCCTCTCCATCTTCTCCTTCCGCTGGAGATGGAACGACTACATCTGGCCGCTGATCTCCCTCTATACGAAGGAGAAGTATACGCTTCAGCTCGCGCTCAGGAGCATAAGCGCCATGGATTCGATCTCCCTTGATTGGGGACTCCTCCTTGGTGCATCGGTCCTTACGATGATCCCTGTACTCGTGATCTTCGTAATCTTCAATAAGCAGATCATGTCTTCGAGCATGTCTTCTGGAATAAAAGGCTAAACAAAAAAAGGAGCAGATATGAGAAAGATCGTTCTTGTATGTCTTATGGTCCTTGCTCTCTTTGTCCCTCTCTATGCGGGTGGATCTGGAGAGAGCAGCAGTGCCGACGGCACTGTCGTCCTTGAAATCCTTCTCTCCGGCGATACCACCGAGGGATCCCCGATGCAGAAGGCCGTTGAGAGGTTCAACGCAGAGTATGCAGACAAGGGCATCCAGGCCCAGGTCAATGAGATCTCGCTCTCTGACCTTCCGACGCAGATCTCCAACAGGATCCGTGCCGGCAAGCTCCCTGCTCTTGTGAAGAACACGACCAACACGTTCGAGCAGTTCACGGACAACTTCTATCCGCTTGATGAGACCGGGCTCGACCCCAACGACTTCACGATGAACTACAGCGTCCGCGGTGGCAGGTTCGTATCCACGACCCTCAACAGCACCGCTGTAGGGCTCTTCATCAACACGACGCTCTGGGATGAGGCTGGCGTGCCATATCCTACAACGGAGGAGGAGAGGTGGACATGGGATGAGTTCGTCGAGGCTCTCAAGACTGTCATGGAGCGCACGGGATGCGAGGGTATCGCGATCGAGCACTCACAGCAGAGGATGCAGACGCTTCTCTATCAGTTCGGCTCAAGGATCACCCCAGCAGACGATCCGTATACGCTTGTATTCGATTCTCCTGAGACAAGGGAGGGAATGGAGTACTTCATCAACCTCGTCAAGGAAGGCGTCGCAACATATACCGATATCGTCGGCATCGATACAGCAGCCAACACATTCAAGTCAGGCCGCGTAGCTGCACACATCGGCGGCAACTGGAGCCTTACGGACTTCGCCGAGAACATCACCGGCTTCGAGTGGGCCCCTGTCCTGATGCCGTATGCCAAGGAGAAGGCTACGATGATCGGCGGCAACCTCCTCAGCGTCTTCGATGGATCCGGCCAGGAGAAGGAAGCCATCGAGTTCGTGAAGTGGTTCTACCAGCCCGAGAACTACAAGCAGTACCTTGCTGATGCGAACTACCTTTCAGGCATGAAGTCGCTCGACGTCGACTACACCCTCGAGGAGCTTGCAGTCTTCCAGCAGGAGCTTGCAGCATCGTGCAACACGCCTAACGAGGATATGATGATCCAGGTCAACCACCCGGGTGCCTCCTACGGCAACACGATCAGGGACAACTGGACACAGGCGATCGTCGGAGAGATCACGGTCGATGAGGCCATCGATAGGATCATCAACGACATCATCATCGCCTATCCGGATGTAAAGGAAGCGCAGTAACAGCAAACCGCTTTTGTTTCCTCTGCTCCCCTCGGGTTCTCGGGGGGAGCATTGCTTTCGGTCCATGCAGGCCCTCATCGATGGAAGGTGCTGGCAGAAAGAGACAGCCATGGTCCTCCCATGGCTGCCGCATCGAAATGATCGCTTTCTCAGAACTTCTGCGCCTTGTCTATATCCAGAACGAAGACGACGCAGCCTCCGGCAGGCACCTCCACCATGTTGGCCCCTGCTGGATTGAACATCCTCATATCCGCTCCAGAGACAGGGCTGAGCTGCATCCTGTGCCCCGCATATTTCTTGAGGACCTCTAGGACCGACTCGACCTTCTCGTCATCCGTTCCGATGAGGAGGGTCGTATTCTTTGCTTTCAGGAATCCGCCTGTAGTGGAGAGCTTAGTTACGAAGAATCCCTTCTTGTTGAGCTCCTGCACGGTATCGGTTTCATCAGCTGTCTGGATTATCGAAAGAATGAGCTTCATACCATATCTCCTTTTCCGAAGATTATAGCATGGCGAATGCAGTGCAGGCAATTGCGAGGCTCCCGCGTAGGAGCAATGCAGCTCAATGGCTCTTGCATCCAGGATCGGCTGTGCGAACATTGCCTTATGTCCACACGGCTCCGCCTTGCCATCGCCATCGTCTTGTCCGCTGCTGTCGTGGCCTCCATCGCCATTCTGTTCATCGGTCTTGCCGAAACCGGTTCAGGGCTATCGTCTGCAGAGGATATCAGGGATGCCGTCATAGCGCTCGATGGCACCTCATGGACGACGGATAGGAGCGGCAGGGCAGCCTTCTCAGAGGCCTTCGGCCTTCCTCCTCCCTCGTCGATCGATGTGGAGAGGGAAGGCGATGAAGGCATTCTGATCATCATCGATGGGAATGCATCGATGGCCTCTGGCATGGATGGCATGCTCACTGGAGTGCTCAATGGCAGGATCTATACCATCCACGCTACGCAGGGACCTTCCGGAGAGGGGAGGGCGCTGACAATGCTTTCAGGAGACCATCATATCGTGTTCTCCCCGCTCTGATGCGGCCTGAGAGCGGCCTCTATGAATGCGGCGAAGCAGGGATGGGGGCGATTGGGCCTGGACTTGAACTCCGGATGGAACTGCACTCCAAGGAAGAACGGATGGCCTGGTATCTCAACAGCTTCAACAAGGCGTCCATCTGGGCTTGTTCCTGCAATCCGCATCCCATTCTCCTCGAACTGAGTCCTGTACTCATTGGTGAATTCGTATCTGTGCCTGTGGCGCTCGGAGATGCTTTTCATTCCGTACGCCTTCTCCATTAGGCTTCCCTCTGCGATGACGCACGGATACGATCCCAGCCTCATCGTGCCTCCGAGCGGTATGTTCCCCTTCTGGTCCGGCATCAGGGATATAACGGGATGGGTGGTGTCAGGGTCGAACTCGGAGGAGGAGGCATCGGCGTATCCAAGTACGTCGCGGGCGAACTCGATGACGGCCGTCTGCATGCCCAGGCAGATCCCCAGATATGGTATGCCATTCTCCCTTGCATACCGTGCGGCTTCGATCTTCCCCGGAATGCCCCTGGAGCCAAATCCTCCGGGAACGAGGATTCCGGCAGCATCCCCAAGAAGGGATGGTGCGGTCGATCCATCCAATTCCTCTGCATCCACCCAGTCGATATCCACCTGCGCGCCATGGGTCCAGCCAGCGTGCTTCAGCGCCTCGATGACGGAGAGGTACGCATCGTGCAGCTGTATGTACTTGCCGACGATGGCGATCCTCACGCCTCTTCTGCTGTCTTCGGCATTCCTGAGCATCTCCTTCCATTCCGACATATCCGCAGGAGGCGCATCCAACCCAAGCTCCCTGCAGACGATGGAATCCAAACCCTCGGATTGCAGCATGAGCGGGGCCTCGTAGAGGATGGGTACGGTGCTGTTCTCGATGACGCAGTCCCTCTTGACGTTGCAGAAGAGGGCGATCTTCGCCTTCACCGATTCCTCTATCGGCTCATCTGACCTGCAGACGATGATGTCGGGGAATATGCCTGCATTCATCATCTCCTTGACCGAGTGCTGCGTTGGCTTGGATTTGTGCTCCCCGGATGAGCGGATGTATGGGACCAGCGTCACATGTATGAAGAGGCAGTCCTCCTTTCCCTTCTCGCGCGCAATCTGCCTTATCGCCTCCAGGAATGGCTGCGATTCGATGTCCCCGACCGTGCCGCCTATCTCGGTGATGACGACATCGGCGCCTGTCATGTCGGAAAGCGAGTATATGTATTTCCTGATCTCATCCGTCACATGCGGGATGATCTGGACCGTTGATCCCAGGTATTCGCCGTTGCGTTCCTTGTTCAGCACATTCCAGAACACCTTGCCGGATGTGAGGTTCGACCATCTGTTGAGGTCCTCATCGATGAAGCGCTCATAGTGGCCGAGGTCGAGATCGGTCTCCGATCCGTCATCCGTCACGAACACCTCTCCATGCTGCAGGGGATTCATCGTCCCTGGATCCACGTTCATGTATGGATCGAGCTTCTGCGCAGCAACCTTGAGCCCGCGTGCCTTCAGCAGCCGTCCAAGGCTTGCTGCCGTGATTCCCTTGCCGAGCCCTGAAACGACTCCGCCAGTAACGAAAATATGCTTTGCCATATAAACCTCGCTATTCCATTTCCCTGAGGATGGAGAGGGCTGCATCCTTGAGCGTCACCCTCATGTCCATCGCCCTATGCTCGATGAGCTTGTGGGCGGTATCCTCATCCATGCCATCCCTGCGTGCCAGCTCGCACTTGGCCTTGCCGACGATCCGGAGCTCTTCGATCCGCTTCTCCATCTCCCTGATTCTCTTTCTGTTCGCAGCCTTCATAGCCTGCAGATACGGCACGAGCGACAGCGCTGAGCATAATGCCTCTCTCATGATCGGCTTTTCGACAACCATCATTCCATCTTCTGATAGCCTTTTAGCATATAATGAGGATGCATCGGAGCGCATCAGCATGATGACAGCTGCATCCGTCTCCGTCGCTGCCATGTGGGCAAGCTCGATTCCTGGCTCGTCCATCAGCGGATGGTTGATGATGATGGCATCCCAGTCCTCGTCCAGTATCCTTCTCTTGGCAGCTGCGGCGGAGGAAGCGAGAGACGGCAGGGCGCCTGCATCCGAGATGAGGCTCCTGAGCATCGCCAAGCTCTTCTCCGTCGATGAAACCGCCAGCACCTTCATTACGTCACCAGGAATTCCATGTCGCGGGCAGTGACCTTCGGGTATCCCGATTCCGCTGCCGTGTGCCAGTCGGCCTTCTTCGCTTCAAGAAAGCACTCCACCAGATGCTCTGGAAGGATGCTTCTGACGAATTCCGATCCCTCAGCTGCCTCGACCGCTTCCTTGAGGTTCTCCGGGAGCCTGCCGCCCTCTTCGAGGCATGAGAGCTTCATGCTGCGTCTGATCCCTTCCTCCGCAGCGCTTGCAAGGAGAAGGAATGCAAGGTATGGATTGCATGATGGGTCGGCGGATCTCACCTCGAGCCTCTTCGCGTGCTCGTTCTTCGCTTCTGGCATCCTTATAAGAAGGCCTCTGTTGCCTGTTCCCCAGCTGATCGATGAAGGCGCCTCGAAGGTGCCGAGCCTGTCGTATGAATTCGCGACCGGATTGAGGAATACCGCGATCTCCCTGATGCGCGAGAGTATGCCAGCCGCCATGCTCTCCTTGATGCTGTCGAACGATCCGTCGCCGCTCCTGCAGGAAAGGCTTATGTGGAATCCGGATCCAGACTGATCGAAGAGCGGCTTCGGCAGGAATGAGGCATAGAGCCCGGAGCGGTATGCAAGCATCTTCACTGCGGACTTGAACGTTATGATGTCGTCCGCAGCAGCCAGCATCGTCGATGGCCTGAAGACGATCTCGTTCTGTCCCGGTCCCATCTCATGATGGCTGGTCTCGATGTAGATCCCCATCTCCTCCAGCATCAGGGATATCTCCCGCCGGAGGTTCTCGCCCTTGTCCATCGGGGCTACGTCCAGATAGCCCGCGCTGTCCATCGGATTCAGGGTTGGATTGCCATCATCGTCGAGGGAGAAGAGGTAGAACTCGCATTCAGTTCCGACAAGCATCGGCAGCTTTTCGGTTGCGAGGCGCTTCTCCAGGTTCTTCAGGAGATAGCGTGCGTCCCCTTCGAATGGCGTCATGTCGGGATGCTTGATGCTGCAGTAGAGCCTCGTCACGCGGCCATGGTCCGTCGGACGCCATGGCAGCACCGCAAGCGTCTCGGGATCGGGGAAGAGCAGCAGATCGGAGTCCTCGATGTTCAGGAATCCCCTGATGGCGGATGCATCGAACCTGATGCCTTCCTCGAAGGCGCGCTCCAGCTCGCTCGCAGAGATCGAGACATTCTTCAGCTGTCCGAAGATATCGCAGAAAGCAAGACGCACGAAACGCACGTCGTTCTCCTTGGCATAGGATAGGACATCCTTCTTGCTGTATCCGGTCATATCACCTCGCTTCTTGAGCGAAAGGCCCCGGGAATCGCTGATTCCCTTCAAAGCACCGGATTCCGGAGAGAGAACGGCCTCAGCTTCCTGACGCCTTTGTCAACGCAGAGAGGATAAACTCAATCGGCATGGTTCATCAAGGTCATGGATATTGAAATATGATGAAAAAGGCTGCAGATTTCTCCGCAGCCAAATTCGATGGATTGTTTGCTTACGTAGTCGGAAGGGTTATATCCGACACCTTCGCTACAGCTTTGCCGTTCGCATCATAGCCGATGATGTAGTACTTGGCGAATTCAGCAGTTCCATCGGTACTGTTCTGGCCAGCGCTTGTCTCATATTCATCGTACGGTGAATCAACGAACCAATACTTCTGTCCATTCTGCTCTACGATGGTGTTTGTTTCTGCAGCAGGTCCAGTGTAGTTCTTTGAGCCTATGACCTTGAATGATTTCGGCTTCGTGAACACGAAATCGCTCTCGGATGCCGCTGTGGCAATCGGGAAGTTGTAATGTGCATAATGCATCACTTCCTTTCCAGTTGAATCCTGAATCGAAATGTACAGATGCCCGAAAAGCTCAACCTTTGCAATCTTTTCAGAGAGTCCTGCATCAACCGTTATCTTCCAACTGCCATTTTCTGTGGCGGAGAGGGTCATGCCGGCATTCTCGAGGTGCATGACATTCTCATCAAAGCCTTGAACTAGTTTTCTGCCTATTACCTTTTCATCAGTATCCTTGTTGTGTGAACAGAATGCAATTGTTCCAAAGCTCGAAATAGTACCTGTATTGACGAAGC
This sequence comes from uncultured Spirochaetaceae bacterium, assembly GCA_944392735.1. Taxonomy (GTDB): domain Bacteria; phylum Spirochaetota; class Spirochaetia; order Sphaerochaetales; family Sphaerochaetaceae; genus Ornithospirochaeta. The sequence continues at coordinate 619 of CALXXR010000013.1, read as the reverse complement.
TGTTCTTGATTTCTACGGATTTAGGGAAGCCTTGTCCTGGATTTGCATTGCCTATTAGGATGCTTGCCCAATTACCATAGAAGAGATTTCCTTCATTTCTGCAACTATCGAAAACGAAATCCGTGTCCCCACTGCTGAATGCAACGAACGGTGCTCCATAATTGTTTCCCATATCAGTGAAATCGACGCTATTGACGCATTCACGGAAGGTTACTGTACATGGAGCTGTGCTTCCCCAATTCGTATAGCTGATGAATGCAGAGATATTATTGTTATTGAATGTAATGCTTCCTTCTGCCGTTATCTTGTCCAGCACCATTGTCCCATATACATCAGAAAAGAGGATTTTGGGTTCATATATTTCGTATATTATGTTTCTTAAGGTTGTATCTGTAGCTTTTGTAAATAGATAAACGGCATTCTTACCGCTAGCGCTTGTTATGAAAGAGAGCCGGATTCCATTCCCTGCACCTTCGATGTGGAAATCATCGATAGCTCCTATGGTTGCATCTGAAGGAAGCTGAATATCGTTGACAATCTCTACGTATGTTGTTCCTTCTGTCAGGGCAAGATTTGGAAGATCGATCAGCTGCTCTGCCGTGGAAATCTCATAGGGATT
>CALXXR010000012.1 GCA_944392735.1 uncultured Spirochaetaceae bacterium | reverse complement strand
GAAGCCTATACTGTATGGAGGCGTCTTTGAAGAGGCTGGGACTGAAGAGAAGATAAAGGCCATAGAGGCCGAGACCGCCGCCCCTGATTTCTGGAACGATCCGGAGAAGGCGGAGAAGACATTCCAGAACCTCAACATGCTCAAGGACAGCTACTACCCCTGGAAGGAGCTCATCGGCGAGATCGAGGAGACCGAGGAGCTGATCGAGCTCTATCAGGGAGAGGACGATGAGTCGCTTCGCCTTGAGCTCGAGGGGCAGATCGACAAGCTCGACGAGAAGTTCAAGCCGCTGAGGCTCAATACGCTTCTGGATGGCAAGAACGACAAGAACAACGTCTTTCTTTCCGTCCATGCCGGAGCCGGCGGAAACGAGGCCTCGGACTGGACGCAGATGCTGATGCGCATGTACACCCGCTGGGCGGAGCGCCATGGCTTCAAGTGCGAAGTGCTCGACCTCCAGGAGGACGAGGGCGGCATCAAGAGCGTCGAGCTCAAGATCTCCGGAGCATATGCATTCGGCTACCTCAAGGGGGAGGCTGGCGTGCATCGCCTCGTCAGGATATCCCCATTCGATGCTGCAAAGCGCAGGCATACGTCGTTCGCCTCCGTCTATGCCTCTCCAGAGGTCGATGATGATATCGAGATCGAGCTCAAGCCGGAGGACTACAGGCTCGATACCTACCGCGCAGGCGGTGCCGGCGGACAGCACGTCAACAAGACGGACAGCGCCGTCAGGATCACGCACTACGCAACGGGCATCGTCGTCCAGTGCCAGAACGAGAGGAGCCAGTTCATGAACAAGGACGTGGCCTTCAAGATGCTGCGCTCGCGCCTCTACGAGTACTATCAGAAGAAGCTCGAGGAGGAGCACCAGAAGGATGCCATCGCCAAGAAGGACATCTCCTGGGGCAATCAGATCAGAAGCTATGTCTTCCAGCCATATACGCTCGTCAAGGACCACCGCACAGGGTGCCAGACGGGAAACATCAGCGCTGTAATGGATGGCGAGATCGATGAGTTCATCGAAAGCTACCTTCATTTCCAGAAAGAGGCTTAGCCTCGCCATCCTCTCTCTCCTGCTCCTGCTGCCTCCATCGCTGGAGGCGGCAGCGTTCCGCGTCGCGGCGGTGAGCAGCGACACGGCTTACTCCTCGCTTTTATCGGACGTGCTCACGGTGCTCTCCGGTGAGGTCGACTCGCCACAGGCGATCGAAGCGCATAGGGATAGGGAGGAGCGCAAGGCGCAGCTTGCCGCAGAGGCTGAGCTCTCATCGCTCAGGCAGTCCGAGTCCTTCGACCGCATCGAAGCGCTCTCGGAAGCCTCTGATGAGGAGATGCAGGAGGAGGATGAGCCTCTTGTCCTTGAAGTCGTCGCACCATCGCTTTCGGACGATGAGATCAGCTTCCTCTCCTCAGGCGACGAGGAGGCGTTCCGATACATCGCTCTTCGCGAGGATCTGGATATGCTCATAGCCGCCTCTGCCAGGGAGGACGGGATGATGACGGAGAGCGAGGTCTTCATCGATGGTGATGAGATCCACAGGAACCTCTACATCTCCAACGACGACAGCGCGGAGTTCGATGCGCTGCTGTCCATGCTGCTCGGGCGTCTGAAGGGCGATGATTCCGTCATCGTCCGCATCGAGGTCCCGAGCGTCGTCTCCATCTCTATCGACGACGAGCCGCTGCAGCTCATCAGGTCCACTGCAGTGCTTCCCAGAGGCGAGCATGAGATCCGCTTCACATCCCCCGTGCACGAGACGCTCACCGTCATGGTGGATGCACAGGAGGGCACCGTCGTGGCCCCGGAGCTTGTGGATCTGCCCGCAGGTAGGCTCTTCGTCTCCACCGTCCCCTACGATTCAGATGTGTATCTGCAGGGCCGGCCTCTCTCGGGGCATCTAGCGCTGGAGGCCGATCTGCCGTTCCAGGTGACGGCCACCCATGAGGGCTTCATGCCGACGCTCGTCCAGTCCAGGCTCCCGATGGACAGGCTGGACATCCAGCTCCGTCCGCAGTGGATGGAAGATGAGGATATCGTGAAGAGGGCGAAGGACAGGTTCTACACGAACCTGCTTTCGACTATCATATCATTCGGAGGCTATGTCGCAGCCCAGTCGATCGAAGGCATCTGGCCGGACGCGGGGACTTCCCCCGTCACGACGCTCTTCGCAGGCTTCAGCTTCGTGGAGCTCGTCGCGCTCTTCGACTCCATGTTCGATTACTATCAGGCGGCACGCCTCGGAATCTAGGAGGGATCATGTTCTTCAGGAAATTCGGAGATAAGCTCAAGAGCCTCTTCGGGGGCAGGAAGATAGACGAGGAGTTCTTCGAGGAGCTCGAGGATACGCTCATAGAGGGCGACCTCGGAGCACGGCTCACCGATGAGATCGTCACAGAGCTGCGCGAGACGGCAAGGCGCGAGAAGATCACGGAGGCTTCGGAGCTGCAGAAGCGGATGAAGGAGATCCTCTCCCAGTACATCAATGCCTATACCGAGAAGCCGCAGAAGGGCAGGCTCAGCGTCTATATGATCCTCGGCGTCAACGGCGTCGGGAAGACGACGACGATAGCGAAGATGGCGAAGCGCTATACTGACGAGGGCTACAGCGTGCTGCTTGCCGCTGGCGACACGTTCCGCGCCGCTGCCGTCGATCAGCTCGACATCCATGCCGAGAGGCTGGGGATGAGGATCGTCAAGCAGCAGATGGGCTCTGATCCAGGGGCGGTCATCTACGATGCGATCACATCGGCGGAGGCCCATGGCGATGACTTGATCCTCGCCGATACGGCAGGGCGCATGCACAACAAGGAGAACCTGATGAAGGAGCTCCAGAAGATGGACAAGGTCATCAAGGCCAAGGGAGTGGGCGAGGACTGCTACAGGAAGTTCCTCGTCATCGATTCCACCACGGGCCAGAACGGAGTATCCCAGGCGATGCTCTTCAACCAGGCCGTGAAGCTGGACGGCATCATCCTCACCAAGTACGACTCCGCAGCCAAGGGCGGTGCGCTCATACAGATCGGACGCACGCTCGGCCTGCCCGTCCTCTTCGTCTGCGTCGGAGAGCACTATGATGACATAAGGCCATTCGACAAGGATGAGTTCCTCTCATCGCTGATGGGTCTGGAATGATGAGGCGCCTCCTCCTTCCATCGATCCTGCTTCTCGTCGCCAGCCCCTGCTTCTCTGAGGCATTCCTATCCAATGCCCTAGGACAGGACCTTGGTGCCGTGGAAGCGCTCACAGGAGAGGGATACGAAGGGGAGAGGGATGGCACAGCGACCAGGATATACCTCGATGGTGAGGTCATCAGGACGCGCATCGAGGATGATGGCGGGTATACGGTCGAAAGCGGCGACGAGAGGGAGATCGTCCGTCTGAACGAGGATGGGAGCCGCTCGTCCTGGACGCTCTCCACGCCGGAGCATGAGGAGATCCACACCTACTTCTACGATGATGGAAGGCTTTCATCCATGTCGGTGTCCGTCGATGGCGTCCTGGAGCGCAGGATCATCTATCTGGACACTCCCTCCGGAGCGCTTTCAGGATTCTCCGGAACATATGACGCATACATCTCCCCGGATTTCTACCTCTATCAGCTGGACGGTGGTTCCGTCCGCCTCACCTATCATGGGGACGGACGAGTGACTCGCTCCGATGCCTCTATGGAGGAGGCGAGCTATGAGGTTGAGGAGGATGGCAGCTGGAAGGAGACGCAGATCCTTCCCGATGGCTCCGAGCGCATCAGCATCTACTCCCCTGATGGACGCCTCGAGCGCGTGGATGAGGGCGGCTCGGTGGTCTCGTATGGATACGATGAGGATGGCGAGCTCGTCCTCGAGACGAGGACTGAGGGATCGTCCGAGAATCGCATCCACTATAAAGATGGCCGCATATCCTCCACCGAGGAGCTCTCGGATGGCATCATGATCAAGGAGCGCCATCACAGGGCCGATGGCGGAATCGAGGAGATCAGATACAGGGATGGAAAGCCTGAGTACAGCATCCTCTTCGAAGGCGATGGCGTGAGGGTGAAGGAGATCCGCCACCTGTGATTGCCTACCTCTCCCTACGCTACAGCTTCTCCAGGACCGCCCATCATCGCATGAGGGCTCTCAGGATAGCGCTCGCCACGGCACTCTCGCTTGCCGTGCTTATGGTGACGGTATCGGTGATGGATCATCTGCAGCAGGGACGCTTCGAACGCATCAGGGATGTCAGCTCCTTCGATATCGTGCTCGATGGGGACGTGGCGGATGAGATGAGGGCCCGCTACCCGGGAGCATCGGTCTTCGTCTATGGCGAGGGCAGTGCCGTCGGGGATGGCAGCGTCTATCGCATCCGCTATATCGGGCCGGACTATGACGGCGGACTCGAGCTCGAGGGAAGCCTTGAGGGAATCGCCGCATCATACTCGGCATTCGCGCGCTCGGATGGGACGATGACCATAGCGACCATGCAGCGCGGCCGCAGCGGCGCGATGCTGCCGAAAAGCGTGGAATACCCGTTGACGGGGGCCTTCCACACGGCGCTTGGACGATCGTTCGACTCATCCACGCTCTTCATGTCCCTCGATTCAGCCGATGGTTCCGTGCCGCTCTATACGGCGATCAAGGGCGTTGATGGCGATGATATCGAGTTTCTCAGGAAGGAAGGCTACAGCGGAAGAAGCTGGAAGGAGAGCGAGGCGGGGCTCTATTCGGCATTCGCTGCCGAGAGGATCATGATGCATGTTGTGCTCTCTCTTCTTTTCCTGATCATCATCGTCTCGACCAAGCAGAGCGTGAAGAGCTTCTTCTCCGCCCGCGTCGGAGAGCGCGCGGAGCTCATCGCCCTGGGGCTGGGGCGGAGGAGGGCGGGAGCTGTATTCATGCTCTCGTTCCTCATCATCATCTCCTCTGGCATCGTGCTCGGTCTCATGCTGTCGTGGCTCTTCATCCCACTTGGAGAGCTTTTCGTACGAAATCTCACGGGAACGGGGGCGGATCTCGCGAT
>CALXXR010000011.1 GCA_944392735.1 uncultured Spirochaetaceae bacterium | reverse complement strand
GTGAGAAAGGCCTACCTCGGAGGCTGATCGATATCGGGGACTGCCTGCATGCAGTCTCCGATCCTATCTTCTGCCATCATGGATGACTACATCCTCTCTATAATGCTGTGATCTGACAGGGAGGATTTCCAATCAGAAGGAAGACGTAATCACAAATCTTAGAAATCAACTTCCACAAATTGTGGAAATTAATTTCCTATTTTTGTGATTTGCATTATACTCAGCTCATGGATGGTTACATCAGGCGAGTGGCCGACGATGAGCTTGATTTCAGGCTGGAGACCTTTGGAGCGGTGCAGATCGAAGGTCCGAAGTGGTGCGGCAAGACGACAACGGCAGAGATGAAGGCCAGAAGCGTACTCAAGCTTCAGGAGCGAATCGATGACGATCCAGGTTTCCTGGAGATGGCAAATTCACATCCTGCAGCGCTGCTTGCAGGAGACAATCCGCGCTTGATCGATGAATGGCAGCTTGTCCCCAATATTCGCGATGCCATCAGGAGCGAAGCGGACAGGCGGCGCACTCCGGGCCTTTTCATCATCACCGGATCGAATTCCGTACCGGAGGACAAGCTCAAGCATTCAGGCATCGGCCGCGTCACCAAGCTGAAGATGTATCCGATGAGCCTTGCTGAATCAGGAGAATCAACCGGTAGGATTTCCATCCGGAGGCTCTTCGATGATCCGAGCATGGAGATCGAATCGGCAGAAAGCGATCTGACCATCGATGGGTTGGCTTTCGCAATATGCCGTGGTGGATGGCCCTACTCCCTCTCCCTGAAGACCGACAGATCGAAGCTGTATATCGCAATGGATTACCTTTCGGGAATCTGCAATGCGGAGATCAGCACAGTCGATGGAATCAAGCGCGATGCAGCAAGCACGCGCCTTCTTCTAAGATCATATGCAAGGAACATATCAGAGCCTGCAACATTCGCCTCAATACTGGCCGATCTCGATAGCCGGCCCGCTGTCGGATCGGCGAAATCGCTTGGAGAATACCTCGCGGCATTGGAGAAGCTCTTCGTCATAGAGGATGTTCCTGCATGGTGCCCGGCAATACGCTCGAAGACAGCGATACGAAGCGGAGCGAAGAGGGAATTCGTCGACCCATCCATTGCCGCCGCAGCTCTTGGCATCGGACCGGATGCCCTGCTGGCTGACATGAGGACATTCGGATTCATGTTCGAATGCCTTGTTGCCAGGGATCTGAGGGTATATGCCTCCCCTATCGATGGAAGCCTCTCATATTACAGGGATCGATACGGGCTGGAAGCCGATTTCACGCTGCATCTTGAAGATGGGCGATTCGCCTTGATCGAATGCAAGCTCTGGAGCCATCAGATAGAGCAGGGAGCAGACCATCTGAAGAAGATCCGCGATCTGATAAGGAAGGCAAACGAGAAGGAGAGGCAGGTTCCCTTGAGGGAGCCCGATCTCATGATCGTCATCACTGGCGGCAGATATGCCTATCGCAGGGAGGATGGCATATTCGTCATCCCCATCGGTGTGCTTGGGCCATGAGCTTAAGGCCAGATTGCGAGCATATCCTGCAACTGCCTTCGAAAGCACAGGAAGAGTGGTGAACTTAATCCTCCAGCGGCAAAAGAGCGAATCAGCTAGCTTCAGAAAAGCGGAATGGGCATCCTTGCGGGTGCCCATTCCTTCTGCCAAATGCAGGCTCAATTCCAGAGACCTGTTTCTCCTGCTGTGGAAGAATTGCAGTTCTTGAAAGCAGTGTACTCCTGGTGAGCTGATCCGATGCTCCCGATGATCGTCTTCGCTCTTTCAGGAATCGTTCCGGAGAATGTGCATTCCGTGAATTCAATGCTCTTCGACGTGAAATCATCATAGCCAACACTGCCGACGATTCCGCCTATCTTGTTGTTCTGTTCCGGGGAATCGGAAATTTTCCCAGAAGATTCAGCCTTGGCTATGGAAGCATGATTGTAAGCAGAGCCTATGATTCCGCCAACGCTCATACCATTATCAGCAGAAGAATCCACAGTCACATCGCCAGTATTGACAGCATCGGAAATCGAAGCTGCTTCGGGATAATCCTTCGACATGTAGATCCTACCCACTATGCCGCCGATGGAATTGAAGTTCTGCCCAAGATCGGAGGCGATGACTTCGCCATGATTCTTCACATTGGTGAGCTTTGAACCATATCCGACTTCTCCAGCGATGCCGCCAGTGAAGTGGTTTCCAGTGACCTTGCCATAGTTGGTGGAGTCCACGATCGTGGAACCCGAATGGACGGATCCTCCGACGATTCCTCCAGTATGGAATGATGCCTTGATCTCGCCAGCATTTTCATCATCCTCACTGCCATTTACGCAGCGTATGATCTCCACTTTCCTCGTTCCGTCATAGGAGCCCATTATTCCACCTGCTACGCCTTGGCTTCCTTCATCTGTCACAATAACGCTTCCGATGTTCAGACAATCCGAGATTATGCCATTCGCAATATGCGCTGTGATTCCACCGTTGTAGCTTCTGACGGATTGTACATCTCCATAGTTCTCGCAGCTGATGATATCAATCTCAGTCCCAGATCCGATTATACCTGCCACATATGCAGCACCATTGAGATCCGCATGGTTATAGCTTCTCTCGATTCTTCCGGATGTCATGCTGCCGACAATGCCACCGATCGTTCCAGAGCTTGTGTTCGTTCCGGGATTGTTGTTGTCAGGTATGGTTATCGAACCCTCGGAGAAATTGGTGCAATCCGAAACCGCAGCGCTGGTCGCCTCGGACTTCCCAAGGATTCCGCCAATGGAGGAAATCCTTGCAGATGCTTCCGGTGCATGATCTCCAGATGATTCAACGGCAATCGACGCGCGATTCTCGCACATAGAGATAGAGACATCATCGCCAAGTGCATATCCCACTACTCCACCGAGACCAGATATCCCAGTACCATCGGAGCCTTTTACCGCAAATACATTTCCATGATTAGCGGATTCGGTTAAGGATGACTGGTCGCCAAGCTGGCCAACTACGCCGCCTATATTGAGCGCACCCTTCACCACTCCATGGTTATCGGACCCTGAGATGGTGTTCCCGACAGTGAATCCAACGACACCGCCTGTATACCTATCTCCTGAGACATTGCCATAATTGACGCAATCCATGATGATCAGGCCCTTTCCATCAGGCGTGTATGAGGTGGAGATTACGCCGCCAACCTTATCACCTGAAGTGAAGCTGCCAGTAACATCCGCATAGTTCACGCAGCCTATGACTTCACCATGGCCAAACATCCTTGATACGACACCACCAGCGGTTGCAGAGACGACTGCTGATGCATCGTCAGCCTCGTCTGAACCGGATGTGCAGTTCTCTACAGAAGCCCCGCCTCCGACAAAGCCAACGACAAGAGAGCCATTCGCCTCAGGATTCGTAAGCTTCACGGAACCTGTAACGGCTAGGTTCCTTACAACCGTCTCTTCGCCGTAGATTCCTGAGATGAATGCATATGCGACGTCGTTTTCTCCAGCAATATCAACGGATAAGCCAGACACAGTATGATTGCCGCCATCGAAGATGCCCTTGAATGCTCCTGTCTCCAAGCTCACATCGCGGTTAACTTTTCCAATCGGTGTCCAATCTCCTGTCAGCGCAATGTCATTTGTGAGATGGAAATGCGAATCCGTTGTCGTCTTTCCGTCCGAAACATAGTTTCTAAGCTCCTCAAGATCATCTGCATTCGAGATCAGATAGGGGCTTGCTTCTGTTCCATAGCCACCGGAGAACAATGATGATCC
>CALXXR010000010.1 GCA_944392735.1 uncultured Spirochaetaceae bacterium | reverse complement strand
GGGGCCATCTATCGAGATTATGTCGGGCGCCTCTCCGCCTGCGAAGGCCTTCGTGAGCGTATCCCTCAGTGGCACCAGCTCATTGCTGATGAACTCGATCGCTAGATGCGGTCCCTCGGATGAGCGGTTGTATCTGGAGCAGAAGTCCTGCCAGAACGAGGCTTCCATATCATTGCTGGGGCACACCATCATGCGTATGGATTCCCTCTCGGGGCGCTCCAGGACGAACGTTCCCTTTCCCTGCTTCCTTGTTACGTAGCCAGCGGCCTCAAGGCTCTTCAGGGCCTGCGTCACTGTGCTTTTGCTCACGGAGAATGAAGCCATCAGCTCCGTGTCCGAAGGTATCCTGTCATTGGTCTTGTATATCCCTTCCCTGATGTCGGAAGCGATTCTGCTGCGCAATGCTTCGTATTTTGGAACAGCTTTCGTCATATATTCTCCGATGAGAAGCATCGTATCCGCAGTGGTTCCTGAAGTCAAGCATTGTTCGAACAAGTTGTCGATTCTTACAATACTATAGGGTTATGTTGCACATACAGCACGAAAAAGGAAAAAAATCATTTGACAGAGCCATTTTGAGGGAGTAGTGTGTAGTCAAACAATCGAATGACTTGCGGAATTTCTACTAATAGTTCGAACAACATGGAGGCGAGGATGAAGAAGACAATGCCAAGGGAAATCCTGTACAGGAAGGATTCCGGACGCTTCGTATACGGAGCAGATGCCGATCAGGTGGCGTTCCTTCTTGGAGGAATCGGCACCGGGAACATATCGGTGGGGGCCAGAGGTGAGCTGAAGGACTGGGAGATCTTCAATTGGCCTGGGAAGAACACCAAGTTCCCGTTCTCGTTCTTCGCGATGCGCGTAGCGGGCGAGTCGCTGGAGAAGCCCATCTGCAGAGTCCTCGAATCCCGCAGGCGCCCGCCATATACGAGCAGCCATGGATACCTGCAGAGCCAGGTGATGAACCTTCCCCGCTTCGAGGATTCGGTGATGACGTGCCGCATGCCCTTCGTCAATGTGAAGCTGCTTGATTCCGGAGTGCCTGTGGATGTTGAGATGGAGGCATTCACGCCATTCGTCCCCCTTGATGCCGATGCCTCGAGCATCCCTGCCTGCATCATCCGCTATCGCGTGAGGAACAGATCCGATAGGCCTTTGGATGTATCCGTCGTCGGATCGATGGCCAATGCCTGCGGATTCGAGGGATACGATGTGATAGAGAACCTGAAGCTGGCCGATAGCGTGCACAACAGCTTCGTGGAATCCTCCTCCTACCATGGGCTCTACTACGAGCCGGATACGCTCTCGCCGGATCATCTGCGCTACGGGAACATGTCGATACTGACGACGGATCCCGACTACACGTGCAAGAGGGAGTGGTTCGACGGGCAGTGGGTCGATGGCGCCCAGGATTTCTGGGATGACTTCTCCTCCGATGGCAGGCTGGAGATGGAGACCCGCTCCGATACGATAGGATGCGAATTCGCCGAGTTCCATAAGAACTTCAGCTTCCTCGTCAGGAAGGAGAAGATTGGATCGGTAGGTGCATGCAGGTGTCTGATGCCGGGGGAGGAGCATGTATTCGAATTCGTCATCTCCTGGTATTTCCCCAACAGGGTGAAGGCGTGGATAGAGTTCGATGAGGACTATGAGAACTTCAGGAACGGAAAGTATGGCACCGCGCGCAACTACTATTCAACGAAGTTCGCCAACGCGCTCGAAGCCGCTGGGTACCTCATCGATAATCTCGGGTATCTCGAGGAGCAGAGCCGTGCATTCGAGAAGGCCATGTTCGAGGAGACGACGCTTCCGGATTATGTCGTGGATGCCGTCACGGCCAATATAACGGCGATGAGGAGCCAGCTGTGCTTCCGCCTCGAGGATGGCACCTTCTGCGGCTTCGAAGGCATAAGGGACTACATCGGATGCGGATACGGCAGCGTTCCCCACGTGTGGAACTATGAGCAGACGGTTGCATTCCTCTTCCCAGAGCTAGAGAAGACCATGAAGAGGGTGGAGTTCCTCAAGGAGACGAACCCTGATGGCCGCATGAACACGAGGATGTTCAGCGTCTTCGAGCAGGAGCCGTATGAGATGGTCCCGGCCTGCGATGGCCAGCTGGGAGCCATCATCGGATGGTTCAGGGATTTCAGGAACACCGGCGACATCGAGTATCTGCGCTCGCTCTGGCCGAGCGTCGTGAAGTCGATCGACTATGCGATCTCCTACTGGGACAAGGATGGGGACTTCGTGCTCGATGGCCAGCAGAACACCACATACGACATCGAGTTCTACGGTCCGAATCCGATGACGCAGATCATATTCCTCGCCGCCCTCAGCTGCTGTGCCGAGGCCGCGAAGGTGCTTGGGGATGAAGAACGGGCCGCCTATTACCAGGATGGCTTCGAGAAGGGCAGGAAGAGGACCGATGCGATGCTATTCAACGGTGAGTACTACCAGCAGCTGGCAGGGGACGATCTCGAGAAGTACCGCTACCAGTATGGCGAGGGCTGCCTCTCGGACCAGCTCTTCGGACAGTTCCTCTACTTCATGGCCGGATTCGGATTCATCCTTCCGGAAGAGCACGTGAAGAAGGCCATCAAGTCCGTCTTCGACTTCAATTTCCGCACGCAGTTCTTCGATGCCGAGAACGTGCATAGGGCATATGCGCTCAATGATGAGCAAGGGCTCGTGACCGCCACATGGCCCCGAGGAGGCCGACCCAAGTTCCCGCTCTCATATGCCGGGGAGGTCTGGACGGGTATCGAGTATCAGGTGGCGGCAACGCTCATCTACTGCGGCTATCTCGACGAGGGCCTGACGATGGTCCACGCCATCCGCGACCGCTACGACGGATATAAGCGCAACCCGTTCAGCGAGGTGGAATCCGGCCACCATTATGCCAGGGCGATGGCAAGCTGGGGCGTGTACAACGCGCTCACCGGATTCAGGCAGGATGCGCATGAAGGCTCCTTCTCCTTCGACCCGAAGATCGATGCCGAGGACTTCTCGTGCTTCTTCGTCGCCGGGAATGCGTGGGGTGTATACCGCCAGAGGAAGGACGGCGAGCGGATCGAGAGGAGCGTTGAGGTGCTCCACGGTTCGCTAGATGGAATGGAACTGAAATAAAAGGAGATATATCATGAAGAAATTGGCTTCGATCCTAATCGTCATGCTTGCTTCATTCGCTTTGCTTGCGACGGGTTCTTCCGAATCCTCCAGCGACGGCAGGGTGACGATCACGATTGGCGAGCATGTCGCCAATATCGAAACGCAGTCGCCGCATGTGGCGAAGATCATCTCCGGCTTCCTCGCTGAGAACCCGGACGTGGATATCCAGGTCAGCGGATCCGAGGTCTCGGAGCATCTCACAAAGATGAGGCTTGCTGCCCAGAACGATTCGCTTCCTGACATCATCTGGCTTGAGCAGCCGATCGCAAAGGAGATGGCCGCTGCCGGATACCTTCATGACATGACGGATGATCTCGAAGCATATGGGATAAACGATTCCCTCCTTCCCGGTCTCGTGCATTCCTGCACCGTCGATGGCCGCGACTATGGACTGCCTTCGGAGATCATGATGGTCGGCTTCTTCTACAATAAGACGATGTTCGATGAGCTTGGGCTGTCCGAGCCCGAGACCTTCGATGAATTCATCTCCGTGATCGATTCCATCCACGCTGCAGGCATCACTCCGATCGCCATCGGCGCAAGATCGAACTACAGTGTCTGGGCGTTCCAGTCCATGCTTACGAGATATGGGTTCTTCGAGAAGCTTCCTGCTCTCGAGAGCGGAGAGCTCTCATGGGTGAACGATGACTTCATCCACTTCTTCGAGAAGGTTGCGACGATGCGCGACCACCACGCATTCAGCACCAATGTGGCCACGCAGGACTACTTCGAGGCAAAGGAGGTCTTCCTTGCTGGAAATGCCGCGATATTCAACAGCGGAGCCTGGGATATTGCAGCATTCGAGGCAAGCCCGATCGCGCATGAGATGGGATTCTTCTGGGGCCCGACGTTCACAGATGGAGTTGGTGACCAGAGGATAGCCATCAAGACCTCCGGAGGCGTCTACTGCATCTCCGAGAAGGCTGCCAAGGATCCTTCGAAGCTCGATGCGATCATGCGCTTCTTCTCATACTACTATGGTGAGCCGGGAACGAAGATCATCGCCGAGGAGACGTTCGCACTGCCGACATCAAGGTACAATGGCCAGATCGATGAATCGCAGCACCCCGTGCTCAGCGAGATGATCAAGAAGCTCAACGATGACTGGGCGAGCACGAAGGAGCCGTTCAGCAGCCTTTCGACGAATGTCGGAAACACGCTGTTCGATGCCATCTTCGGCGTCATCAATGGAATATATACGCCTGAGCAGGCCTGCCAGGTTGTAGAGGATGCAATGGCGCTCGAACGCTAGCCATCGCGATATGCAGGGCCCATTGCGGCCCTGCAATGGAGAATCGGGATCATGAACCAGCTCAGATGCCCATCAAGGACAAAGATCATACTGCTTGCGCCGACGATGATCATGTACATCGTCTTCCTCGTCATGCCGCTGTTCATAGCAGTCAGATACAGCTTCACGGATTTCTCCGGCATAGGCAAAGCCGTCTTCTCCGGAGCGGACAACTACATGAAGCTTGCGGAGGATCGTCTGTTCCTCGTGTCGCTGAAGAATACGATGATCATCATGGGGCTTTCCGGAGTCGGCCTCCTCGTCGGATCGTTCATCGTCGCCCTCGTCCTCAATGAGGACTTCCCTGGCAACACGCTGTCGAAGGCGATGATATTCGCGCCGTATGTCATCGCACCGATAATCGTCGGGCTCATATGGGGATTCATCCTCAATCCCGAGTATGGACTGATCAATTCCGTGCTCAGGAAGCTTGGGCTGGAATCGCTGTGCATCGAGTGGATAGGCGGAACGAAATGGACGCCCGTGGCTGTCTCGATGGTATTCTTCTGGCAGCTCCTGGGATTCCATGCCACCATCTTCCTTGCCGGCATAAAGACGATTCCGGGCGATCTGTATGAAGCTGCCTCGATCGATGGCTGCTCGCGCTCCCGTTCCGTATTCCTGATCACGATTCCGCTGCTGAAGGAGACGATCATCATGAATGTCATCCTGATCATAACGGGCGTGTTCAAGATCTATGAGCTGGTTGTCCAGCTTACAGGCGGCGGGCCCAATCATCTCTCCGATACCTTGGTGTCGTACATGTACTACGTTGTCTTCACATCATCGCGCTATGGCTATGGCATGGCCATCGCCGTCTTCATCCTCGTGATATCCATGTGCGTCTCGTTCTTCTATCTGAGGATCTCCAGGAACAGGGGAAAGGAGGCTGCAGCATGAAGCGCAGACGCATTTCCGGGATCATGTTCGGTGCCCTCGTCGTCTTGATCACCGTCCTTGCCGTGATCCCCTTCATCTGGACCATACTGCTGTCCTTCAAGGACAACAGCCAGATCGTGAACGATCCGATGGGGCTTCCCGCCTCATTCGACTTCTTCAACTACCGCAAGGCGCTGGATGTCCTGGACATCGGCAGGATGTATGCCAATACGATCATGCTTGCCGCCGCTTCGACAGCAGCGGGCGTGCTGATCACGTTCATGAGCTCATATGCCATCGCCAGGCTCTCATTCCGCATCAAGAGCCTTCCCGATAAGCTCTTCCTATTCCTGATCATAGGGCTTGCGGTTCCTGTCTACATCCTCCTCTTCCCGATCTACAGGATCAATGTGAAGCTGCATATCCTAGGGACGTTCATAGGACTGATCCTTCCGTATATTGCGATCAACATCTCATTCAATACGCTGCTTTTCGTGGGATTCCTGCGGGAATTCCCCCTGGAGCTGGAAGAAGCCGCGACGATCGATGGCTGCAATACCGCGCAGACGATGTTCCGCATCGTGGCACCGGTGATGAAGCCCACGTTCGTGACGGTCGTGCTCTTCAATGCGATATACATCTTCAATGAGTTCCCGTTCGCCTCGACGTTCCTCTCGGATTCGAGGAAGTATACCCTTTCGCTTATGACATCTATGTTCCGAGGCCAGTATTCCATGGATTATGGCGCCATCATAGCGGCAAGCATAATGATGATCATACCCGAGCTGATCTTCTACGCGATCTTCCAGCGCAGGATAATAAGCGGAATGACCGCCGGCGCGGTCAAGGAGTGAGCATGAACTGCAGACCGGATCTTCACTTCTCTCCCGAGAGGGGATGGATCAACGATCCGAATGGATTGATCCACTTCAAGGGCATGTATCATCTCTTCTTCCAGTTCAACCCATATTCCACCAGATGGGGGATGATGCACTGGGGGCATGCGGTGAGCCGCGATATGATCGATTGGCAGGTGCTTCCGATCGCCCTGACCCCCAGCGAGGAGTATGAGCTGGATGAGAAGGGCGGATGCTTCTCAGGCAGCGCCATCGAGAAGGATGGCAGGCTGTACCTCTTCTATACGGGATCGGTCATCAGGGATGGACGGACCATCCAGACCCAGAACATGGCATTCTCCGATGATGGGATCCACTTCGAGAAGCATCCGGATAATCCGATCATATCCGAATTGCCCCCTGGATCGTCGGATCATTTCAGGGATCCCAAGGTATTTTGCTATGACGGTGCATACTTCATGGTCACTGGATGCTCGATCGACGGCGACGCCGCCGTCTTCCTATTCGCCTCGGAGGACCTGGTGGACTGGGATTTCAGATCCGTGCTCTTCAGGGGCGAGCATCGCCACGGCACGCTGATGGAATGCCCCGACCTTTTCAGGCTCGGCGGGAAGTGGATCCTCACCGGATCGCCGGAGCACCATCCGGAGGGGATCAGGTCGCTGGTGCTCATCGGGGATTTCGATGCCGATTCCGGTCGATTCATCGAGCAGGGATACATGCCCGCGGATTATGGCTACGAGCATTATGCGGCGCAGAGCTTCGAGTCTCCTGACGGAAGGCGCATCTCATTCGCATGGATGAATGAGTGGGAGTGGATGTCCACGTTCGCAGGTTTCAGCAAGGGCCCGGATGATGATTGGTGCGGATGCCTGACGATGCCCCGGGAATTCTCGCTTGTCGATGGTTCGCTGAGGATGCATCCGGCCAAGGAAGCCACAGAACGGTTCAGGGACGGTTGGTTCAGCCGCACCCTCGAGCTTTCGCCGGATGCCCATAGGGTTGGTCTCCCCGATGGCTGCTGGAGCATTGAGGTGCGTTATTCCGAAAGCAGGATGCAGAGCAGCGATCTCATGCTGGCTCTTGTCGATTCCTCGGGCTTGCTGGTCTCGATGGATCTCAATCCGGAAAGGGGATATGCCACGATAATGTGCAGGGGCAGGGGGCCTTGCGTCATCCCCATTTCCCGCCATGCGGAGCATAGCCTCTCCGTGTTCTTCGATCATTGCGCGCTCGAGGTGTTCATCGATGGCGGCGAGAGATGCGCCTCATTCATGGTGTATCCATCTTCCGAGGATCTTAAGCTTGAGGCGCGGACGCCGCAGAAGACGGCTTATGCCGATATCGCGATAAGGAGTCTGCAATGAAGGTTCTTTCGTTCGGGGAGGTGCTTTTCGACATCTCCGAGGATTCCTGCACCCTGGGAGGCGCGCCGCTCAATGTGCTGGGGCATATCTCCCGCCTCGGAGGACATGGCGCGATCGTTACGGCGGTTGGGCGCGATCCCCTTGGATCCATGGCCCTGTCGGCGATGGAGGAGCTTGGCATCGATGCCAGATATGCATCCGTCGTCGATGCCGAGACCGGCAAGGCATTCGTGAAGCTTTCGGATGGCATACCCTCCTATTCATTCAATGATGGCTGCGCATGGGATCGCATCGCGCTTTCCGATGACCAGAAGCGCACGATCTCGAAGGAGCATTTCGATGCATTCGTCTTCGGGACGCTTGCCCAGCGTTCGCCTTTGTCCCGAACGACGCTGGAATGGCTTCTCGACAACGTCGTGGCGGATGAGGTCTTCCTCGATCTGAATCTCCGCCTCGGCTTCCATACCGAGAAGATCATACTCAGCAGCATCGGAAGGGCCACGATCCTGAAGATGAATGACGATGAGCTGGGATTCATGTCGTCGTTGATGGGAATCGCGGAGGGGAAGGCTATCGATCATCTCCTGGCGGAATATCCTAGGCTGCGCTTCATCATCCTCACATGCGGCAAGGATGGATCGCATCTCATTTCCAGGAATGGAGGATTCCATGCCCCTGCAGGGAATGCCAAGGCTGTGGATACCGTTGGCGCAGGAGACAGCCTTTCCGCGGGTTTCCTGCATTTCCTCCATAGCGGGGCGAAGCCGGAGGAGGCCCTTTCGAAGGCGAGCCTTCTTGCGGATTACGTCGTGCAGAAGCATGGAGCCATCCCGGAGTATCCGCAGGAGCTCATCCGGGATCTTGGGCTGTAGATTCCGGCATGATCGTCCATCGAGGCGTCGAAAGATGTATCATTCCACTCCAATCGATGCGAGAATATGCGCATGAAGTGCGAAGACTATGGGATCGTTCCCGACGGAAGGGATGTGTCGAAGGCGTTGATGGAGCTGCTGAAGGAGCATGGCCATGCCGTGCTCAGCGGGGGTGTGTTCTCCTCCGGACCGATCGAGATCCCATCCGGAGCGGTGCTTGAGATCGCAGAGGATGCCGAGCTCAGGTTCATCCCGGACTTCTCCCTTTACCGCCCCATCGAGACAAGGTGGGAGGGCATCATGTGCTTCGCGATGCACCCGTGCATCCTGATCAAGGATGCAGATCATGTATGCATCTGCGGCAAGGGCCGGATCAATGGATCGGGAAGGCCGTGGTGGGAGCGGGCATGGTACCACAGGGATCGCTCCCATGGCCCGGAAATCGACATAGAGAAGGAGCTTGCAGCGCTCAACGGCTCATATTCGGATCAGCCGTCGGGCGGAGGAGGCAGGGAATCGCAGTTCCTCAGGCCTCCTCTTCTCCAGATGCTCAGGAGCTCCAATGCATCGATATGCGGCGTGACGTTCGTGGATTCGCCGTTCTGGACGATCCATCCCGTCTTCTCCAAGGGCATAGCGATACGGGATGTGCGGATCGCAAATCCGAGCGATGCCCCGAATACCGATGGCATCGATATCGAATCCTCCTCCGATGTGGAGGTCTCGGGATGCCTTGTGGATGTCGGCGATGATGGCATAGCCGTCAAGTCCGGATCCGGGATCGGAGGACTGAGGGAAGGGGTACCTTCCCGTTCCATCTGGATCCATGACTGCACGGTGCTCCATGCCCATGGCGGCGCCGTGATAGGCTCCGAGACTGCTGCCGGCGTCTATGATGTCCTCGTCGAGGACTGCCTCTTCGATATGACCGACCGCGGCATAAGGATAAAGACCAGGCGCAGAAGAGGCGGCATGATAAGGAATGCGGTCTTCCGCAATCTCCGCATGAGGGGCAACCTCTGTCCGTTCGTCATAAACATGTTCTACAGATGCGGCACGGATGATGAGTCGCTCTTCTCGACCGAGCCCCTCCCCATAAGGGAGGATACGCCATCGATCGAAGGCATCGTCGTGGAGAACTGCCATGCTGTGGGCTCGAGATCCTCCGCAGGCTTCATCGCAGGGCTTCCGGAACGTCCCGTGCGAGGCCTGACGATACGCTCATCCACCTTCGCCGTCTCTCCGGATGCCGATGCCCCGATAGCCGACAGCGACATGTACCGCGGCATCCCCGTTCCCCAGTCGCGCGGCTTCTTCATCGCCAATGCAGAGGCTGTGCTCGATGGGGTTTCCGTGCCATCATCCGCTGAGGAGCTGTGATGGGAAGGCGGATCGGCTTCGTCCTGTCCAACATCTCCCAGGGCTCCAGCCGCGCCATGTGGCGCATGGCGGCGGAGTCTGCTGTCGGTGAGCATTCCGAGGACGCCCTCTTCATCTTCCCCGGGGGCCGCCTCGGCTATTCCCAGGATGAGGAGGCGCTCAGGAACGGCATCTACGACCTTGTGGGGCCGCAGTCCCTCGATGGCGCCATCATCTGGGCGACGTCGATGATGGGGGCAGGCAATCCCGAGATCTGCCTCTCGTTCGTGAAGCGCGTGGCTTCATCGATTCCTGCAGTGTCGATGTGCATGCCAATAGATGGGGTCGCAAGCGTCGACTTCGATGCATATGGCGGGGTCTATGAGGCTGTGAGGCACCTCGTGGAGAAGCACGGCGAGAAGCGCATTGCATTCCTCCGCGGCCCCGAACGGCATCGCGGCGCCGTCCTCAGATACATGGCATACTGCGAGGCGCTCTCCGACTGCGGCATTGCGTTCGATCCGAAGCTTGTCTCCGCTCCCCGCGGCTGGAACGATGGAGCCGAGGCTATGGAGGATATCATCAGGCGCAATGGCCTTTCCCCGCGAATGGATTTCACAGCCATCGTCGCAGCATCCGATCTGCTCATACTCGGCGCAGAGAGGATCCTGACTCAGCTGGGCCTCAGGATCCCTGAGGACATCGCCGTGGTGGGCTTCAACGACAACGAGGAGAACAGGCAGCTCTACTTTCCGCTGACGACGGTGCAGATGCCTATCCGCAGGCTCTTCTCCGAATCATATTCGATCGTCTCCGATGCCATCGATGGCAATGCGCATCCTTCTGAGGCGAGGCTCATCCCCACGAGGCTGATCATCAGGCGCTCCTGCGGCTGTCCCGACAGCTTCGGCGGCTTCGAGGCGGCAAGAGCCGCGATAGTCGATGCCGATGATCTTTGCAGATGGCTTTCCTCGCAGCTGGACGATCCCCAGCTCTTCGAGGCGGCTCAGACGATGCTCGGGGCGCTGTATGGCTCTGCTTCGGAGGAAGAGGCGGCGGCCGCTTCCTCGCGCTACTTCGAAGGGGGCGGTGAGGCTGATGCCATCATCGAGGCCATGAAGTGGTGCGATGGCCTCCTGGGCATGTCGGAGATCGGAAAGGATCGCCGTAGCGGGTTCATCTCCGCTCTGCTGCATGATTCCCGCAAGACGTATGCTGCGCTGCAGTCGCGCTCAGTGGATATCTCGAAGGCGATGAACAGGTTCAAGAGCGGACTGTTGGAAGTGCGTTCCGCAGCCGTGCTGCCTAGGCTGATGCAATCCGCCTTTGCGGAGATCGGCATCTCCTCCTGCTTCCTCTTCCTCTACGAGGACTTCCATTTCACGAAGCTCGCCGGAGGATTCTCGGGCGAGAGGGTGTACGAAGGCGGCCTGAGGTTCCCGCGCTCCCTCATCCATCCATCGGAGCTGGCCCCTATATTCGAAAGGGGCCTCTTCGTCATCGAACCGGTGTTCTATGACAGCGAGGAGCTCGGATACCTCGTCATCGGCACATCATGGTGCGATGGCTATGTGCTTGAGGATATCAGGGCATCGGTGTCGTCTGCGCTCAAGGGCTTCGGACTATTCTCGGTGGCTGCCTCCGCGGCTGCGGCTGCAGAGACCAAGGAACGCGAGGTGGAGGAGCTCTATGCCCGCATCGCCGAAGGCATAAGGGAGCCGCTTGCATCGATCAGGCAGATGGTTTCCGCCTCTGGCCATGGCAGCGCCCAGATGCTGGATGAGATATCACGTGCGGAGATGATCCTCGAGATGTCCTTTGCCGAGATCGGCGCCGGATCGTCGGGGCGCAGGCTGGTGCCTATGGAGGCTTTCCTGAAGACCATCGGCTGCCGCATCGAGGGATGCTCTCCGCTGCCATCATGCGAGATCGATCCATCCCTCTCCCGGGAGATGATCCTCTCGGTTCTGTCCGCAGTCCACGGCGAGGCGATCGAAGCGGGGCTGGATGCCTCTGGAGTGAGGCTTTCTATCAGGGCGGGGGAGGAGGATGATTCCATCCTCTCGTCTTCGCTGCTGCGGCTTTCCGGACGCATCGCCTCCCTGCAGGGCGCGAAGCTGGAGATGTGCGGAGGCGAGGTCTGCATCGTCTTTCCCTATCCATCCATCTCTGGAAGGCGAAGGGACGGGAAGGGGCTTATGTGGCTGTCCTCCGCACTGCCCCCTTCCTCCATATGCAGCCTTCCTAGGGCGTCGTCCATCGAGGATGCCTGCCTGTTGGGATGGGTGGAGGGCGATGGCCCATCGATATCCATCTCACGCATCGCCTCGGAGGCACCTGATGCACCGCTTCTGATCTTCTCCCTTCCCGAGCTTCCGTCGCTCTCATCCATCTTCGATGGCCCTTGTGATGGCGGTGCCGTGATATACGCTCCGCATGGCATGGACCTGGGCGATGGCCTCCTCTCCGGCGGAGACAGGATCGTGCGCTATGGCGCTGCGGATGATCTTGCCGCGCTCAGGGAGAAGCCGGACCTGCTGCTGCTGTCCGGGGTCGATGGATCTGTCCTGCATTCCATACGCCATTTGCGCCTACTGGAGTCCGTTCCTCTCGCGATCATCAGCGATGCGGTGCTCGAGGATGAAGCGGAGGAGGCTCTCAGGTATCCCTCGGTGCTCCTTGCCAATACGCCTCTGCTTGCCTCTCCGGAGTTCTCTGCCAGGCTGCTTGGGCTTGCCCATGGGGAGGAGATGCTTCCTCCGTTCACCGGTGCGCTGGTGAAGAGGGCGATCGCCTTCATGAACCGGAATCTCCAGCGTCCGATGATGCGCTGGCAGATAGCGGAAGCGGTGAACATCAGCGAGGATTACCTCACGCGCATCTTCCGCCGCGAGGAGGGGATCTCCCCTTGGGATTACCTCCAGCGCTGCCGCATAGGGCTTGCGATGAAGCTGCTTCGCGGCACCGGTTCGTCGATCGGAGACATCGCAGCTTCCACGGGCTTCTCCGACAAGGCCTATTTCTGCAGGGTATTCAGGCGGATTGCAGGTACCAGCCCCCTCCAGTACAGGCAGAATGCACATTGATATTATATTCAAACTAATATTTTTAAAGTCTGTATAATCCAATGAATGGTATGGATAGTCATTCTCGCCACCCCTAGACTTGAAGATGAGGTTAGGTATGGGAAAAGCGAAAGATCCTGCAGCTGTCATGAAGAAGAGCAAGCTCCGCCGCGAGATCAAGCGGCACCGGTCGATCTACATCCTTGCTCTGTTTCCACTCATCTACTACATAATCTTCAAGTATGTACCGATCTGGAATGCCCAGATCGCGTTCAAGGACTTCAGGGCCATAGCCGGGGTATCCGGGTCGGAATGGATAGGATTGGAGAACTTCCGCGAATTCTTCAATTCATTCTATTTCTGGTCGCTTATACGCAACACGGTCATGTATTCGGTGGGCAAGATACTCATCTCCCTTCCGCTTTCGATCCTCCTTGCGATCGCGATCTATGAATGCACTCGCCCCATCCTCCGCAAGGTCGTCCAGACGCTTGCATACCTTCCTCACTTCCTTTCATGGGTCATCATGTACGGCATCCTCCTGACGCTCCTTGCTCCGGGCGATGGCGTATTCAATGATATCGTGAAGCTCTTCGGAGGCCATCCAATAGACTTCCTCTCGAATACCTCGACATTCCCATGGGTCGTGCTGATCTCCGATGCCTGGAAGGAGATGGGCTGGTCGGCGATCATCTTCATAGCGGCTCTCATGGGCATCGACGTCTCGCTTTTTGAGGCTGCGGTGGTTGAGGGCGCGACGAGCTGGCAGCGCGTGCGGTACATCACGCTTCCATCGATCATGCCGGTCATCGTCACGGTTCTCATCCTCAAGCTCGGGACGATACTCGACGCTGGTTTCAACCAGATCTTCATGCTCTATTCGCCTCAGGTGTACTCCGTCGGCGATATCATCGATACCTGGGTCTACAGGCAGGGCCTTCTTGACTTCAAGTTCAGCCTTGCAACGGCCGTCGGCCTCTTCAAGGGCGTATTCGGCATGATCCTCGTCATCTTCGCAAACTGGCTGTCCGGCAGGCTTTCCGACAGCTCGCTGTTCTGAGGAGGGGATATGGGCAGGACAAAGGAGAAGCAGCATCGCAGGAAGGTCAGGCTGACGACGGCCGATCATGTGTTCAACATCATCGTCGATGTCTTCATGGTGTTCATCCTGATAGCCATCCTGATTCCGCTATGGTCAACGGTGACGCTGTCGTTCAGGCCGATAGACTTCATAGGATCGAACCTGAGGGGCATGTTCCTGCCCCCATGGGAGTGGTCGACGAAGGCATATGAGGGACTGTTCGCGAACGATGGATTCCTCTCCGCATTCGCCAACAGCTTCAAGATACTCGTGGGAGGCGTCGCCTGCGCCCTCGTGCTTACGATACCGATGGCATATGTGCTGTCCGTGCAGTCGCTTCCGGGACGCCGCATCATCAACATGATCGTGATCATCCCGTATGTATTCAACGTGGGCATGATACCCGCGTACCTCCTCGTGAAGGACATCGGACTGATCAACAGCCTTCCCGCGGTCTTCCTTCCCGGCGCGATATCCACATACAACTGCATCATCATGAGGCAGTTCTTCGTCGGCATCCCGATGGAGCTGAAGGAGAGCGCTAGGATCGATGGCTGCACCGAGCTCCAGGTCATGTTCAGGATCATACTCCCGCTCTCGAAGGCGATCGTGATGACGATAGGGCTCTTCTACGCGGTATCGTTCTGGAACGACTTCTTCCACGCGATGCTCTATCTCAACGACAGCTATCTCAACCCGCTTCCGATCTTCCTGAGGAACATCCTGATCGGTTCGGGAATGAACGAGAACCTCGAGGTCACGGCGTTTGCCGAGTCCCCGATCAATGCGATAAAGGCGGCTTCCGTATTCATGAGCGCGATTCCCATGGTGATCGCATACCCATTCATACAGAAGTACTTCACGAAAGGCACACTGCTCGGCTCTGTCAAAGGCTGAGATGAAAAAAGGAGAAAAGGAATGAAGAAGGCATTATCTCTTCTTATGGCTATGCTCATCACGGCTTCCATCTTCGCCGCTGGAGCGAAGGAGCCGGCTGCTGCCCAGGCGGCAGGCACGCCTGAGGATCCAGTTACGATCGATCTCTGGTTCGGCGCTGCCATCACAGAGGCTGGAATGATACCCGAGGATTGGATCGGCTACGATATCCTCAGGAATGAGCATGGAATAGACCTCAAGCTCACGATGCTTCCGTCATCGGAGAGCGATCAGGATATGAAGATACAGGCTGCAGGCGCAGGCAATGCGCTTCCCGATCTCTTCATGGTCCGCAGGCCTGTGCTCGAGAACCTCGTGAACCAGGGCCTTGTCGCCCAGGTCGATGACTGCTTCGAGAAGATGCCGGTGCGCACGGCCCAGCAGTACGATGCCGATTCGATCAGGAACTCCTCGTTCGACGGCCATGCATATGGATTCGCATCCCCTGGTGCCATCGCGAAGAACGAAGGACTCTTGATCAGGAAGGACTGGCTCGACAATCTCGGGCTTGCAGTGCCGACTACGCTCGATGAGCTTACGGAGGTGCTGAGGGCATTCACGTTCGACGATCCAAATGGCAATGGCATCGACGACACCTATGGCTATGGTGCATTCGTCGAGACCGATGCATCCCTCAAGGGCTATCCGGGCTCAAGGCTCTGGCCGATCATGGGTGCATTCGGCGTCGAGGGCCTCTGGTGCTTCGATGCTCCGAACCAGGGCCTCTCGATCTTCAAGCCTGAGTTCTATGACTTCATGGTCTATCTCAAGGGCATCTGCGACGAGGGCCTGATCGATCCGAACTGGCTTTCCTACAAGAAGGATGACTTCAGAGCTGCATGGAAGCAGGGAAGGTTCGGCGTCATGTATGAGCAGAATGCGGCATACGCTTCCGAGTCCAACTATGCGCCGTTCGATATGAACTTCCCCGATGGCGAATGGATCATCATCGATGCCATCACCGGTCCCGACGGACATGCTGCCATCGGTGCATACGATATGAACTACAGGATCTACGCAGTCTCCCAGAAGGCCGCTGACGCCGGCAAGCTCGATAAGATCTGCGAGCTCCTCGAGTGGATGAGCTCCGATGAGGGCTACTACCTCCTCGGATGGGGCCAGGAAGGCGTGAACTTCGTATTCGATGAGAACGGAACGCCGGTTGCCGGAGACCTCGGGGACAATGCATTCACCGGATCGAAGGGACAGGTCTACACCCAGCTCAGGAACATGGTCTTCTACAACAGCGATGTAGAGCTCGCTTCCCGCTATCCGACCTACACGACGGCGGTCTCCGGAAAGGAGATGTCGGCTCTTGCCGCGCTTCGCCAGATGCAGGGCATGAAGTGGACGAGCGGCGTCGGTTCAGGCACGCTGCCGACTCCGAGCGCGGATGTCCAGCGCTACTACGACCAGAGCCTCGCTGAGTTCCTCTCCGGATCGCGTGCGCTGACACCGGAGAACTGGCAGGCCTTCCTCGATCAGTTCAAGGCCATCGGCGGAGCTGATTGGAATGCCGAAGGCATCGCTGCAATGGAGGCAGCTGGCCTCGTCCGCGGCGAGTGACGGATGGTTTCATGATCTCTCCTGGCTTCGGCCAGGGGAGCCGTATTCGATGGATCGAATGGGTCGATCCAATGGTTTTCTATGCTGCGTGATGCAGCTTCGGAGGAGATATGGGCATTCCCCTTTCCGCTGATATGGTCAGGAGCGTCGAGAATCGCTTCAGGCCCGGGATGATGAGATGGCGCTATGAGGACGGGCTTGTCCTCTATGCATCCCTGGGTGCCTCGGATGATGCCTATGATTGGGTGCATTCGATGTACAGCTGCGTGATCGGCAGCGATGGAAGCATCTCCGGCTACAGGGAAGGGGAATACAACCTCGATATGATCAATGCGGGGAAGACGCTGCTGCCGCTATACGAAAGGAGCGGGGAGGAGCGCTTCCTCAAGGCCGCAGAGCGCCTGCATCGGCAGCTTGAGAGCCAGCCGCGATGCCGCTGCGGCGTCTATTGGCATAAGGAGATATATCCTTGGCAGATATGGCTCGACGGACTCTATATGGAAGGGCCGTTCTCGCTTGCATACGCCGATCTGAAGGGCGATGGATCGATCGTCGATGACATCATCGGTCAGCTTGCCACGGCCTTCGGGATCATGCGGGATGCCGAGACGGGGCTTCTCTATCATGCGTATGATGAATCGAGGGGGATGCGCTGGTCCGACGAGAAGACCGGGCTTTCGCCCCATTTCTGGTCCCGTTCGATTGGGTGGTACCTGATGGCGCTCTTCGATGCGCTCGATCATATCCCATCCTCGCACCCGGGAAGGAACCGGATCATCTCCATGGCCGCAGAGCTTTCGGAATCGGTGCTTGCCTTCCAGAGTTCCACGGGGATGTGGTATCAGGTGACGGATCAAGGCGGAAGGGATGGGAACTATCTCGAGACATCGGCTTCATCGATGTTCGCATATTCATACCTCAAGGGCGTCAGGCTTGGCTGCCTCTCCCCGGAATATGCTGAGGCGGCGAGGAAGGCGCTCGAGGACATATCATCCCGCTATCTGGAGAGGGATGATGATGGCGATCTCCATCTGGGAGGCATCTGCAGCGTAGCAGGCCTTGGCGGCAATCCCTACCGGGATGGCTCGTTCCGCTACTACATCTCCGAACCCGTTGTCTTCGATGACTTCAAGGGCGTTGGCCCGTTCATCCTTGCTTTGTCTGAGTCGGAACGATTGTCCTGACAGCCGATCAAAGCATGTAGGCCATGTAGATCGGGAGATAGATGACATCATCCTTCTCAGCGTAATCCTGGGTATGGATGATGTATGATTGTCCGATATACCCACTGTATTTCATCCTGATCTTGTTCAGCGATGAAAGAGTATAGTTCTTCCCCGATTTGACTTCGATGGGGTAGATGTTCTTTCTGCTTGTGATCTCATTCTTTGCAATCAGGAAGTCTATCTCCATCCTGTCCAGCCCAGATGACTTGCTGTATGCGGAGAAGAAATAGAGATTATGCCCTGTCGAACGAAGTATCTGAGCAACTGCATTCTCAATCAACATGCCTTCATTGAACTCCAGCTTGCCTGTGATGATCTTACTGTATATCTCCTCATCCACCAGCTGCTTCTCATTGAATGCAAGGCTTATCAGAAGGCCGGTATCGCCCATATAGCATTTCCGTTTTGAATCATCCAGATTCAGCCCCAACCCTATGTTCGGCTTAGTGGAGTTGTATGCTGTATTGATGATCATCGCATCCTCGAGCCAGAATATGGCTTTTGCGAAATCGGTCGTGCGCTTGTCTTCCATTACCAGCGATGGTGAGAACTTCTTCTCATGCCTGCTTAGAAGCGCAGGGATCTTGTCGAAAGTGGCTCGGATCATTGGCATATCGTTTGCTGAGGCATGCTTTGCTATATCCTCACGATAAAGCTTGAGTATGCTTCTCTTTTCGGCATCGGCGTCTGCAAAGCTGCGTGTGAGACAGAAGGCAAGTACCGCTTGCGGCATTCCTCCGACAACCAGATACTGGCGGAATAGATCCATTGCCTTCCTGTGAAGGGCCTGCCCCATGGGCTTACGCTTCTCATAGCAAGTCCTGATCAGCGGCATGAGCGTATCATTCCCAATGGCCCAAAGGAATTCTTCGAAATCCATAGGAAGCATATCGATACGCAGTTCTTCCGAAGGGATCAGGATATCCTTCACGTTCTCATGGATCGAAATCAATGATCCAGTTTCGATGTAGTCATATCGTCCATCGGCTACGAGATACTTGATTGCGCTTCTGGCTCTGGGGTAGAACTGCACCTCATCGAGTATTATCAGTGAATTCCTTTCATAGAGCTTTGTATTCGTCATTGCCGACAGGAACGAGAAGAATGAATCAAGGTCGTCGAGATAGTCATCGAAAAGCGACTTCACGGATGCTGAGATCCTGTTGAAGTCGATCAGAATATACGATCGATACTCATTCCTGCCGAATTCTTCGGCGATATAGCTCTTCCCGACACGTCTGGCGCCATCGATCATCAATGCTTTCCGACCATTGGATGTTCTCTTCCAGGTTAGCAGTGAATCGTATATCTTTCTTCTCATGATCGTATTGTAATATAAAACAATGAATTATTGAAGTAAATTCTACGAATCCGCGATTTTTATTCGACTATATAGCGACATTTCCGCGGTTTTTAAAGCTTAATTCAGCAACGTTTCCGCGATTTCTATGCTCTCCTGCTCAAGTCTTATCCTCTTCTCAAGCATTAGCTTTATGACAGAGTGGAAGCAGCTGTATGAAGGATCCTGCAGAAGGCCTCGTAGGCTATCCATATACGATTCGTCGGATATCGTCATCGCCGAGGCCTCGTTCAGCAGAAGCGTATCTTCATCCATGCACCAGGGTTCCAGTTCAGGAATATAGCCTTTCAGCCGTACGAAGAGCCTGAACCCTCCGAGATCGATGTCGCTGAAATGGAGGAATCCGCAGCTTCTGTTCTCTGCGATAAGCATGAAGAAGCGCTCCTTTGCCGTCCCCCAGAAACCGCCATGGTAGATGATTGCCAGATTCCTCACAGCAGGGTATGAGTAGTAGCTTGCCTTGTTCTCGATGAAGAGGATATGGCTATCATGGATCTCTATCCTGCTGATCCTTCTCAGCTCATCGGTATCGATATAGCATGTATGATCGGAAGAGAATGCATTCGGCTGATTTCCATCTGAGTAGTGCAGGGTTATGTTTCCGCGAAGGGAAAGGATCTCTGGATAACGGCGGACGGAATAGAAACCCAAGAGCTCCTCATCGCTTTCTGCAACTTCATTTCTCAATGCCATACGGAGGATGGAGAGTACCTTGCTCCTGTATTTTCGTTCGAAGAGCTTGCTGTCATGAAGCACGTGGCTGCTCATTATTCTCTCGCTGATTTCCTCTGAATTGCCTGAAAGGTATATGAGAACGTTGAGAAGAGCCTGATTATCGTTTTCGGCTTCGAAGAAGAAGCGGGGTATCCTGCGCTTTCCGTCGATATCATCAAGGCAGTCTGCAAGAAAACCATGGAGATGCGGCTCTTGTATCTTTGAAAGGGCGGTCTTCAGCATTCCGTCGAGGGAATCCAGCGGGGACGAGAGCATTGGACGCTGCGCAATCTCGTATGTCCGCTTCAGCTTGGCAGGATCCAAGGAAAGCGTGATACGTTCGATCAGATTGCCTTCCTCTCCTTCTGCCCAGCGTATGGATACAAGATCCTCCGATTCCATTTCGGAAAGTGCGGAGAAGATGGCTTCCTTTGCGGATATATCCTCCATGCTGGCGAAGAAGTCCTTGTCTCGGCGGTGATCCATATAGATACTAGCTCGTCCGCCGCGGAATGCAGTGGACGACTCATATCTAGCGACGAGCCTTGATGATATATCCTTCTTCAAGTCAGGCATCCTTTTCTGTCAGCTCCCCGGGCGTATAGCAGCGCGTGAACGAATGCCTGCTATCGCGATACGCTACTATCACCTCATCCACGAATGGGGCGATATCCTTGATCTTGTCCGATGGAGCAGAGAAGATGGCCTGGAGTCCGAACTGCCTCAGGAGCTTTATGCTTTCCCTGATGCGCTCGGCATCCATCTTGCTGAAAGCCTCATCGAAGATGACGAGACGTACGGTGTTGTCCTGATGCTGGCGGATCCTGCAGACTTGGCTGAATGAAGCCAGAAGCGCGATGTAGAAGGGTAGCTGCGTCTCTCCTCCGCTTTTTTTCAATAGTGTCTTGGAGAGCCTCTGCTCTGCACCGCTTTCGGTGTCTATCACGATGAGGTCGAAGATCAGGTAGGTCCTGTAGTCCGTGTAGCGTGCAAGGTCCCTCTCGTATTGAGCCATGCGCTCGGCGCTTGCTTTCTCCTTGTCATTGACGATGAGGTACGAGAAGAGATCCTCGACTTCCATCCTGTATTTGTCGAAGAATGCCTCGCTATAGAGGTTCCCGCCCTGCACATCCAGCAGAAGCGGATCCATGAACATGTCATAGTACTGCTTATAGTCTGGATTGGCGCTTACTTCGAAGCGGTAGCGGTCGCGGCCGAACGTGAAGCCACGAAGCGATGAATTCAGCATTCCGATCTGGCTCTTGAGGTCCTGTATCCTCGATTTGATCTTGGAGATGAAGTCCTCCCTGAACTGGCGGAATGCTCCTTCCTTTGCGGCCTTGATCTTCTCCTCGTATTCAGGGAGTCGGACGTTCGCTATCCTATCCCTCTCATCCTGGTACTCGGTGTTGTCCCTGCTGCCAGGATCGTATGGGGCATGGTACTTCGTGTTGTATTCGTTGCGGAGGCTCGCTGTCTCCGCGAATGCGTTCTCGGCCTTCGTGCGGTTGCCTTTGAGGGAATTGACATAGTTTTCCTTCACCTGCATGGATGAGCCGATCTCATCCAGCACCTTCAGATAGCGATTCTCTGCAGTTTCCTCCACCCATTCATGCTTGAAGCCTTGCGCGATATCCTCCTCGATCCTTTTGAGTTCGGATTTCATCGTTGGGATGTCGATATCCTGAAGGCGTGAGATTTCATTGCAGATAGCGCCTTTCCGGGATTGCAGGGAATCCCTTTCCGCCTCGCATTCCTTCTGCTTCGATCCAATATCATCGAGCTCATTCCTGAGCTTATCGACATAGAGCATGTCTATTCCGGCAAGTTCCACCTCGAGCTCCTTGATTGAGGTTTCGAGTTCCTCTATCTCAGAAATCGATGCTGAGTCATCTTCCATGCGTTCTACATCTCCATCCGAGATTGTCCTGGTCGTCAGCGATGAAAGCTTCTTCAGCTCCATGGAAATGGCAGAGCGATCATCGTAGAGTGTCTGCAGCTTCTCCTTGCATTGCTTCAGCTGGAGCTCGATGGAATTGCGTCCCAGAAACGGCGTCATGAACAGCTGTTCATCGAAGCGTGTCATCTGCCTGAAGTTCCAGACATGGGCCTCGGTGTCGGCGATGAATGGCTTCTCATCCTCTCCGATTCGACCGATAAGCTCATGGACATATGCTTCTGCATCCGTGTCGTTGGATATCAGATGATCGGCGATGGAACCAGGCTTAGGAGTCTTCCTCTCCTCATCGATGGCGACGATGGATACGCGCCCACCGTTTCCAGACTCCACGAGGAATTCCTTTGCTGTCGGGAAGTCTGCCTTGCTTACGAGAATGTCGAAGCGATGATCGCCAAGGGCCGCCTCAAGCGTGTCCCTCCATTCGTCATCCTTCACTTCTAGGTGCTCTGCCAGCACCGTTGAGCGTATGCCAGCTTCCTTCAGTTCCTGCTGAAAGCTGCTGACTGGAGCCGGGTAGGGCTTGATGCCATCCTCAAGCTGCTTCTTCCTTTCCTCCTCCTTCGCTATATCCTCTGAAATGGCGGAATAGCGATTCTCCTCCTCAATTCGCTTCCTGTCGATTCCTTCCTTGAAGCTGTCTATCAGCTTGGCAGCTCCTGCGATATCGAATGCGGGTATGCGTTCCCTGCTGAGACTCATCATCGTGGATGCGAGAGAGTGCATATCCTCATCCTCGAGCGAAAGCTTCATCAGGGAATCATGCAGGGATCGTCCTGCGTTGCTCAGCCTTGCAATCGTAGCCTCCAGCCTTCGCATAAGCTCATCATGCCGATTCGAGCTTCTTTGGATCCTTTCCTTGATCATCTCCGCCCTGCTGAGCTCGCTATTCGAAATCAGCTCCTTCATCTTTGCATCGTAGGAATCCTTCAGCTGCTGCTTATGCATGGAAACCGATCTGAGGCGCTCTTCCAGCATGGCAAGCTCCTGGTTCTTCCCGCCGAGCTCAATCTGGATCTTCTCAAGCCTTTCGTTCGCAAGATCCTTATCGGCACGAGCTAGGATGTATTCATGGAGGGTGACTCGCTCCTCGCATTCCCTGTACGCGCTGTATCTGGCGATGATCATATCCAGCAGCTCCAGACGCATGCGTGCGTTCATGCTCTCGTTCTCCAGGTCGGTGTATGTCCTGATATCGCTCTGCATGTTCTCGATGTGGATTGTCGTATCGATATCGCAGATGGACTCGGTGATGAACTTCTCGATATCGGTTATAGGCGTGAATGGAACTGCCTTGCGCAGCAGCGACATGTATTTGCGGTTGATGCTCCCAAGCTTAGCGCAGAGCGCCTCTTGGTATCGTTGGTTCACATCGAAGAACTCCGAATCCTTTCCAAGCCTGCCCTTCAGGAGCGAAAAGTTGTATGGGATATCATGGCTGTCTATGAAATCGGTCTCTTTGAGGCTCCCGGAGGCTATGAACCAATGCCTGTCGAAGTTCCTATCGCGATAGCAGTCTGCCATGAACCCTGCAGTGAAGCTTCTGTTGGTCGTCGTGTCGAGCCAGACTGTCGCAACATAGCTGGAGAAGGTTCCATTCCTCCTGTATTTGAATCCAGCTTCGCTATCATCTCCCATTTCTCCAAAGAGATAGCTTGCAAGCGTCCTAGTGCTTCTGTTGCTGGCTGCTTTGTTGAAGAAGCTGCCCGATGTATCACCGAGGATCACGAGCTGGAGGGCATCTATGATGGTGGACTTGCCCGTTGCATTCTTGCCCGTAAGGAAGTTCAGATCATCGAAGCGGATGGTCTGAAGTTCATAGCTATGCCAGTTGATGAGGATCAGTTCAGTCAGCTTCTTCATCTTCGGTTTCCTCCTCTGCCTCCGACTCATCCTGACGCGCGATGCGCGCTAGGCTTGAGAGCTTCTCTTCGCTGACGACGAATTGGATCGATGGCAGTATCACAAGCTTCGTTGACTTGTCATCGAGCTCGCCGGGGCCCTTCGCAATCAATCGATGCCTGATCAATGTCCGAAGGCTGTCCCGTATCTGCGTCTTTGCTATCTTGGATCTGAAAAGCCCCATCGTCTCCAATCTTTCCGTCAGATCCCCGACTGCAATCGAGACAACCGATGATAACGATAGCTGTTCCCTGTCTTCTGCATAGATGAGCCTGAGGGTATAGCATATGATGGTCGTCATTTTGTCGAGTCTTGCACGCTGCTCGGCTGGGAATGATTGGATGTATATGATGCCTGCGGCACTGTCGCGCGATAGCGTTATACCTGCATATTCCAGATAATCCTCCAGAAGCTCGTAATACTTGTTTGCGAAGCTGTATTCCGGATTGAAACGTCTTTCCCCGCTTGCACCATCGAATTCATGCGGAGAGGATGAATGTATGGCATAGAAGGCTTGATATGACCTTCCTGAATGTCTGCTTCTCGCTGCTCTGCAGCTCTTCATAGCTGCTTTCGAACATCATTTCCTCCTCCTGAATAAGCAGTGCGCAATGCTTATTCCGCCATTCCTTTCTTCGATGCCATCGGCGAAATGGCATTCATATGGGCTGTCCGCTTCCTGGGCTCTGATCGTTGCGAGGATCAGCAGCAGGAAGCTATCGAGATCTTCTATCTGGATATCGTGGCTATCGAGCTCATCGCCATCCATCCGGGAGAGTATGAAGCCGTCGATCTCCTCGCTTCCGTATTGGCTCCTGAGCTCATCGAATAGGGCGGCGATTTCGTTCTCGTTCTCTCCATATCTTGCCACGGGCTCTGAGCCTCCTTCATCCTTTGCTCTTCTTGCGATCCTATCGAAGAAGGATCCGCTGTCGATGTGCTTCGTGGAGACAAGATCGATGGAATACGCCATCTCCTGAAGAAGGGTGGTATCATCCCTGCATGCCTTGAGCACCGAGATGAGATTGCCTTTCGTTCCCCTGCTGCTTGAGAGCATATAGCGCATGCGCTCGATCGACGAGCGTATGTAGGCGGAATGCTTGGCGTCGATCTCGGAAAGCGTGCGCTCGACGGTCGAGTAGATATCCATGATTGAATGGATCTTGGTGCGGATATCCGCCTCAGCCTCCTCGTCATCCTTGTAGAATCCCTTGGCGACACCGCCTGATATGAGCGATGAGAGGATGTCGGCATCATTTTCCATGCGATCGAGTATGTCGAGGATCTGGTTCTTGAAGCGTGGAACGGAGTCGATCGTTCTTATCGGCTCTATGATCTTCTTCGCAATCTCCACATAGTAGCTGTCGAAGTGGTCCTTGAGCAGCTCATTCACATCCTCCATCTTTGCAATGCGCTGATGGTAGCGCTTGATGTTGTTGTAGAGGATCTTCAGCTCCTCAATGAACTGGTTCGTCTTCTCATAGGCGGTGTTCAAGGCCGGAAGCCTGTAGTCCGTAATGTCATCGCTCTGTCGGAGAGCTGCATAGGTCGCATATACGTAGCCGTTGTATTCGCGGATCCTCTCCTCTGTCAGCTCCTTCATGGCGCGGATCAGGGCAACGGAGTAGAACGGCAGCGTTACGTTCTCCACGAATGAATCGCTTGAGGATTCGAATTCGATCCAGCCTGAGCGCCTCAGGATGGAAATGACGATCTGCACCTTCGCTGAAACAGGAGATGATCCATCATCATCCTCATCCTCGTCGGAGAAGTCGATATCCGCAAGCCTTTCATCCAATGCTTCCCTAAGGGCTATTTCGACATCGGTCCTGCTGATCGCTATCTGATCCTGGAATAGGTCATAGAGGACGAACAGG
The DNA here is from genome assembly GCA_944392735.1 of uncultured Spirochaetaceae bacterium. Lineage (GTDB taxonomy): Bacteria > Spirochaetota > Spirochaetia > Sphaerochaetales > Sphaerochaetaceae > Ornithospirochaeta. Next base: position 5,781 of record CALXXR010000010.1, on the reverse strand, counting down.
GCAGCGACGTATATGTCCTTCTTCGGAGATGACAGCGGCGAGAAGAGCCGCGATGGTATTATATTGAAAAGGCTCACAGCGGCATCATAGCACGTTAATGCACTTTGGGCTTCCTGTATGCTATCCAATCGGACTTGATGCGTGCCCATGACCATTCATCGGGAACGGGATCGGGGCCTCCGAGGAAGCTCTTGCGGCACCTCAGAAGCCTTGCCGTTCCCATGATCGTGCCTTTGATGATCCCGAACTTCCTCACCGCCTGCATCATGTACATCGAGCACGATGGCGTATACCTGCAGCATGGCCCAACGAAAGGGCTTATGAGCGCTTTGTAGAGGTATACGGGAATCAGATAGAGCTCTCTGAGGAAATTCTTCACAGCACGAAGATATCCAAGCTGGCTGAGCGTGGCAAGCATCCTCGATGCTTCCTCTCATGCCGGGCGATGCTGTATCATCCTCGCATGGACAGATTACCTCGCTGGAACTTGTCGACGATATATGAATCGCCTGAATCGAAGGCCTTCCATGATGATATCTCCGAAATCGGAATGATAGGAAGGGGTATCATCTCAGGAGCTTCAAGCCTGCCAATCCGCGAGCTCATCGCATTGAAGGATAGGGGGGATGCCCTCCTTGTGAACATCACGGCGTATGCGGAGGCGCTGCTTTCAACCGATTCTGACGATCCCTCATACCTGAAGGCCATGTCAGAGGCCGAGGATGCGGCTGTTGGGTACCAGAAGGCCGAGGATGCATTCACACGTGCCATCGGCAGCCAGGAGGATGAAGCTTCCTCTCCGGAGCTTTCCGCCTATGGCACATACATCAGGAACACCATCATCGAGTCGCATCATCTCATGACTGCGGAGGAGGAGGCCCTGGCTGCGGAGCTTTCGAGATCCGGATCCTCTGCATGGGAGCGTCTCATGGCCTCTGTGACATCTACGGCGGAGGAGGGCGGCAGGACGCTTACCGAGCTGAGGGCGCTTGCCTCCTCTCCTGACAGGGCGACGCGGAAGAGCGCATATGAAAGCGAGATCCATCTCCTTGAAACGCACAAGGCTGCGATCGCAGCGGCCCTCAATGGCGTCAAGGGCTCCGTGCTCACGCTTGAGGCAAGGCGCGGATGGGACGATCCTATCGATCGTTCGCTCTTCTCCTCTGCCATCACCCAGAAGACGCTGGACAGCATGCTCGATGCGATAGTCGGATCGCTTCCAGCCTTCAGGAGATACTTCAGCGTCAAGGCCAGACTGCTTGGGCTGGAGAAGCTCGACTTCTTCGATCTCTTTGCGCCGATTGGAGGCAATAGCAGAACATACACGTATGAGGAGGCCTGCAAAATCGTCATCGACTCCTTCTCATCATTCTCGCCGGAGACGGGGGCATTCGCAGCGAAGGCGATCGAGAGCGGTTGGATCGATGCCCAGCCGAGGAAGGGCAAGGCCGGTGGCGCATATGACATCTTCTTCCCGATTCCGGGAGAGAGCCGCGTCTTCTGCAACTTCGACGGAAGCTACGACAGCGTGGCAACCATCGCCCATGAGCTTGGCCATGCCTATCATGACTCCATCGTAAGGGATCTTCCTCCGTCGCTCTCGACGTATCCGATGACGCTTGCGGAGACAGCCTCGATCTTCGCCGAGATGCTTGTGTTCGATCATGTGCTCTCGCATGCCGAGGGCGATGAGGCACTGCCCATCATCGAATCATTCGTGCAGTCGTCCGCGCAGACCATCGTCGATATCTACTCAAGATACCTCTTCGAGGAGAGCGTCTTCAGAAGGAGAAGGGAAGGGGAGATCAGCGCAGATGAGCTTTCGGATCTGATGCTCGATGCCCAGGAGAAGGCATACGGTGATGGGCTTGGGATCAAGCACCGCTATATGTGGGCGGTCAAGTCCCACTACTACTCGGCGGATTTCTCCTTCTACAACTATCCGTATGCATTCGGGCAGCTCTTCGCGCTCTCCCTCTATTCCAGGCGCCGCGAAGAAGGCTTTCCGGAACTCTACCGCAAGGTGCTGAGGAGCACGGGGATGATGGATGCCGCGGATGTCGCCGCGATATCAGGTGCGGACATAACGGATGGGGATTTCTGGCGTGCAGGACTCTCCGTCATACTCGACTATGCAAGGAGGCTGGAATCATGGCTCTGAGGATAGAGAAGATGGCCTCCGATGCGCTGGGGCTGGCACATGAGGGAGGCCGGACGATCCTTGTCAGGGGCGCTCTCCCAGGTGAGCTCGTCGAATGCAGGATCGATGAGGAGAAGCCAGGCTATGCGATGGCCGAAGCCATCGGCATCATCGAATCCTCTCCGATGAGGAGGAATCCCGTATGCCCGTACTATGGCATCTGCGGCGGCTGCAGCTTCCAGATCGTATCGGAGGAGGACAGCGCGAGGATCAAGAGGGATATACTATGCGACAATCTTCGACGGATCGGGAAGCGAAGCGGCGTGCCTGAGACGATCCCGATCCACTTCGGGCTCTTCGATGGCTATCGCCATAGGGCACGCTTCCACGTCGATGCCTCCAACCGCAGGTGGGGCTTTTTGGGAAGGAGATCCTCCGAGATCGTCCCCATAGAATCCTGTCCGGCGCTTTCGGCGGGACTTGGCTCCCTGCTCAAGGATGGACGAAAGCTCCTTGAGGAGGGCAGGAGTGCCATGTTCTCCAACCGTGTCGATCGTTCGACGGGATTTTCCGAGGTCAGCGCATATGAAGGCGATGATGGGGTATCGTTCGGCGATGATGTCGTGCACACGAAGGCGCTCTCCATCGACTATTCGGTCAATGCGCGCGTCTTCTTCCAATCCAATCCGAAGGTGCTTCCCGAGCTTCTTGCCTTCGTTCGCGACCATGCGATCGGGGATTCCATCATGGATCTCTACAGCGGGGTCGGGACATTCTCCGCGCTCTTCGAGGGCTCCGGTAAGCGTGTCTATGCCGTGGAGCGGGACAGGTCATGCCTTGCCCTTTCTAGGATCAACGCCCCCTCGGCTCTGTCATTCACGGCGGATGTCGCGCTCTGGGGAAGAAAGAACGGACGCCATGTCGATACCGTCATCGTGGATCCCCCGCGCACTGGGCTTTCGCCGGATGCCCTGTCGCAGATCCTCTCGTGGAAGCCGGAGCGCATCATCTACGTCTCATGCAATAGCGCGACGCTTGCAAGGGACCTTGGAAGGGCCGAAGGCTATGCCATAGGCGACGTTTCCCTCTTCGATTTCTACCCCGGAACCGGCCATGATGAGAGCGCAGTTGTTCTCGATAGGATCTAACTGCAATCCATATAAGGAATAATGCGGATTCAAGGCATTTGCGCCCCATCTTCGCCGATGCCTTGTTTCCTTGACTTTTGCGGCCATTGGGAAGATATTATCTGTAACCATATCAATAATAGGAGATTCTGATGAGCATTATCGAATTTATCGAAGCAAGGGAAATCCTTGATTCACGCGGAAATCCGACTGTTGAGGTCGACGTCATCCTCGAGGATGGATCTATGGGACGCGCAGCTGTTCCTTCTGGAGCATCGACAGGTGTCCACGAGGCTGTAGAGCTCCGCGATGGAGACAAGAAGCGCTTCGGTGGCAAGGGCGTCCTCAAGGCAGTCGACAATGTCAACAACATCATCGCACCGGCTATCGAGGGCATGGATGCACTCGACCAGGTCGCTATCGATCGCGCTATGATCGAGCTTGACGGCACTCCGAACAAGGCCCGCCTCGGTGCAAATGCGATCCTCGGCGTTTCGATGGCTGTCGCACGCGCTGCAGCTGACTTCCTTGGACTTCCTCTCTTCAAGTACCTCGGTGCTTATCATGCATGCGTGCTTCCCGTTCCGATGGCCAACATCCTCAACGGTGGTGCACACTCCGACAACAAGGTCGACTTCCAGGAGTTCATGGTCATGCCGATCGGCGCTCCTTCCGAGAGGGAGGCTGTAAGGTGGATCGCTGAGGTCTTCCACGCACTCAAGAGCGTTCTCAAGGCAAAGGGATACAACACAGGCGTTGGCGATGAGGGTGGCTTCGCACCGGACCTCCAGTCCAACGAGGAAGCGCTCGATGTCATCATGGAAGCCATCGAGAAGGCAGGCTACACAGCTGGCCGCGACGGCGACTTCATGATCGCTCTCGATCCCGCTTCATCCGAGCTCTACGATGAGAAGACCGGAAAGTACACGCTCAAGTGGACAACGGGCGAGCAGCTTTCCTCCGCTCAGATGGTCGAGCTCTGGGAGAGCTGGGTCAACAAGTATCCTATCATCTCCATCGAGGATGGAATGGCAGAGGATGACTGGGAGGGCTGGAAGCTTCTCACGGAGAGGATCGGAGACAGGGTCCAGCTCGTTGGCGATGACCTCTTCGTAACCAACACCGAGCGCCTCAAGATGGGTCTTGAGAAGGGTGTCGCGAACTCCATCCTCATCAAGGTCAACCAGATCGGTACGCTCACTGAGACATTCGAGGCTATCGACATGGCTCAGCGCAACGGCTACACAGCCATCGTTTCCCACCGCTCCGGCGAGACGGAGGACAGCTTCATCGCTGATCTCGTAGTCGCTCTCCAGACCGGTGAGATCAAGACTGGCTCGATGAGCCGCTCCGACAGGCTTGCAAAGTACAACCAGCTGCTCAGGATCGAGGATTACCTCGGCGATACAGCTAAGTATGCTGGACGCGATGCATTCAAGGTCCTCTGATATATATTAGGGAACAACGCGAGAGCCCGTCGTGATCGGCGGGCTCTTGTCATGATGCCTGAAGCTGCTTGAACGCTTCTCTGCATCATGCCAACGAAGCTCTCTTTCTCAGCATTTGCGTCGGATCGATCCGCAATCAGCCATCTTGTCCTGCTCCTTTTCCTTACCAGTCATCGATGAATGCCTGGACCTCTTCTTCCAATGCTTCCTTATTGGGAAGATGAAGAACGTATTCGGAAGCGAGGATCCTGCTTTCAAGACCGCCAAGAACATACTCGATCCTAGCTGATGGCTTATCGGCGCAGAGGATGATGCCGATTGGATCGTTATCATCCGGCTCAGTGACTTCTGCTTTGGAATAGTTGAGGTGCATAGTGAGCTGACCAGCTCCCTTGTCTTCCGCTCGATCGTTGCATAGGCTTTGAGGATCCTGCTGCAGAAGACCATATCAGCATGGTGATGCTCATTGTCGAACGAGATCCTCTGCTGCCGTCCCGCAAGCATGAAGCCTTTTCCTGGTTCCAAATTTGCTTCAGGTATTGCTGTATATCGACCGGTGCGTAAGACATTTCAGAAATGGGATTTTGGAAGGTCCTTCTTCTCAGAATCCCACTTGATATTGGAATCGAGGCATGGATTCAGCCAGTAGTCATCTCCGCGGCGATCCGACGTACATCATCCTGGCTCAGCCCGGTAAGCTGTGCAATCCTCTCAGGCGGGAAGCTTTCCCTGATCATGTTGCGGGCGATATCGGCTCTGCCTTCTGCAAGACCTTCCTTCAGGCCGGCAGCCTTGCCTTCCTCTCTGATGTCCTTCTTTATGGAATTCATCATCCTGTCGTATTCGCTCATCATCTCACTGTCCCTCCCTTTCAGCCTCTCCATGGCCTCCCTCAGCACCGGCACCTTCATCTTCCCCGGGTCGCTCTCCTGCAGGTCACTGAAGAGCTTGCTTATGTCCGATTCGATTGTATCACGATAGGCGCCGTTCGCCACGATGATCGTCATGTTGGCGTCCATGAGCTCCGTACCGTCCTCCATCCGCATCCTGTACTCATACAGGGCCC
>CALXXR010000009.1 GCA_944392735.1 uncultured Spirochaetaceae bacterium | reverse complement strand
CTGAAGAGCTTGCTTATGTCCGATTCGATTGTATCACGATAGGCGCCGTTCGCCACGATGATCGTCATGTTGGCGTCCATGAGCTCCGTACCGTCCTCCATCCGCATCCTGTACTCATACAGGGCCCTCCCATCCCCGACGATGTCGGTGTCGAAGATGAAGACGACGAACACCTCCTTGGCCATGCCATATTCCGATCCCTTCTCCAATGCATGGAGGTTCAGCATGGATGCATACTGGAGCATCCTCCTCGAGGCATCCTTCCATCCGCTGAACACCTTCTGTATGTCTATGCATATGAGATCGCCGCTGCTGTCCCTTGCGAAGATGTCGAACACGACCGAGTGCCCGAATGGATTCCTGACCGTATGCTGCGTATGTGCCTCGACGATGGAGAGGTTCCTTCTTCCCGTGAGCGTCCTTGCCATGAACTCCGCGCCCTTGATGTTGTTGTTGAGGACGATCGTGAAGCCGTTGTCGTCCCCGAGCCTCAGCGCCCTCAGCTGGTCCTCGATGCTGTATTGCTTCCTCTTCCTTTGCATTGAAGCCTCCTGACTCCTATACGCAGAAAGGCGAGGTTTCGGCTAAGATTCCTTCATGGTTTCTTGGAAATCGCAGCCATTGTCGTCTCCTGTCCGCCTTATCGCCTTCGATGTCTTCGGAACATGCTTTTCTGACACATTCTTCATATTTGTTCACGAAATTCATGGACAATACCGTCCATCGATGGTCATGACTCTCCCTGTTTTCGCGAGTTAGCTAACAAATATAACATGAACTGTATTAATAACTTGCTTGAAATCGGCCTAAAACAGATATAATTCTGATTTTGAAACTATTGTGTCGAAAGTGAATTTAACTTGACAGCTGAATGAAGTGGTTGCTACAATTCTCACAAGAATAACGGAAAAAGGGGACTTTCGGGCTTCTTTTTGAGGTCTGCCCCAAATTTTGGAGGAAGTAATGAAAAAGGTACTTGTATCTCTGCTCGTTCTCGCTCTTGCTATGTCCAGCGTCTTCGCAGCAGTAGAGTTCTCAGGAAGCGCAACATTCGGCTACCAGCTCAACTATGACCCGGAGTCGAAGGATTTTGCTGGTTTCATCCAGGGCGATGATGGCGACGATACGAACACATCTTCTCTCAAGCTCAATATTGTAGACGACAATGGTCTTTGGAATGTCTACATTGAGGGCAATCCTGAGTTTGATGGATCTGGAAAGGTTGCTGGAGACCTCACACTTGATCTCCTCAAGCTCTTTGGAGCAGAGTCTGATGTTTCCCTTTCTCTGGGATTCAACGCCAACGACAGGTACACAGGCGAGAGAGCTTATGTCAACAAGTCTGGCGACAGCTGGGACAGGGTCAGGACCGATGATGGCGGCTACTTCACAAGCCTCAAGCTTGGCTGGAATGGCCTTACAGTTGCTGTAGCAGCAGCTCCGATGTATCAGCCGGCTGGAACATTCAACGGTGGAAAGATGGATCTTGTTGCAACAGCTATGTATGCTGGTGACGGATTCAAGGTATCTCTTGACTACGCTCTCGACGGAGAGAACAAGAGCATGAACGGAACAGCTAACAGCGGTGTCATCGGTGGTGCATTCGATCTCAACGTTGGCCAGCTTGCTAACCTCGACTTCAACCTTGGCGTATCTGCATCCGATCGCTATGAGTTCGAGTCTGGATACAACGTAGTTGCAGCTACTGTCTACGGTGGAACAGATGCATTCGAGCTCGCAGCTGAGTACGCACTTCAGACTGAGGGTGATGCTTCCAAGCACAATGTGTATGTTGGTGCAACGGTCAATGCTGTTGAGAACCTTGGACTCAAGGTCTACACAGGTACATACAATGCTGTTAAGTGGGTAGATGCGATGTATGTTGGTGCGAAGGCTGACTATACAATCCAGAACGTCACAGTTGGACTCGGTGTTGAGTATGCTGCTGGCGGACGCGGTGTTGACAACTCCAATGCTTATGACAAGGGTGGTCTCAACATCGTTCCTACAGTCAAGGTTTCCTTCTAATAGAAAACAAGCACTGTATTGCAACGGAATGGCCGCAGGTGACTGCGGTCATTCTTTTGAGGTTTTCTCTCCTTTTCTGCCTATCTTCATACAATCTTCATAAACCATTATGCTTTGCACGTTATGAACAACGTGGGTGAAAGAACATTGGATAAGCTCAGGAAGCTTGCCTCCTTCATCGAAGAGAAGCATGGCATCACGCTTGCCAGAGCCATTTCCGTCAATCCCTCCAAGATGGAGAGGATACTGTCGGGAGAAGAGGAGCCTACGTGCAGCATATGCTCGAAGGTCGCGGCCTACTTCTTCATTCCTGTAGAGATCATCATCGATGATTCCAAGGATCTTCCAGATCCGGAGACGCTTCAGCTTGATGAGGATCTCCTGTCCGTGCAGCGCAATGATATCGAGAACGATATCGAGAGGATGAAGCAGAAGCACTTCATCTCCCGCAACTGGAAGATGATAGGCTATCGCAAGCGCGTTAAGCTCGTGCTCTCCGTCCTGCTCATCGCAGTGCCGCTCATCGTCTATATCCTCTACTGCGGCTCTGAAGCAGCCTATGAGCGCTTCGACGATATGCGCAAGTACAGGATCGGCAGCGATGGACTCGATTACGACCAGTACGATCCGATTCAGGTGAAGTACCACAATGATCTTCAGGGGACTTCCAGGGAGAACAACCCGGATGCCTACTATGTCGAGGTGACTGTGGGAACGGTTCTTGAGAAGATCAAGAACATCCACTCCGAGACATCATCCTATGAGACGAGGATGCAGCTCTTCTTCAAGTTCGACAAGGATGAGTTCCGCGAGATGTTCCGCCATTATGCTCGCAATGTGCTTGCCGATCAGATCATCGACAGCTACTATGCCGAGTCCGATGAGGCCCGTCATGCTGGAGCGTTCTCCCATGATGAGTGGATCGATCAGCACCAAGAGTATTTCGAGGAGTGGGTGGATTCCCATGACCATGAGTACTATCCTGGAGAAACGCCGTCGAATGTCCTTACGGACAAGGAGACGATGTTCACGCTTGGCAATGGCGAGTTCGTCGCTGATTCCTTCGGCACGCTGAAGGAGCTTGAGGAGATCCAGTACTACGATGAGGAAGGCAATCTCCGCACCATGTGCTATCAGAAGGTGAGATTCAACGGCGCATTCGAGAAGGCCTTCGACAGCGTCCGGTATCCTCTTGATTCCGTGCAGTTCAAGATGTACATCCTGCCGACCATGGATGCAGACTACATCAGGTATGTCCCGGACAGGTCCACGGATCCTGAAGGGAACCGCATAAGCGGCTTCACGCCGTACTTTGGCCTGACATCTGGCTACAGGCTCATCCATGACACCGACGATATGGATAACTTCACGCTCAGGCTCAACTACTACTACGATGAGAACAATGATCCTGCAGTCCACTTCGACGAATCGGTACGCACGCAGCTGGAGATCATCGTCAGGGCAAACAGGGTAGGCGTATCGCTGTTCCTGCAGGCGTTCATCAACCTCTTCAGCGTCGTCATCTGGATCATCATCGCCTTCTATAGCCAGAGCTACACGGGAGAGGACAGCGTAGGCATGCTCGGCACAGGTCTCTTCGGTGTCATATCCTCCATGCTGGTCGGATTGTCGATGGTATCCGATGCGGGTATCTTCTCGCTTATAACGATGATCAACATATTCACGCTTGCAGTCATCATGATAATGACGTATCAGGCGATAGCGGCCAAGAGAGCGCAGGTGAGGAAGGACAAGGTCCTCATCGCATACAACGGCATCAAGCTGCGTGTCCTCTTCGTGCTGCTTACGTTCTGCACGATTGCGATGTTCGTGGTCATCCCCGCCATTGCATACATGTGGGGCGTGTAATCAATCAATTGCTTTGATAAAGCTAAGCGGGAGCCGTTGTCCATCGAAGGATGGCAGCGGCTCCTTGCTTCATACATGCTGTGCTGTTGCTTGCGAACCTGAAGCGGTATTGTTGCATCCAATTCACCCATTCCTTTGCTCGAATTCCCATCTAGGCTCCAGATGAATGGGCTATTATTGGAATAGGAGGTTTTCTCAGATGAAGAGGATTGCTGTTCTTCTGTTTGCCGTGGCCGTTGCAATCGCAGGCGTTTCGGCATCCGGAGCACCGGAAGGATCCGAGCTGTCGCTTGGGCTTGGATACGATTACGATCTGTATGGAGCCACTGGCATACATGGACTCGGCATCAATATGTATTGCCAGCAGCCGGTTGCCGAGTCGGCTGATCTGTACTGGAATATCGACATCATGGTTCCATTCCAGGTGATCGCATTGGGAACATCCGTCGGAAGGGATGCATATGATACGCTCTTCGGTATGGGCGTGTCGTTTGGTGGCGGCAAGGCATTCATGGTCGGCGACAACGTCAGGATGTTCATCGGCGGCGGAGCCTATTGGAAATGGATCGCTGGATACGCATATGCCGGAGGCGGCATGGACAGCATGGTTGGGATCGAAGGCAACTTCACCTGCTCCTTCATCGTCAATCCGCATATCGTCGTCGATATAGGCGCAAGGATCGGAACACCGCTTCTGGCGATCATGGAAAGCGATGGCGTTACCGTTGCGCAGGGCGTGGGCGGCATCAACATATCCCCACGAGTGGCTGTAGGCTACAGATTCTGAGCCTATCATCAGCTGAACGAATAGAGCCGCTGCCCGCGAAGGAACAACGGCTCTGCTGGTATGCGTGCCTGATCAGGTGTTGCTCATCACCGTCTTCTCGCAGGCATCCGCGACATGCTCGCAGGCATCCGCGCACTGCTCGAGGTAACGGTACACATCCCTCCAGATGATGATCTTGAGCGTATCCGTCTCAGAGGTGTGGAGCTTCCTCATGTTCTCGATGAAGAGCTTGTCTGCCTCCTCCTCCATCGTGTTGATCCTTATGATCCTCTCCTTGAGCGTCTTGGAGTGCCTGAAGTTGCTGAAATCCTCCATCATCAGCAGCATCTCGCTGCAGCAGCGCTCCACGACATCCACGGCATCGAGCATCTCCGGCCTTATCTCCCTGACATTGTCGCAGTAGAGGCGGAGCACGACATCCTCTATCTTGTCCACAACCTCATCTAGGCACTGGCTCAAGAGGACGATATCATCGCGCTCGATGGGAGTGATGAATGCCTTGGCGAGCACGTTCATCAGCTCATGCTTCTTCATGTCCGCATCGTGCTCGGTATTGTGGATCTCGTCGAGTATGGCACCGAGGTTGTCCGGATCGTAGTTCGTGATGCACTTCCTGAGCGTCATGGAAGCATCCACCGCGTGCTGAGCGCATGCGCGGAACGTATCGAAATAGAATGTATCCTGCTTCTTTGCCATATTCCCTCCTAGAAGATAGCCATGAAGATCTTCGTCATCACGAAGCTTATCAGTCCGCAGCCAGGGAAGGTGAATACCCATGTGAGCATCATGTCCTTGACGACGGAGAAGTTGATCGCGCTGAGCCTTCTGGAGGCTCCAACGCCCATTATCGCAGTGGTCTTTGTGTGCGTTGTGGATACAGGGATGCCGAACACTGATGACAGGAGAAGGCAGAGGGAGGCTGCGGTGTCTGCGCTGAATCCCTGGTACTTCTCCAGCTTCACCATATCCATGCCGACGGAGCGGATGATCTTCTCTCCGCCGACGCTTGTGCCGGTTCCCATCACGATGGAACAGAGCACCATGAGCCAGACGGGGATGAGCACGCCGCTTACGCTGGTCTCGCCATGGGCGAATGCAACGCCCAGGAAGAGCACTCCGATGAACTTCTGGCCATCCTGTGCGCCGTGCATGAAGCTCATCGCCGCTGCTCCTGCAACCTCCGCATAGGTGAAGACGGTATTCGTCTTACGCCTATCCATGCGCCTGCAGATGGCGACGACGAGCCTGCAGACGACGTAGCCGAGCGCAAAGCCGAGGATCAGGGACAGTACAAGGCCGTAGATGACCTTGATCCACTCCGATCCATTGACAGCTCCAAGTCCCTGCTCCGTCGCAATGGCGGCACCGGTGAGGCCTGCTATGAGGCTATGGCTTTCGCTGGTGGGGATTCCGAAGAACGAAGCGGCGGTGCTGTATACGACGATGGAGAACAGCGCTGCTGAAAGGGCTACGAGGGCTGTCGATGTATCGCTGCCGAAATCGACCATGTTGCTGATCGTCGAGGCAACGGATGCATTTATCTTCGTCATTATGAGAACGCCGAGGAAGTTGAAGACTGCGCTCATCGCGATTGCATGCCGTGGCTTCATGCAGCGTGTGGTGATGCACGTCGCTATCGCGTTCGGGGCATCCGTCCAGCCGTTCACGAAGATGACTCCGAGCGTCAGCGCGGTCGTTACCAGAAGAGCCGGAGATGAGAACACCTGCTGGCAGAAATTGGCGAATGTGACATCCATATGTCGCTTTCCTCCTCGGAAATCGTAGGCTATGTGTTTAATCCATGTAAACAGCGGGTTAACGGAAAAGTGTTAATAATCTGTTAAATGTTCGGGTTTACCATGTCGCAGCAGACGATTGATCTGCATTTGCCGATAGTAAGGAACATGGTGTTTCTTATATATTGAATATCAGAGGGCATGTTGCCTGTTATGGATGTTATGAATATAATGCATCATCGATATGAGCCAGGAATTCATCAGAGCGCGAAGCGATGAGCAGAAATGCATCAGGATGAGCTGCATCAAGAAGGCTGCGGATGAGCTCTTCTCCGAGATGCCCTATCACAGGATAACGCTTACGACGATTGCCGAGAGGCTTGGCGCTTCAAGGGCGCAGATCTACAGGTATGCCTCCACGAAGGAGGAGATATACCTCTCCATTGCCGAGGACAGCCGCAGGGAATGCCTTGGGGCGCTCCTTGCTTCGTTTCCCGAAGGGGCAGCCTACTGCGATGAGACGATCGCGGAGATCTGGACGGAGCTATTGAACAGGAACAGGCGATTCCTGCTCTACAGCGAGCTGCTTCCATCGATCATCGAGGCCAATGTCTCGGTGGAGAGGCTGGCGGCATTCAAGGAGAAGTACTACGAGGATGCCGATGCGGTGGCGATGAGGCTCTCATCGAATCTCGGGATCTCCATTGAGTCGGCTGCAGATCTCTATGAGGAGGTCTTCTTCTATGCCATGGGCCTTGTCTCGCTGTGCGAGGTGTCGCCTTTGATGCAGCAGGCGCTGGAGAGGATCGGAAGAAAGAGAGAGACGGATACGATGCGCCGGAAGCTCAAGCCATTCATCCTCATGTGCCTTGAACGGGCAAGGAGCATTTGATGATGCGCGCTTTGGATATTATCTTCTCATCGCCTGAAGGATTCGGGCAGATCATGAATGGGAGGCGAGAATGCTGAGCGAACGCATCATAGGAATCATCGTGGATTCATTCCCGAAGATACTAATACCAGGGCTTGCAGTCACCATCCCCCTCACCGTGATATCCTTCGCACTGGCGATGGTCATCGCCATCGCTGTCGCGCTGATACAGTTCGCGAAGGTGCGCGTGCTGAAGGACATCGCACGCTTCTATGTCTGGGTCATCAGGGGCACGCCGCTTCTGGTGCAGCTGTTCGTGGTCTTCTACGGCCTGCCTGGCATCGGCATCCTCATCGATCCGTTCCCGGCTGCTGTCATCGTCTTCGCCATCAACGAGGGCGCGTACTGCGCAGAGACGATCAGGGCTGGCCTCGAGGCCGTCCCGTATGGGCAGGTGGAGGCTGGCGAATGCGTGGGCATGTCGTATA
>CALXXR010000008.1 GCA_944392735.1 uncultured Spirochaetaceae bacterium | reverse complement strand
ATCATCATGGAGATCAGGGCCGGCACAGGCGGGGATGAGGCTTCGCTCTTTGCGGCCGACATATTCCGCATGTATTCCCACTACGCCGAGAAGATGCACTGGAAGATGGAGATCATGTCATCCAGCGAGTCCGGCATAGGAGGATACAAGGAGATCGTCGTCTCCATCTCCGGCAAGGACGTCTACGGATACCTGCGCTTCGAATCGGGAGTGCATCGCGTGCAGCGCGTGCCCGAGACGGAGTCCGGCGGCAGGATACACACCTCGGCGATCACGGTGGCAGTGCTTCCGGAAGCGGAGGAGACGGACATCGAGATCAGACCGGAGGACCTCAGGGTCGATGTCATGAGGGCTGGTGGTCCCGGCGGGCAGTGCGTCAACACCACCGACTCCGCCGTCCGCCTCACCCATATCCCCACCGGCCTCGTCGTCATCTGCCAGGATGAGAAGTCCCAGATCAAGAACAGGGCCAAGGCACTGAGGGTCCTCAGGTCCAGGCTCTATGAGATGGAGGAGGCGAAGAAGCAGAAGGAAAGGGCCGACGCGAGGCGCAGCATGGTCGGATCGGGAGACAGGTCCGAACGCATCCGCACCTACAACTTTCCCCAGAACAGGGTCACCGACCACAGGATCAACCTCACGCTCTACAAGCTGGACTCCATCATCGAAGGCGATCTGGACGAGCTCATAGAGGCTCTCAGGCTCGCAGCCGGCGAAGAGGCGCTCAAGGAAGCGTGAGGCTCTCCGAACTGAAGAAGGAGCTCCTGGAGAGGACGGAAGGCACCGATGCAAGGATCATCATCCACCTCTCCACGGGTCTGGATGCCATCCAGCAGATCGTCCAGTACGACAAGGAGGTATCGCCTGAGGAGCAGGCCATGGCCTACTCCCTTCTCGAGAGGCGCCTCTCAGGAACGCCGATGGCCTACATAACGGGAGAGAAGGAATTCTACGGCCATGCATTCATGGTCACCAAGGACGTTCTCATACCGCGTCCGGACACCGAGACGCTGGTGGAGACTGCGCTGGAGCTCTCGAAGCGCTTCGGGAATCCGCGCATCCTGGACCTGTGCACCGGAAGCGGCGCGATCGCGGCCTCGATATCATATGCCCTCTCCCAGCCCGTATCGATGTCCGACATATCCCCAAAGGCGCTCAGCGTCGCAGAGGGCAACTACCTGAGGATAACGGGCAGAGCACCATCGTCGAGGCTTGGAAGCCTCCTCGATCCATGGAAGGGATCGGAATTCGACATCATCGCCACCAACCCGCCCTACCTCACCGACATCTGGTACGAGGAGACGGAGATCGACGTGAAGGCGGAGCCGAAGCTGGCCTTCATAGGAGGCGGAGACGACGGTCTGGACATCATCAGGACGATCATCGCCGATGCCCCTTCGGTGCTTGCTCCAGATGGCTTCCTGGCCATCGAATGCGACTATCGGCAGACGGGAATATGTGGTAGTCTTCTTGAAAGCAGCGGCTTTTCCGATATCCATACGGTGAAGGACCTTGCGGGCAAGGAGCGAGTGGTATATGGCAGAAGACTTCCCTAACAAAGATCTGGTCGACAGATTCGTAAAGAAGATCATACGCTACTCCGATGAGGACAAGGACAAGATCGCCGCTGCAGCCGTCTTCGCCGCAAAGAGGCATGGAGAGCAGAAGAGGAAGACGGGAGAGCCGTACATAACCCACCCGATGGCCGTCGCCGAGATACTCATGCAGATCGGCATGGATGCAGACACCGTATCCGCCGGCCTCCTGCACGACACGCTCGAGGATACCGAGACGACCGAGGAGGAGATCGCGACGATCTTCGGCAAGGAAGTCGGGGAGATGGTGCAGGCGGTCACCAAGATATCGAGGATCACCGATGAGAAGTCCATACAGGAAGCGGAGACGATCAAGAAGATGTTCTTCGCCATGTCGAAGGATCTCAGGGTCATCCTCATAAAGCTGGCCGACAAGCTGCACAACATGCGCACGATCGACGGGCTCTCGCCCGAGCGCAGGAGAGCATTCGCAGAGGACTGCCTGGACATATTCGCCCCGATCGCGGACAGCCTCGGCATGCAGACGATCAAGAGCGAGCTGGAGGATCTCTCGCTCAAGGCTCTCAAGCCGGAATCGTATGACTACATCAACGGATACCTGCTAGAGAAGAAGGGCGAGTACACCGCATACATCAAGCAGGTCTCCAAGGCGATAGCCGAGGCCTGCGCCAAGGCCGGCATCACCGACATCGAGATCACGGGGCGCGTCAAGCACGCCTACTCCATCTACCAGAAGATCAAGAAGAGGAAGAAGGAGATCGACGAGATCTACGACATCCTCGGCATCCGCGTGATCTGCCAGACGACGGTGGAATGCTACACGATCCTCGGCGTCATCCATTCGATGTGGATCCCCATCGAGGGGCGCTTCAAGGACTACATCGCCATGCCCAAGGCGAACAACTACCAGTCGCTGCACACCACGGTCCTCGGACCGCAGAACAGGCACCTCGAGATCCAGATAAGGACGCAGGAGATGCACAAGACCGCGGAGGAAGGCGTCGCCGCGCATTGGGCATACAAGGCGGCCTCGGGCTCCGAGTCCGGCACCTGGAAGACCGTGGATTCCATCAACTACCAGAAGATCATCAAGAAGATAAAGACCTGGTCCAAGGAGATCGCCCAGAGCGAGGACTTCATGGACGAGATCAAGAACGAGCTCCTGAAGGATTCGATCGTCGTATTCACGCCGCAGGGGCATGTCATAGAGCTGCCCGTGGGTTCGACAGCGCTCGACTTCGCCTACAAGGTCCACACGGAGATCGGCAACCACTGCTCCGGAGCGAGGGCGGATGGCTCGATCATCCCTCTGAATAAGCCTTTGGGGAACACGCAGATCGTGGAGATCATGACCAGCCCCAACGCCCATCCGAACCAGCAGTGGCTGGAATACGCCCAGACGACATCTGCGAGGAAGAAGATCAGGGCATGGCTCAACAAGAACGAGGCTACGAACCTGCCGATCGCACAGCCCCAGAAGAAGCAGAATGCACCGCAGCAGAATGCGGCGGCGATGGAGAACGCGAAGAAGCGCATCCCCACGCTCCAGGGCCTGAGGTTCACATCGCATGACAAGAAGGGCACCGTCGTCATCGGGGAGAACAGCAACATCCTCTTCGACTTCGCCAAGTGCTGCAATCCGGTACATGGCGACGACATCGTCGCATACATCACGAGGGGAAGGGGCTATGTCATACACAGGCGCGACTGCCCGAACCTAGCGAACATGCCCGAGGCCGACAGGCGCATAGTCCCTGTGGAATGGGACAGCCAGGAGCTTGTCAGGAGGTTCTCGGTAACGGCCAGGTTCAACTCGGAGCTCTTCAGCGAGATCGACAATGCCGTACGCAAGCACAACAGCCACCTGATCCAGGGAGCCCTCGATGTCTCCCCCGACGGGCTCGTGGGCACCTTCACCATCAGCGCCGACAGCGAGGAGGCGATGAAGAAGACGACGCAGGCGATACGCCAGATACCATCGATCATCAGGGTTCAGGGCGTCTGATCGCGCTCCTTGGCGAAGATGAAGAAGCGCCCTGCGAGGTAGTTGCAGAGGCCCACGACAAGGTTGGAGATGAATTTCCAGAGCGTATGGTTCAGATCCAGGACATCGACTGCGATGAACATGATGACGACATCCAGCACCCCGCTCATCGCCCGGCAGAGATAGAAGTACATCAGCTCCGCCGCCAGTCCATGGCGCTCCTTCCTACCCTTCACCCTGAAGACGATGAACTTGTTCGTGAAGAATGCGAACGTGACGGCGAGAAGCCAGGAAAGCGCAACCGATGGCGTGTTCGCAAGCCCCAGAAGCGCATAGAGGATCTCATAGCTCAGCATGTTCACGACTGTCGCCATGAAGCCGAAGACGCAGTAGACAAGGAAATCCCTTGGGATGATCAAGGCTGGTCCTCCCCGAGCACGCGGAGTATCTCAGGCAGGAGCTGCTTCTTCCTCGAGAGCACTCCGGGAAGGCTGTATGCGCCATCCTCGAGGCGATCGTAGATGAGGCGCCTCTCCTTGGAGAACGGCGTCGAGAGGAGCACGGAATCCCCCTTGATCACATCGGTGATGAGCAGCATGCACCAGTCGAGCCCCTTCTCCGCAGCAACGGCCTTCAGCGAATCGATATAGTGCCTGCAGAGCCCCCTGACCTCCTCGAGCGACATCACCTCCGCCTGCCCGATCGCGAAGCGGCAGCCCTTCTCGCTGTATGTCTTCATATCGGAGAGGATGACATCCTTCGGATTGCGGTCGGCAAGCGCGGAGCCGCCGGAGAAGAGATCGCGTGCGAATGCGCTGTAGTCGTCGATGCCGCCGATAGCGCAGAGCCTCCTCGCCACATGCTCGTCATAAGGCGTCGTCGTAGGGCTCTTGAGCATGACGGTATCGGAGGTGAGGCCTGATAGCATCACGCGCGCCGTCGTCGGGTCGATGTCCACGCCCCATTTGCGGAACTGCTCATAGACGATCGAGCATGTCGATCCCAGCGGCTCGGAGACGATGTAGATCGGCGTCGTCATCCTTGGCGGCGCAAGGCGATGATGGTCCAGTATCTCCTTGATATCCGCATCCTCGATGCCTGGAACGCTCTGCTCAGGCTCGTTGTGGTCAACGAGGATGACAGGCTGACGCGGCTTGTCCAGGAAGCAGCGCCTTGTCGCATAGCCTGTCCAGACCCCATCCTGAAAGACCGCCAGAGCCCTGAAGTCGCTCTCCTGCAGACGACGCTTCGCCTCCGTGAAGAGCTCATCGGAATCGATATCCATGGCCTCGTTCCTTTCGGGGATGATCGTGCTCACTGGTATGGACAGCCTCAGGAGCCGCAGCGTCTCTGCCGTATCGAGGTACGAGAGATACACGAACCCATCATACGAGCTGAAGTCGATCCCGAGCTTCGTGGCGTCGGAGACTCCCGTGATGACGATCCCGGGAAGCTGGCTGTCGATCGCAGCCTGGATATGCCTTCTCCTGCCTCCGACGATGAGCACAGGCTTCACGGGAAGCCTCTCGAGGCGCGAGATGTAGACGCTGTACTCCATCGCCCCGATCATGTACGGAGCCTCCACAAGCCGGCCGCTGCCATGCTTGATGCACTCGCCTTCGAGGATGCGCTCGATGTTCTCCTCCGAGATGATGTAGTTCTGCCTCAACACCCCGCTGTTCTCGCGGAGGAAGAAGGCGTTGATGTCATCGGCGGTCAGGAGCCCAAGGTATCGGCCTTCGTCGATCACGGGGACGACGGATGGCTTCCGGCGGCGGAAGATATCCATCAGGAGGTACAGTGGATCGCCTGGCGCAACGGAGCTTGATGGATAGCGCTGGACATCGCGGACACGGGGACGCACATCGCGAAGGAACTGCGGCAGCTCCAGGCCAAGGGCCTCGAACGCGCGCTTGGTGCTGCTGTTCGCAGGTCCAAGCATGACCGGTACGTACTCGTTGGCGGGATCGACCTTGTTCTTCAGCACTGCATAGGAGTATGCGGCGCATACCGAATCCATATCGGGATTGCGGTGGCCCGTGATGTATATTC
Source organism: uncultured Spirochaetaceae bacterium (assembly GCA_944392735.1). Classification (GTDB taxonomy): domain Bacteria; phylum Spirochaetota; class Spirochaetia; order Sphaerochaetales; family Sphaerochaetaceae; genus Ornithospirochaeta. Next base: position 36,705 of record CALXXR010000008.1, on the reverse strand, counting down.
TCATGGATACATGTTAGACTGAAAGGAGCACGGTGGGAAGGGAAAGGAGAATGCATTGAAGGCAGTAGTGGCAAACGATCATGGCGCAGTCGATCTCGCGAAGAGGATGCTCGATCACCTGAAGGCAAGGGGCATCGATTACGAATACCTCGGCACCGACAGCGAGGAGAGCGTGGACTACCCCGACTATGCGGCGAAGGCCGTCATGGAATACCGCAGAGGCGGCTATGACTTCGGCATCCTCATGTGCGGAACCGGAATAGGCATCTCCATATCCGCGAACAAGATGGAAGGCATCAGATGCGCGCTTCCCCAGACATCCTTCTCGGCGAGGATGGCGCGGATGCACAACAATGCCAACTTCATCGCCTTCGGCGGACGCGTGGAGTATCCTGAGCCTGTCGAGAAGATGCTGGACGCATACATCGATGCCTCATTCGAAGGCGGACGCCATCAGAGGCGCATCGAGAAGATGATGGCGCTCGAAGGCAGATGAGCCTAGAAGGAATGATCGCGCCAGGTGCCGCGGAGATACCAGTCGAAAGAGATCAGCGAGAAGGCCACGATGACCTCCCCGTTCACGGCATCGTAGCCCACTCCGGTCTTCAGGATCCGCTCCCTGCGGCCTGAGATCGGCGTTCCGACGGAAAGCGGGGAAATCGAGACGATAGGACCGGCGCCGCCATTGTCCGTCCTGTAGAAGCCTCCGACGGAGAGAAGCATGCTTATGCCGCTTCCGGCAGCCTTGGAGGCCGTCGACCGTGAGCCAAGGAGCGAGAAGGAGAGCTCCATTCCGAGCATATTCGATGCAAATGGTGAGGGAACGGCCTCCGAGATCCCCCAGAGCCCCAGCTCCATGCGTCCCGTCAGCCCGATGTTGATGCCGTAGGATACGCTGATGCCCTTCTCCGGCCATCTATAGCTGGATTGCCCTATGGAGAAGGAGACATCATGATGGTCTCCGGCAACGGCGGGGCTCAGGCAAAGGATGATGAGGATTGCAGCAAGCGCTCTCTTCATATCAGCTCCTCAGAAGAAGTACGAGAACCGCATCACGTACAGCCCCCATCCCAGAGAGCCATCGGAGATGGACCAGAGGATGTACGGCGAAAGCAGCTCATAGACGAAATGCGTATCCTGGAACGCAAGCGGGGCAAAGCCACCGACGATGCTCCACTCACCTCCAAGCCTATACTGGATCCCCGCGCTGAGCGTCGGAGTCCACAGCACCGGATTGCTGAATGCCCACCCGAACGGATGGTCGAGAAGCGAGAAGACAGGGGACGACGCCCATGCCGATACGCCCTCGAAGAAAGGCTTCGTCGGGGAGAGATCGACCTGCACCCTGATATCCCCGATATGAAGCTCCTTGTCAGGCGATAGGATCAGGGACGCGGAGAGCCCTCCATAGCTTCCGCTCGGAGTAGAAGCCCCCAGCGGAGAGAGCGAATAGCCGAACGTTGGCGATGAATGGAGCTGGCAGAGGGAAAGGATGACGATCGAAAGCACTGCAAGCTTCTTCATCTCAGCCTCCGAAATACGTGAAGAGGTACGCGAGGAAGCTTCCATCCTCGCGCTTCATGCGCTCTGCATCGGAGAGCGTGACGAGCACAGAACCTTCGTCTATCCCAGCCACATGCGCCTCAAGGATCGAAGCGAGCTCCGGGCTGTCGATGACAAGCGCCAGCTCCTCCGAGAGCGTCATCGAACGGAAGTTGAAGTTCGCCGATCCGATGACCGAGTAGCGGGAGTCGACGACCATGAGCTTCTCATGAAGGAGCGGAAGCACATCGCCATCATCGTCGTATACGGAGCAGTATACATCGGCTCCGGTGGATTCCATGAGATCGGGAAGGTCATACAGGATGCCGCTTGCGGCATATCCGCGCACATCGATCGGCATCGTGATCTTCAGCTCTGCCCCCTTATCCACCGCCGCGGCAAGGGCGCCCTTCATCCTCCCATCCAGCGCAGGAAGGTACGGAAGCAATACGATGCTCTCCTCTGCGCTTCCGATGAGCGAGGCATACATGCCTGCGATGCCGGAGGTGCCTACAAGCCAGGCATCGAAGCCGCCTTCCGTGCATTCGGCTATGGGGAAGTCCTCCGCCGAAACCCTCTCGACGCTTGCCTCGTTCCAGATATCTACGAACTCATCGCGGAGCGCTTCGGAAAGCGATGGCGAGCGGAACAGATACATGCTGTCCCTCTGCATAAGGCTCTCATCGGCTCCTATCGAGACGTAGTTCATGTTCATGCCTCCGACTGCGGCCCATTCCCCATCGACGATCAGCATCTTGCGGTGATCCCGCTTGATGAGCGTGGCGGGATTCATGAGGTGCGTGACGGTCACGGGATTGTACTCCACGAGATGGATCCCGCTTTCGCGGAGGAAGTAGAGCGGCGTCATGCGGCTCTTGGACTCGGTCATGTCGAATGATGAGAGCCCATCCATGACGAAGCGCACCTCGACGCCGCGCTCCGAAGCGGCCATGAGCGCATCATAGAGAGGCGCCAGCTCCGGCGAATAGGAGCCAAGGAACGTGGTCAGGAGGATGTAGTCATCGGCCTCGGAGAAGAGCTCCACCATCCGCTCCATCCAGCGCTCTCCGTCGAAGAAGACCTCAGGCATCGGCACAGACAGCTCAACGGCACCGACTGCAGCGAGCTTCTGGGCTATGGGGATATCAGGGGAGAGCGCCTCCGGCGACACGAATGCCTCCGTGCTCGTGCATGAGACGAGCATGGCGATGAGGCTGATGATGATTCCAAAGCGTCGCATCCTACCGCATTGTAGGGAAAACGAAGGGCATCGGCAACAGCTGCGAGAACGATAGCCTGATCTCCTTGGCCTTCGTCGAGACAAGGAGCACGAGCGTCTCGGGCCTGGCGAATTCCGCCATCATCTGCAGGCACATCGCACATGGAGGAGCGGGCGGTTCATCCTCGGAGTAGACAACGAGCATGTCGATTCCAAGCGACCCCTCAGCCGTGATCGCGCTCGTCATCGCATTGCGCTCGGCGCAGATCGTAGCGCCATACGACGAGTTCTCTACGTTGCAGCCGGAGTATATCCTCCCAGTCGCTGCGGATACCACCGCTGCCCCTACATGGAAGCCAGAGTATGGTGCATATGCGTTCTCCCAGGCCTTCCTGGCCGCCTCTATCGCCCTCCTCTCCATGAACTCCTGCGGCATCCGCCGCGAAAGCGGCCTTATCATCGAGGCACCGTAGCGCACACGGTCGGTGGAGCTATCGCCATCGAAGAGGATCGCCTCCAGCTCATCGGCCGTGCTGAACGGCGGTATGGCCGAAAGATCGGATATCACGGCACTGGCCCCTGCCGCCTCTGCCGTCGCTCCATCGATCGTCGTCATCATGGAGACGACGCGGCAGCCCGCCCTGCGGCCGCTCTCGATGCCGCCCTTCGAGTCCTCGAAGACGACCGATTCGCCGCAGTCCACGCCCAGCTTGATCATCGCAAGCTCATAGATGTCCTTCTCAGGCTTGTTGCGCTTGATGTCCTCTCCGGTGACGATATAGTCGAAATCCGATCTCTTCAGGCCTGCTGAGGCAAGATTCGCCTCTACCTTCCATGGTGCAGCGGATGAGGCGACGGCGGTCATGATCCCCGCCTTCCTCGCCCTTTCCACGATATCGATGCCTGGAAGCGCAATATTCCTGGAAGCGATTGCGGCAATATAGCGGCTGCGGAAGAAATCGGAAGCCGATTCATATGAATACGGAGGGCCATAGAGCCCCAGTATGGAGGCCGAGCGATCGAAGAAGAGCCGCTCGCCGCAGCCCAGGGCATCCCTGAATGCATCGCGGGTCGCATGGACGCCTATCGATGAGTAGTAGTCGATCCCAACATCGATCGAGATGCCTTCGGAATCCACGAGGACCCCATCCATATCGAAGAGAAGCGCCTTGATCATCTCCTTGCCCTCAGGAACTTGCCATCGCCCTTGAGGCCCAGGTAGATCCCGTCCCCCATGATCAGGCGGCCGCGAAGGTATGTCATGACGACCTTTCCGGTGACGCTGAACCCCTCATATGCCGTATAGCCTGCAGCGGAATGGATGGTGTCCTTCGACAGCGTCCAGCTGCAATCAGGATCGAACAGCGTGATATCCGCATCGGTGCCCTCCTCCAAGGATCCCTTCTCGGGATAGAGTCCGAATATCTTCGCAGGCCCCGTCGAAACGAGGTTGACGATCTGCGAGAGCGTCAGGCGGCCTCCTGCGACGCCGAATGTGTGCAGGAGAGGCAGGAGCTCCTCGGTGCCGGGGATGCCTGGGTAGATCGTGCGGCAATCATCGCTTGAGAGCTTCTGCTCGCGCGTGAATGTGCAGTGATCCGTGGCAACGACCTGGATCTCTCCATTGACCAACGCCTCCTGGAGCGCCTCGTTGTCGTCCTTCGTCCTCAGCGGAGGAGTCATGACATAAAGCGGACCATCTGGCCCCTCCAGCTTCTCCTTGTCCAGGAAGAGATAATGCGGAGTCGTCTCGACGATGACCTTCACGCCATCCATCCTCAGCTTCCTCACGCTCTCAAGCCCTTTGCGCGATGAGAGATGCACGATGTATACGGGCATGCCGAGCTCGCCGGCTATGCCTCCCACGTAGCTTATGGCGGCAGCCTCGGCCTCGGCCGGCCTCAATGCGGCATGGTCGATCGGCCTGTAGGAGCCCTTCCATGTCGAACCGATCTCGGTGACGATCGCATCATCCTCGGCATGGACGGAGACCATCAGCCCAAGATCCCTGGCATCGCGGAAGATCTCCTTGAGCTCATCGCGGTCATCGACGAGATATCCGACATCCCTGTACGTCGTGAAGATCTTCAGCGTGCCGATGCCTGCCCTCTTGATCGACTCCAGCTCCCTGCGGATATCGCTGCGGTACTTGTAGACCCCCTGATGCAGCGCATAGTCGATCGCCATCGGAACCATCTCACGGCGTCTGGAATGGAGCGAATCGAGAAGCGATGTCCTGTTGTCATCGGCGAAGTCGACGACGGTCGTGACGCCTCCGTAGGCAGCCAGCCTGGAGCCCTCCTCGAATGAATCAGCGGTCACGGTGCCCCTGGAGACGAGATGGTAATGAGTATGCGCATCGATGATGCCTGGAAGCACGCAGAGCCCATCGGCATGGATGAGCGCGGTATCCTGCGGCAGGGATGAGAAATCTATGGATGGAGCGACGCGGCGGATCTTCGATCCCTCTATGAGAATGTCGCAGTGCCTCATCCACTCCGTATCGACGACAAGTCCGTTCTTGATCAGTATGCTGCTCATGCTTCAATGATACAGCGCCCAAAAGGGGCTTACAAAGGAAATTATCATGAGGCTGCATATCCTTGCTTTTCCAAATATATGGATATACTATGTTTATACACAAAGGAGATCTTGGTGATTACAACAATATCCAAATGGGGAAATTCCCAGGGAGTACGCATCCCAAGCGAAGTGCTCAAGTCCATCGGATACTCAACGGGGGACGAAGTGGAGGTGAAGGCGACTGAAAGCGGGATACTGGTGCAGAGAAGGACAAGACAGCCCAATGGATTGAAAGCCGCGGGAATGCTGAAGGGATACGTGAAGAGGCATATCAGCGATGAGGAGATGGAGAGCGCCTGGCAGCAGGCAGCCGTGGAGAAATGGAATGAGAAGAATCGCTGATACGAATATAATCGTGCGCTACCTGACAGGAGATGATGAAGAATCGTCTGCAAAGGCAGCAGACATAATCAGCAGTGGAATCGAAATGCTTCCCGAAACGATTCCTGAGGTCCTTTATGTGCTCTGCAGCAGGACCTTGTATTCCATACCACGGGACGCAGCAGCGAAGGCCACCATCGCGCTTCTGGATGATGTTTCCGTCGAGAAGAAGGAAACCATCAGGCAGGCTCTGATGATATATTGCGAATCAAGGCTGGATTATGTCGACTGCCTTCTGATCGCAGAAGGATTGACCGCAGACACGGAGATCATATCCTTCGACAGAAAGCTTATGAACGAATTGAGGAGAAGGGAAGGAGCTATCCAACCGCTCCCATAGATAGGCTGTGCAAGGGGAATCGGAGCCACCGCAACCCAATCCGGCTGCGATGGCATCCTACATTCGGATCATGCTTAGAGCTCAATGCACCTAATGTCTCACCGGATTCGCAATATACTCATTCAGAATATCGTGGAAATCGCAGGTAGCTACCCCAACATACTGATCTGCACCGCCATAATAGACGAACAATCTGCCATCGATGACGACATTCCCGCACGGGAAGCATATGCCATGATATATATCTTCATTCTCATAGTCGCATTCAGGGACAAGGATGGAGGAGACAGATTCATGCCCACGGAGCTCTGAGACAAGCGCCGTATTCCTGCTATCATAAGACTGATGGAGAGAACATACATCGCAATTCCCCGAATGAAGATCAATCCAAGACCACAAGCATACAGACTACTAGCAGACAAACTGCTAGCTTACGATATTGCACATTTGGAGCAAGGCCATATTCTAAAGAAGGAGAAAGGGATGTTCATAGCGAGGGAAAATGAAATCAATGAGCTTGAGAGCAGATATCAATCCAGAAATCTCGAATTCGCGATAATCTATGGCCGAAGACGCATAGGAAAAACTCGATTGATAGAGGAATTCGCAAAGGATAAGAGTTTTTTCCGAAAGCATGATCGCAGCAGGCGGCGATACCATACGATTGATTGACATCGATTCCATCTACCGCATTGGATTGGAGTAGGATTTCAGAACGGCTCCGTGCAAGGACTCCAGCCTAGGACTCATGATGAAAAGTCTGAAGCGATCTCCACTCATATGGATTCGCGTGGCTACGCTGCAGGAATTTGCAAGCACATGGCCTTCTGCGCTAGAATCCATGCATGTCCGAGATAAGAGAATCCGACGCGCGCCTTCTGAGGCTGCCGCCTGACAGCGATGATATGAAGAAGCTGGAGAGGATGCTGCTGCGCCTCTTTTTTCCCAAGCAGCATGGTGTAGCTGAAAAGCCATTCCGCACCGCGCTTGCCGTCATGGTGACGGAGGCGATGAGCTATCAGTATCCAGAGAAGAGCATCGACTGCTGCATGAGGGAATCCGAGACGGCGGTCGAAGCCGTCATGGACAGCCTTGGATCGATCTCCGACCTGCTCTGGATGGATGCACAGGCAGGATTCGACGGAGATCCCGCCGCCAAGAACATCGATGAGGTGATCATCTGCTACCCCGCCCTCCGCACGCTTGCGGTGCATCGCGTCGCGCATCTGCTATATGGGCTGGATGTGCCGCTGATCCCTAGGATGATGAATGAGACGATGCATTCCGAGACAGGCATCGACATACATCCGGGAGCGACGTTCGGCATGGGCTTCTTCATCGGCCACGGCGCCGGGGTCGTCATCGGAGAGACGACGGTGATAGGCGACAACGTGAAGCTCTACCAAGGCGTTACGCTGGGAGCCCTGTCCATTCCCAAGAAGGGCTGTGGATCGCTTCTCGAAGGAGCAAAGCGCCACCCCACGATCGAGGACAATGTCACGATATACGCCAATGCCACGATACTCGGAGACGTCACCATAGGCCATGACAGCATCATTGCATCCAGCGCATGGATCAAGGACAGCATCCCACCCATGTCCATGGTCATAACGGCACGCCCCGACATCAAGGTCAGGCCAAGGAGGAGCATATGAACGGCATATACAAGTCCATAGAGGAGCTCATTGGAGGCACTCCCCTGCTCCGGCTCTCCCATATAGAGGAGGCGGAGGGGACGAAGGCGCGCATACTGGCGAAGCTTGAATCATTCAATCCAGCAGGCTCCGCCAAGGACCGCATCGCGAAGCGCATGATCGACGATGCCGAGAAGGCCGGCCTTCTCAGGAAAGGAGCGGCGATCATAGAGCCGACATCGGGCAACACGGGCATCGGACTTGCCGCGATCGCAGCGGCGAGGGGCTACCGCCTGATCATAGTCATGCCGGACACGATGTCGGTCGAAAGGCAGAAGATGATGAAGGCATACGGAGCGGAGCTTGTGCTGACGGATGGAAGCAAGGGCATGGCGGGATCGATCGCAAAGGCGAAGGAGCTCCAGGCAGAGATCCCGGGAAGCTTCATACCCGACCAGTTCAGCAACCCATCCAACCCCGCTGCGCACTACAGCACCACGGGGCCGGAGATCCTCAGGGACACGGACGGACACCTTGCGGCATTGGTCGCATCAGTCGGCACCGGAGGCACGATCACGGGAACGGGGAGGTTCCTGAAGGAGCACATCCCCGGCCTGCGCGTCATCGCAGTGGAGCCTGCCTCATCACCGGTGCTCTCCGGCGGCAGGCCTGGCAGGCACTCCATCCAGGGCATAGGCGCAGGATTCATCCCAGAAGCGCTCGACACGAATGTGTATGACGAGATCATACGCATAAGCGATGAGGATGCCTTCGCTACCGCCCGCATGACGGGAAGGCTGGAGGGATTCCTATGCGGCATATCCTCAGGAGCCGCGCTCAGGGCTGCGATAGAGGTCGCGAAGAGGGACGGATACAGCGGCAAGGACATCGCCGTCATCCTCCCGGACGGAGGCGACAGGTACATGTCCACAAAGCTCTTCTGAGAGGATCGCCGCATTCCTGCTATCATAAGGCTGATGGAGAGAACATATATCGCAATCGACCTCAAGTCGTTCTATGCCTCGGTCGAGTGCCGGCGACGCGGCCTCGATCCGCTGGACACGAACCTCGTCGTCGCGGATGAGAGCCGTACGGACAAGACCATCTGCCTCGCTGTCTCCCCATCGCTCAAGTCATATGGGATACCTGGACGCTGCCGGCTGTTCGAGGTGAGGGAGAAGGTCAGAAGCGTCAATTCATCACGTGCGCTGAGATCTCCAGGGCGTCGCCTGAGGGGAGAGTCCTCGAGCGACAAGGAGCTCAGGGAAGCCCCCTCCCTTGCGCTCGGATTCATCATCGCCATGCCGCACATGGCGGACTACATACGCTGCAGCGCATCCATCTATGATATCTATCTGAGGTTCATCTCCCCCGATGATATCCATGTCTACTCGATAGACGAGGTCTTCATCGATGCCACGGACTATCTGCAGATGTACAGGCTGAACGCCAAGGGCTTCGCGATGAAGCTCATCCTTGCGGTGCTGGAGGAGACTGGCATCACGGCAACGGCCGGAATCGGGCCGAACATGTACCTTGCGAAGGTCGCCATGGACATCATGGCGAAGCATATCCCCGCTGATGCGAATGGAGTCCGCATCGCCGAGCTCGATGAAATGGAATACCGCAGGAAGCTATGGTCGCACCGTCCTCTGACAGACTTCTGGCGCGTTGGCAGGGGCTATGCGAGAAGGCTCGAGGAGAGGCGCATCTTCACCATGGGAGACATCGCCAGATGCTCTGTTCGCAATGAAGAGCTGCTGTACCGCCTCTTTGGAGTGAATGCGGAGCTCTTGATCGACCACGCATGGGGATGGGAGCCATGCACGATGGAGGACATCAAGGCATACAGGCCAGCCGCAAGCAGCCTCGGATCGGGCCAGGTGCTCCAGAATCCGTATCCAATCGACAAGGCACGCCTCGTCGTCAAGGAGATGGCGGATGCGCTCTCGCTTGACCTTGCCTCCAAGCATCTTGCAGCGACGAGCATCACGATCGCCATCGGCTATGATGCCTCCAGCATCACCGAAGGATTCCAAGGGGAATCGAAGACGGACTTCTATGGGCGCACCATACCGAAGGGAGCGCACGGCACCGCTAAGCTCATATCCCCGACATCCTCGATGAAGGAGATCGTAGATGCCGCCATCTCGGTCTTCGACCGCATCGCCGACCAGAACCTTCTTGTCCGCAGGCTGACGATCTCCGCGGGGGATACGATCGATGAGGAGAAGGCGCGCTCGGATCATCAGCCCGACCTGTTCTCGGAGGATCCAGCGGAAAGCGGGGAGAGGGAGCGACGGCTTCAGGATGCGGCGCTCGAGATACGGAGACGATTCGGACGCAACGCCATCCTCCGCGGCACGAGCTTCGAGGATGGAGCTACAGGAAGGGAACGCAATGAGCAGATCGGAGGGCACAAGGCATGACGGGAGCGTATGACGACATCATCGATCTTCCACACCACGAATCGAAGATCCATCCCAGGATGCCTCGGATCGAACGCGCAGCGCAGTTCTCCCCGTTCGCCGCCCTTTCGGGATACGAGGATGCAATACGGGAGACCGAGAGGAAGACGGAGGAGCGAAGGCATCTGGACGATGAAGCGCTCACCGAGCTGGATAGGATCCTCCATCATCTGCTGGCGAAAGGCGGATCGGCGGAGATAACCTACTTCGTAGCCGACAGCAGGAAGAAGGGAGGCAGGTACACAACCGTCTCAGGAAAGGCTGCCGGGCTGAGGATGGCCACAGGCGAGCTGCTCCTCGACAGCGGCACTGCGATTACGATCAAGGATATTATAGATATACGGTTAAATGAAGATTCCGAATAAGGAATGATAATCTAAAATTATCGACCATATGCCTAAGCAAACCCAGTTTGATTGTTTTACAGTTGGATATAATACTGTCAATATTGACATATAAGCGAGTAAGTGTTAATAAAAAGCCGGAAGGCAATGGCATGAGACTGACGAAGCGAATCTATTCACGCATATTCCAGAAGGCATTCAGGATCGCGATCCCACTCCTCCCCTACAGAAAGCCTGAGATACTCGATGGCATGGAGGCGCTGCCTGCGCTTCTTGCATCCAAGGGCATCAGGGGTGTCCTGCTCGTCACCGACAGGGGAATAAGGGAGCGCGGGCTCACGAGGCATCTGGAGGATATGATAGCCTCCAGCGGAATCAGGATCGCCGTCTACGACGGCACCGTCGCCAATCCAACGACCGACAATGTCGAGGAAGCCAGGCGCCTGTTCATCTCCTCCGGATCAGAGGCCATCATCGGCTTCGGCGGCGGTTCCTCGATAGATGCGGCCAAGGCCGTGGGCGCGAGGATCGCATACCCTGGCAAGCCGCTCTCGAAGATGGAGGGCATACTCAAGGTCAGAAGGAGGATCCCCCTCCTGATCGCAGTCCCCACGACAGCTGGAACCGGTAGCGAGACGACGCTGGCATCCGTCATCGTGGACAGCGAGACGCGCCACAAGTATCCCATAAACTCATTTCCGCTCATCCCTCGCTATGCGGTGCTCGATCCAGAGGCGACGAGGACGCTTCCGCCATCGCTGACGGCCTCGACAGGCCTCGATGCCCTCACGCATGCGGTGGAGGCATACATAGGCGGATCGACGACGAAGGAGACCAGGGCCGAGGCGCTGGAGGCAGTGAAGCTCATATTCGCATCGCTTCCAGCTGCATACAGGGACGGCAACGATATGGACGCTAGGCGCGACATGCTCCGCGCCGCATACCTTGCAGGAGCTGCATTCACCGTCTCCTATGTAGGCTACGTCCATGCAGTCGCGCACTCGCTCGGCGGACGCTATGACATCCCCCACGGCCTTGCGAATGCCGTGCTCCTTCCATACGTGCTCGAGCACTATGGCGAAAGAGCAGAGAAGAAGCTCGCGAAGCTCGCCGATGCCGTCGGCCTCGAAGGAGCGGACGACAAGGCCAAGGCTGCGGCATTCATCAAAGCCATCCGCAGCATGGAGAGGGAGATGAGGATACCCGAGAAGCTTCAGGGTATCCGCGAGGAGGACATACCGGAGCTGGCGGCGTATGCCGACAAGGAGGCCAATCCGCTCTATCCCGTTCCGATGCTCATGGATGCGGATGAGCTTTCGGTCTTCTACCGTGCCGTCATGGAGGAGAAGAAGAACGGAAGGATAGCCACTACGGCTTGATAATGACCCCTTACTAAGGAATGGGCTCGGGCGTTGCTCGCAGCCCATTCTTTTCACATGCAATGAATTGGATATAATAATGACTCATTATTTTGCTTTTCTGATGCCACGCTCTCCGATTGATGCTAGAATCATGGAGCAAGGAGACCGGAAGTGAAGAGAAGCACCAAGATCGTCATCGTGGCCATCGTGGCGATCCTCGTCATAGCTGTCTTCGCCGCAAAAAGGACTGGAAGCGGCGATCTGGGAACGCTGCAGGGCTCGATCGATGCCGCGGCGCATTCGCTGCAGGATGGCAGGGAGCCTCTGGAGATCGAGCATTTCGATCCCTCGATGATAAGGGAGAATGGGAAGCCTTTGATCATCGTGATGGGGGAAAGCTGGTGCCAGCCATGCCTGAGGATGATGCCGGATCTGACGGAGCTCCACAGGAGCACCGATGATGTAGAGGTGCGCTACCTGGACCTTGGGGAGAATGAGGAGGCATTCCAGCACTTCCCGATCAGGGTGACGCCCACGATCGCGGTCTTCGAGACGGAGGGAAAGCCATTCACGCCTCCTGCAGACAGCTCGATAGACTACATCATCTACACCTATCGCGACACAGGGGAGCACGCACTCACGATACATGAGGGCTACCTCGACAGATCCCAGCTCGAAGCGATGATAGAGGATCTAAGGAATGCTGGATAGCCTCATTTCCTCGCTTTCCGAGGTAGTGGGATCGAGCGGCTGGCTCTCGCCCATCATCGCCCTTGCTGCAGGACTGATCACATCCATCACGCCATGTGCGCTGTCGCAGGTGCCTCTGGTGCTCGGCTATGTCGGAAGGGAGGTATCCCCGGGGAAGGCATTCAGGCTGTCGCTTGTCTATGCCCTCGGCACAGCCGTCACATTCACCGCCTTCGGCGTCGCCGCGGCGCTTCTGGGAACGCTCATCGGCAATGCCGGGAGATGGTGGTACCTCTTCCTTGGAGTGCTGATGGTGCTGATGGCGCTGCAGATATGGGAGGTCATAAGCCTCATCCCATCGACGTACCTTGCCGCGATGAACCGCAGGCGCGGATACATCGGAGCGCTGGCTGCAGGCATACTCGGAGGCATATTCTCCTCCCCGTGCTCAACGCCCGTGCTCGTCGCGCTGCTTTCGATAGCGGCGACCGAAGGAGAGGCGCTGAAGGGAGGATTCCTGATGCTGCTCTACTCGATCGGATGCACGGCGCTTGCAGTAGCGCTGGGATCATCCCCGGCTCTGATCAGGAAGCTTTCATCCAAGAGCTCATTCAGGACAGCAGGCAGGGTGCTGAATGCAATCCTGGGCCTGGCCGTGCTCGCCATAGGGCTCTATATGCTCTACCTGGCCTTCTGAACCTCTGCAGGCTCCGCAAGCTCATCGAATGTATCGAGGACGACGGAAAGTAGGAAATCCACGATCTCCTTCTCATCGTTCAGCCCCTGATACGCCCCTAGGCTCTCCTTCTCGCCATTGCCGTACAGAGAGACCTTCGGCTCGCCATAGAAGCCCTTCACGCCATACTCCTCCTGCAGCTCCCTCAATGGGATGCCGATCATCGGAGCCATCGCCCTCAGGTCATCGCGCTCGATCGAGACGGCGAAGAGATAGCGCCCATCATGATGCACCGTCATCGCGTATGGAGCGGCTATCATCGCACTGCTGCCGGAAAGCACCGGATTCCTGTGGTATCTGATCTCGAGATCCCCAGCCCTATAGGTCCTTGCGACTGCCGAATCAGCAAGCGGCAGCGTGGGGAAATCCATCTCTATCGAATCTGCAGCGTTTCTGTCTATGATCATACTCTCTCCAGAAGATTCTCGACCGAGATGCTGCCGGTATCGGAAACTCCCTTGCGCAGGAACTCGGCAGCGACGGCCTCTCCAATGGTCTCTATCGAAACATCATCGGCGGTTCCATAGAGCGCCGTGATGATCTGATCCACCTTCATCTGCTCAAGCGGACGGGCCGGCACGAAGAGCGTGCGCTGGGCGTTCACCGCCATCACGAGCCCAGCATCCTCGAGGTCTGAGATGTACTTCGTCAGCCTCGCAGCCGGAACGGCAAGCCTACGCACCAGCTCCTTCTGGCTCATGGCCCCTTCGCCCCGCTGGTACCTGTCCGCGATGAGAAGAAGCGCATTCATAGCCTCGGAAATCTGCCTGAACGGCGTCTCCGAGCTGCCCATGATGAAGGTCTTGTCCGGCCTGAACTGATGCACGAAGGCAAGCTCTGCGGAGAAGAAGATGGCGAACCAGACGATGTAGAGGTAGAGCAGCGCGACGAATATCGAGGCCAGCGATCCGTATATGACCGAATAGCTGACCATCATCGAAGCGATGGTCTTGAAGATCGTCGTCGCGATGATCAGCGAGACGATTCCCGTCGTCGCTCCCACCGCAGCGGATGAGAACCTTATCCTCGCATTGGGAACGGCATAGAAGAGGAGGAACAGGAGCACCCATCCGACGGAGAAGATCAGGACCATGTACAGATAGCCGCTGGTGGCTTCGTAGCCGACGAGCATGGTGCGCATGGTGTCCCCGACCATGCTCTGGACAGCGAATACGGCCATCACCATGAACGCACCGAGTATCAGGAGCGTAAGGAACGACGTGAAGCGCCTCACGGCACCCGTCGTCGGATGCGTGCGGAAGATGTGGTTTATGACGTTGTATATCTTGTTCACGAGCAGTATGCCCGTCCATATGAACGATATGAGTCCGATGACTCCCAAGCTCATCGCGTTGGAGGAGAAGAGCTCAATGTACGCAACAAGCTCGTTGCCTCCGCTCTCCCCGAAGGTGTCGATGAGGATCTCCCTCACGAGGTCCATGAAGGGCTGCAGCACGCCGAATGCGGATAGGAATGCGATGAGGAACGTAAGGCATGGGATGATCGCGATGAGCGTGGAATACACCATTCCGGAGGCCATCATGGAGATGCTGTCGCGGCCCATGCCCCTGAATGCGAGGCTCATCGCCTTGCCGTAGTCATACCACCACCGCACGAATGCGGCGGCCTTCTCGTTCTGGTTATCCTGCATTGCCTTCCTTCACCACCGATTGCATGAATGCGGAGATCGTCCGCATGACATCATCCCTGTCGGTCTCGTTGAGCAGCTCGTGCCTGTCGTTGCTGAAGAGCTGCATGCTCACATTCTCCAGCCCCGCCTTCCTGTACATCCTGTAGACCTTCTCCACGCCGCGACCATAACCTCCGACGGGATCCTGGTCCCCGGATACGATCAGCATCGGGATGTCCTTGCGGATCCGCGAGGCAAGCTTCCTGGAGTTGGCTGTGAACGACCCCTCTATGAGGTCGGCATAGAACTGCGATGAGCACAGGAAGCCGCAGAGGGGATCCTCATCATACTTCCTCACCTCATCCTTGTCCTTGGAGAGCCATGCGGTCTCGCCCTCACCGGGGAAATGCTTCACATAGCTTCCGAATGCGAGGTTCTGCATCACGCTGTCGGGCATCCTCGAGCCATAGCGCTTCGCCCTTATGGAGGCAAGCTTCCTGCCAAGCCTTCCCACCAGCCCCTGGGAGGCTCCGGTGCCGCAGATGACGACCGCCGCATAGGCTTCCGAATGGTAGCCGAGGCATGTCCTCGCGACGAATGAGCCCATGGAGTGGCCGAAGAGGATATGGGGAATCGATGGATGATCGATCGTGATCGCCTTGTCGACCGTCCATGCGTCATTGCATATGGTCTTCCAGCCGTCCTCTTCG
The DNA here is from genome assembly GCA_944392735.1 of uncultured Spirochaetaceae bacterium. Classification (GTDB taxonomy): domain Bacteria; phylum Spirochaetota; class Spirochaetia; order Sphaerochaetales; family Sphaerochaetaceae; genus Ornithospirochaeta. The sequence continues at coordinate 21,067 of CALXXR010000008.1, read as the reverse complement.
GCGAACCAGCCCTTCTCATCCTCCTCCTTCGTGAATCCATGCCCCCTGTGGTCCTGGGCATAGACCGAGAAGCCGAGGGCATTGAGATGCTCGGCGAATGCATTGTACCGGAGGCTGTGCTCAGCCATTCCGTGGTTGATGTGAACAGTGGCTATCGGGTCATCGGCCTCCCAGACACGCAGGAATATCCTGTGTCCATCATCGGCCGTAAGGTATCTTTCCTCCATATGCGTCCTCATCAAAAGGTTAGCTTCAAAGATGCCGTATGGCAACCACCAAGTGGGCTCAGGCTTTCCTCACGATGGCATTCAGCCAGCTCGTATCATGGCGTGCAGGATTCGCATCCGGACTTATCCAGAGCATTTCCGGCGAAAAGAGGCCATCGATCAGCGCCAGTGCATCGGAGAGGGAAAGATACGTGAAGAAGCGGCCATCCACCTCGCCCTCCCCAGAGCCTTCCTTGAACGAGAAGTAGAATATGCCATCCTTCCTCAATGCTCCATGGACAAGCTCCATGATGTGCCTGAGGTCATTCCGCTTGGCATGCAAGAGCGACGCGCATGCCCAAACGCCATCGAAGGCATCGACGAAATCGAGCTCCGAAAAGAGCATGCAGCGCACATCGAGTCCGGTATTCTCCGAAGCGATGCGGCACATCTCCGAAGAGCCGTCCACAACTGTTACGCGATGGCCCCTGGATAGGAATTCCATGCTGTCTCGGCCTGAACCGCACCCCAGATCCAGGATGGCAGACCCTTTTCCAAGATAGCCGAGGAACACCTCCCTCGCCTTATCGGGAACAGCTTCGAATGTCGCTGCAGCATAGCGCTCTGCATTGCTGTCGTAGTATGCAATGGTATCCGCATCCATAGCCTGATGATACAGCACCGAGCCAAGGAACAGCAAACCACGCCGAAGCGGGGCATGCGATGATTGCAGAAGCGGCTCAGCTTTCCTTGGGATATGGATTGTATCGTGGCTCAACATCATCAATTGATGATAATCCATAGATATCCATATACCGCTCCTTGAGCTTGGCCTCGAACGCCGCGGGATCGCTGCAGTCGACGGTATGGATGTCCACTGGAAATCGACATAACCATCCATCGTGTTGCATGAATATGCCTCGGAGACGATGAAGTTCTCGTTGTAGATTCCGCAGACTCTGAGCTGAGCCTCGATGAGGGCCTTTATGAGCATGTCCGCATCATCGGAGCCATTATCATTGGGCGTGACATATTCCTCATATGTGATACAGGGGAAGAAGCTCTCGAAGTTCGTCTGATCATAATGCTCCTTTTCTCCGATCGAGGAGTAGTTCACGCTCGACATCAGCTGGACAAGGCCCAATGCTGCTACCTCTCCGGTTTCATAGTCGAAGATCGTGGAGGCGCAGTCGCCAACGCTGATACTCGGATCTACAAGGGATTGGTCATCCGTACGCTTCGGCTCGAAGTCCTTGCTGAACTCCGTGAGCATGTCATTTCGATAGCTGGAATAGGAGTGGTATGCATCCTTGACGTTCTTGTTCTTGTAGACGACAGGGAGGATCTCGTTGACCATGTCCATGCCAGTATCCAGTGCTTCCTCCTTCGTAAAGGTATAATCATCTGAATCCGTGTACTTCTCAAGGATTGAAGCAATTGATGGAGGGAATGTTCCATCAGCCCTCAGAGCCACCGAATAGTATGGAGCATAGATCTGATAGAATGTCTTTCCATCGGATCTGATGATCGTGTAGTCCCTGTTGATGCTGAAGCCACTGCCATGGGAATTGAAGCCGATGAGGTCCACGGTGCCGTTCTTCTCCGCCGTTCCATCGGCACCGATCTGCCCGCACTCGAAGACGGCACGGCCATCCACCCACTCAACGGGGATGTCATCATACTGGATGACGAGGATGTTAGAGACGAGCTTACCTCCATCATTGCCCGTACCTGAGAAATCGATGTTCAGCATGATGATCTCGCGGTACGAGAAGCGCTCGCCTTATCGCTGTAGTAGTAATCGATGCAGCCGATGGGGAAATTGCCGTTTCCTTCCTGCTCCGACATGACGTAGTACTTCATGTACACGCCATCGTTGTTCTTCCTTGAGTTCTCCCTGTCGAACCTGACTGGGAAGCCATAGGCCAGGAATTCATCCTCGACCGAATCGAACACGTTCTTGGCCGTCGTGTTCTCGACAAGATCGAGGCTGACCATCACGGGAAGGGTGCTCATGACCGATGTCGCAGCGATGGTATTATCAAATGGCGATCCATCAGGAATCATGTCTATGATGCCTGCAGTGGCGATGCCCGAAGCATCCGCTGTCTTCTCGAAGAAGACGGGGATGAATACATCGCTTTCGATCTCCGAAGGCGGGACGATGGCTCCTCCCTGATCCTGAAGACCATCCGTGCATGAGACAAGGATGGATGCGATGATGATCGCCGAAATGATCCTCTTCATTGCTTCTCCTCTGCTCCAATCCTATCGGGAAGCATTGCGTATGCTAAGCATTGCGCATGCCATTAGGAGGGAGTATCCTCATGCCATGCACCTCATAGTCTCCGATATCCATGGATCTGCGGATGGAATCGACCTCGTGCTCGGGGCCGTCTCGCACTTCAGCCCGGAAGGCATCCTCAGCGCTGGCGATCAGTGCCCCGATCCGATGCATTCCACGTTCTTCTCATCGCTTATCTCCGTGAGGGGCAACTGCGACAGGTTCTATGAGTATATGGGCATTCCCTTCCCGCCGCTTGAGAGGGAGATGACGCTCTATGGGCACAGGATCGTCATGACGCACGGCGACAGGCTCTGCAGCGATGACTATACGCTCCTTAGAGGTGATGTATTCATCTCTGGCCACACCCATGTCGCCGATCTGCATCAGGAGGATGGCGTCGTGTTCTGCAATCCAGGATCGCCTTCCAGGCCTCGATCCTCCGAAGGCCCTACGGCTGCATTGCTGTCGGAGGAAGGGGTCTTCCTCTTCTCCCTCCTCGACTTCAGCACGATCTCCGCGATCCGCTTCTCGTGAGCATAAGCGCCATACGCGCGCTCGGCGGATGTCGTGGCACCATCCCCATAGGCGCTGAGGGGCTCCATCTGGAAGTGCTCCGGAAGAGGATATCTTCCCGCAAGCTCATCGATGATCCGAAGGCCCTTACCGTACAGATCGGAGCCCTTGCGCCCATATGCACGGAAAAGAAGCGCAGCTATGCGCAGGAGGAACGGGACGCGGAAGACGAAGCGGGGAAGCCTTCCCCACCACTGCGTCAGCGTGCCCATCGGAACATATCCTTCCGACACAAGCGCATACCTGTATGCCATCTCATATAGCGCCATGATGGCTCCAGATGCGTATGAAAGGGGCTTCCTGGGCAGAAGCCAGGCAGCAGGGAGCTTTGCAGGAAGGCCGAGCACTGCAAGCACGGCCCCAGCCCTATCGCCCCTGAGGTCTGTCAGGATCGGGAGATGGTTCCCCATCTGGATCGCATCCGGAAAGCCCTTCAGCCCTTCGGAGAGCCTCTCTCCGACCCCGCGGACCACGCCGATGAGATGGATGACCCTGACATACTCCTCCACGCCCCTGCCCTTGAGCACCGGAAGCGTATAGTCGGTTCCAGGAAGCGTGGCAAGATACGCAAGCAGCGCACCGGTATCGGCGGCGCCAAGCCCCTCCTCCCTCACGGCATCGGCGATCCGCCTGACGCTCTCTATGGAAAAGAATCCGAGATTGCTTCCGAGCATGGCCGCCTCCTCCCATGAAGGGAGTATGCGGTTGTCCCTTGTCCTCCTGCCGCAGGCGAAGCCGCAGTCCTGGCATGCCTCGGGATAGACGCCATAGCCATCGGCCATGGCCAGGCCATCGAGGAATTCCGCACGGGGATCGAACCTCTCCGAATAGTACGATACGGGAAGCCATCCAAGCGAGAGGCCTGCATCGATGAAGAGGGCATCTCCCTCCTTCCTGAAGCGCCTTGCGATCGCGCTCTTCTCCTGCCTCCTCCGAACGCGCCTGCCGAGGCTTCCGCTCTGGTGCATCTCATCCTTGCGGGTGAATCCGGGAAGCATGATCCCCTTGAGGTTCTTCCATCCAAAAAGGCATCCAAGCCCCTGGGATGCTGCTTCCCTTCCTCCTGACTGGACGGAGGCGAATAGCACGCCATTCTCGCCAGCTCGGCCTATGCTGAGGAATGCATCCGCCACATTGCGGCGCGCAAGGCGTTCGAACTCCTCCGATGTAGAGCCCCTGTACTGCTCTGCAGCGATGCGCTCAGCGCCATCGGCATTGATCGATATGAGCTGAAGCCTTCTTGCGCGCCCGACGATCACGACGGCATCGTAGCCGAGGCGACGGAGGGAGTAGCCTGGCGCGAATGCAGATGATGCTATGGCAATGCGCTCCGTGATCGGGGAGCGGAAGACCATCGAGAAGCATGCGCAGCCCGGCACGAGGACAGCCTCCGGAGTCGGAGAGGATATGACGATTGGAGAGAGCTCCTCATATTCATGATAGAGGCTCAGGGCAAGCTCCAAGCCGCAGAGCGTGCATTCCCTCCTCTCTGCTTCTTCCTTATCCAGATGGATCACAAGAACGGCCATGCCCAAGATTATATTCCCAAAACGCGAAAAGGCATACACTGTAGCCATGACGGACGAAAGCTGGAACTCATTCTGCAGAAGGCGCAGCCGCTCACCATTCAGGATGCGCTTCCATCTCTCTGCAGCGGACAGGGGATACATCGCGGCGAAGGGAATGGAGACGATCGAGCGCCACGCCAGGGACTTCATCATCAAGCGCCTCTCGCCGGCGGAGATCGCGAATGACGGAAAGCAGACGCCGATGCGCGGCCATCCCGTCTTCATCGCCCAGCACGCGACGGGCTGCTGCTGCCGCTCCTGCCTTATGAAGTGGCATTCCATCCCACCAGGGAGGGCCCTCACCGATGAGGAGGTGGACTATGTCGTGGATATCCTCATGCGATGGATCGAGGATGAGATGAAGGTGGAATCCTGAAACAATACACATATCGCAAGAAAGCGTATGGTATCATTAGCCACATGAGGAATCTGGAACTGACTGTAGACGGAAAGAGGATGACAGCCGAATCGGGCAGCAGGCTCATCGGCATCGTAGGCGCTTCCGGGCCAGCAGCTGTCGCAGCGAAGGTCAATGGCAGGCTGGAATCGCTTCAGGCCCGCATCACCGGCAATGCAACGATCGAGACGGTAGCCCTCGACAGTCCGCTCGGCAAGAGGGTCTACCGCAAGAGCCTGTGCTTCCTCCTCTCATACGCCTCCGCCCTCATTGCCCCCGAGCGCGTGCTCATCATCGGCCACAGCCTTGGGGATGGGTACTATTTCAGATACCGAGGCAATGAAAAGCCCGACAGGGACAGCCTGGAGCGAGTGATGCGCGAAGCTGTCTCCATGGACATGCCAATAGAGCTGGTGGACCTCACGCACGACGAAGCCGTCGCGTACTCACGCGAGCATGGGCTGGTCGAAACGGAAAGTCTCCTCGAGTCGCTCAATGCCTCCTCATACAGCTTCGCCAGGCTTGGCGGCTGCATGGAGATGAACTATGAGCCGCTGCTGCCATCGACAGGGCTGCTGACGCTGTGGGAGCTGAGGGAATACGAGGATGGGCTGCTCCTCAGATACCCGCAGAGCCGCAGCCCCAAGCGCATAATGCCGTTCGTGGACAATCCCCTCCTGTTCTCCGTCTTCAGGGAGAACAAGCGCTTTGCATCGATTCTGGGCGTCAGCTCCATCGGAGAGCTCAACAGCAAGGTCCAGGATGGATCGATCGAGAAGACAGTGCTCCTTTCAGAAGCGCTCCAGAGAAGGAGGATATCCGACACGGCGCGCCTGATCAGGGAACGGGGAAGCGTCAGGGCCGTCTTCATCGCAGGTCCCTCATCATCTGGCAAGACGACGTTCTCGCTCAGGCTCTCCGATGAGCTCAGGGTAGAAGGATACCGCCCCATAAAGATATCGCTGGACGATTACTACCTGCCGACGGAGAAGGTGCCGGTCGATGAATTCGGGGAGAAGGACTATGAGGTGCTGGAATCGCTCGATCTCCCGCTTCTGCGAAAGCAGCTTACGGACCTGATCGAAGGCAGGGAGGTACATCTGGCCTCCTTCTCGTTCAAGGACCGCAGGACAACGTTCCGCCCTGAAGCTGTGCGCATGGACGATGATTCGCTGCTCGTGATCGAGGGTATACACGGCCTGAATCCAAAGCTCATCCCATCGCTGCCGCACGGATATGGCTTCAGGATCTACATCTCCGCGCTGACGCAGGTCAACCTCGACACGCGCTCGAGGATCAGCACGACGGACAACAGGATACTCAGGCGCATGGTGCGCGACATGCGCACAAGGGGATTCGATGCCGTGGATACGCTCTCCAGATGGCCATCGGTCGAAAGGGGCGAGAAGAACCACATATTCCCGTTCCAGAACAACGCCGACGTGATGGTCAACAGCGCGCTGGAGTATGAGATGGGCGTGCTCAAGCCCTATGCGGAGCCGCTTCTGAGATCCGTTCCCAAGGAGGCTGGAGAGGCATACACGACGGCGCGGAGGCTGCTGGATTTCCTTGAATTCATCTGCCCCATTCCATCGACGCTCGTTCCCCCGGATTCCCTCATAAGGGAGTTCATCGGAGGATCCGTCTACTCGGCAATCTAGACGGTCATCTCGTCACGTAGACAGCATGCGATTCCGTCAGCACGTCCGGATAGCGCTGGATCATGTTCATCAGCCTCAATGCAGGTCCGGAGGGCTCGTTATGGCCGCTCTCCCATGCCTCCACCGTCTTCGTGGAGACGCCAAGGAGCTCCGCGAAAAGGCCGACGGAGAGATGGAGGCGCAGACGCAGCGTGCGTATCTCATCCTTCGTATATGGCCTGAGGGGCTCTATCCTGATGTACTTGCTGCGCTTCGTAAGGACGCCGCTCCTGCGTGGATAGAGGGCGTCCCTCACCGATTCCAGGTATACGCTGATCATCTGCCGTAGATGTGGAGGGCCTCGTTGAGCTCCTCCATGATCCTGTCGCGGCACTTGCCGCAGGCGGTCGAGGCACCGGTCTCCCTCTGGAGATCCTCGAATGTGCTGACCTTGCCCGACTTCACGAGCTCCTCGATCCTCTGATCGGTGACGCCCTTGCACTCGCAGATGATCCTAGCGGTCGTTCCCTTGTACGGATTGTCCAGCCCATTGCGCTCGAGATAATCGTCTATCGCGGCCCTGAGCGCCTTGTCGCCGAGGACGGAGCAGTGGAACTTATGCTCCGGAAGCCCGCCGAGCGCATCGGTGATCATCGATGGCGTGAGGTGATAGGCCTCCTCGAGCGTCATGCCGATGGCCATCTCGCTCATCATAGACGTGGATGCGATCGCTGATGCGCAACCGTATGTAAGCCATCTCAGATCGGATATCCTGCCATCGGAGACCTTGATTCCCACCCTCATCTGATCGCCGCACGCGAGCGAGCCGACCTCGCCCACTCCATCGGGCTGGAAGTCCTCGCCCTCCTTCCAGAGGTTGCGCGGATTGATGAAGTGATCCTTGACCGTATCGGTATAGACCCACTGGGCCATGAAGCTCTCTGCCATATCACACCTTCCTTGTGCTCATCGACCTCACCTTCTCGATGATGGGAGGAAGCTTCTCGAGCACGTATGAGACATCGTCCATCGTATTGTATCTGCCGAACGAGAACCTGATCGAGCCATGGGCAAGCTCGACATCCAGACCTGCCGCCATCAGCACGTAGCTGGGCTCGAGCGAACCCGTTGCGCATGCCGAGCCCGTCGATACCTCGATCCCCTCGAGGTCGAGATAGAGGAGGATGGATTCTCCCTCGGCGGATGGGAACGATACGTTGAGCGTGCCGGGCAGGCAGAGCGACTCATCGTTCGATCCGTTGATGACGACGCCTGGGACCCTCTCCTCGATGCCGCGCCTGAGCGCCTCGCGCATCTCCCAGAGCCTCTCATGCTCCTCCACAAGGGTCTCCTTCGCGATCTCGGCAGCCTTGCCAAGCCCGAATATGGCCTGGTTATTGTACGTTCCTGCCCTCATGCCCTTCTCCTGATGACCGCCATGGATGAACGGGGAGAGAGGAGCGCCATGCCTGGCATAGAGGACTCCTATGCCCTTGGGGCCATAGAACTTGTGTCCTGAAAGCGAGAGATAGTCGGCATCGATCTCCTTCACGGATACGGGGATCTTGCCGATGGCCTGCGTGGCATCGGTATGGAAGAACGCGCCATGCCTGTGGGCGATGGCGGAGGCTTCCCTGACCGGCTGTATCGTGCCAGATTCGTTGTTGCCCGTCATTACCGAGACGAGGGAGACATCGGGTCCCATCATCCTCTCGAGCTCATCGAGGCGCAGCCTGCCGATGGAATCCACAGGGCAGAGATCCACCTGATAGCCCTTCTTCCTCAGGTACTTCGCGCTCTCGATCGAAGCGGGATGCTCGACGGAGGAGATGATGATCCTCCTGCGCTCCCCTCCCTCATCCGCAAGGTCGCGGAAGATGTTGAGGACCGCGTTGTTGCTCTCCGTGGCTCCAGATGTGAAGTATATATCCGCGCTGTCGGCATCTATCAGCTCAGCGACCTTGGTGCGCGCCCATTCTATTCCGGCAGCCGACTGGCGGCCGAGCGTATGCATGCTCGAGGCATTGCCGTACAGCTCATCGTATGAGTGGATGAAGTCCCTCACCTCATCGGCCATCCTCGTTGTGCCGTTGTTGTCGAGATAGACATATCTCCTGTCCATATTCATCTCCATTCCGGACTTAAGTTACCCACCTGCACCCTATTGCGTCAAGGAGCGTCGGACGATGATGAAAGCACAAGCTCCTTCGGCCGCCTGAAGCGGATATGATGGCGTCTGGCCCATTCGACATAGGCGCATGAATCTGGCAATGAGCGGCCGAATGCGGCCATCAGCGGAGTGACCTTGCAGCAACGCGGCTCGGAGCTGAAGCGGTCGTGGTATACGGTGCACTCATGCCGCTTGCCGTCATAGAATCGGCAGGGCTGCGAGAGATCGATCACTAGCGCGTCGGGATGGATGACCTTCTCATGGCAGCATAGGCCGCAGCGTGAGCAGATATCCTCCCACTTCACAGGGGAAGAGCCCCCATGGCTGCGGAAAGCGACGGGAGGGCATCGATTATGGAGACGGAGGCCCTGCCTGAACGGCATATCTCATGATCTGCGCGATAAGCAGTCATCGAAGGCTCATACTCAAGCGTTGCATCCTCTATCGCGAGCGTCTTCCTGGGGCCATCCTCGGAGATGACGGCTACGCGATCGTTGTAGATGATGCTTCCCATGCCGCCGGCCTCGGCGGTGCCATCGAACGACTCAGGGACGTTTATGTTCATGAAGGCTCCGTGTGGTATGGCTGCAAGGAATGCCTCCAGATGGTCAGCCACGAACTCAGCGGACCGTCTCAGCAGCTCGGGGCTCCTTCCATGCTCTGCAGAGAGCGCGATGGCCTTCATGCCATAGAACGCTGCCTGGCGCGCAGCTGCGCAGGTGCCGGAATAGACGATATCGGTGGAGAGGTTGTAGCCATGGTTTATGCCGGATACGACGGTATCGAACGCAACGGGAAAAAGCGAGCAGCGATGGCTGTAGATGATGCAGTCGGCCGGCGTTCCCGTCACGTGGAAATGCCTTGGTGCATACTCCGTGACCTCGACGCTGCCGCGGATCGTCATCGCATGCGACTTCCCGCTCTGCTCGCTGTCGGGAGCGGAGACATATATGGAGTGTCCCCTCTCTGAAAGGACATCCTCGAGCACCTTGATCCCCAGCGCCTGGTATCCATCATCGTTGGAGAGGAGGATGTTCATGCATCCTCCCCCTTGGGGATGATCCTGATGGATCCGGATGGGATGTACTCCCGCATGACCGGCTTGAATCCGAATATGCGCTCATACTCCTCGAGCTTCTCCTGGAACAGCCCTTCCTTGCCGTTCTCGATGAATGCCACGAGGGTGCCTGTGATGCCCACTCCGATCTCGGTGACGCCGAGCACCGAATCCGACTCCGATCCCCTCTTGACGAGCCAGTCGACCTCCGGGGAAGTGAGTCCGGCAAGATGGGATAGGTTATGCTGCTCGCTGGAAAGGAGCTTGCCGACCTGCCTGGCATCGCCTGAAAGCAGACCCTCGTAGCCCTTATCCGCGAACGCCGAATCCTCGATCACGAACGAGACCAGCCTCTTCCAATCCTCGGAGAGGGAGCTCTGGATGATCTCCTTTCGGGGAAGGTTCCTGAGCTTGATGCCCTTGGGGGCGATCTCCTTGAGCCTGGCGAATGCCTCCTTGGCCTCGGCGCGGAAGAGGGATACCTCCTCTGCAAGCTCATCTGCCGGAAGCGAGCAGTCTATGAACCACGAGCGCACCGAGCTGCCGGTCGTGAATGGATACTCGAACGGCGTGCACTCATAAGACTCGAGGTCGAACCTCAGCATCTTGCCAGGCTCCGATGAGAAGATGGTGATCAGGTCGCGGAGCCTTGACTTGTATGAATCGGAGAACCTGTTGGAGTTGTATGCCAGCCTCATGAGGCTGTTGATCTCGAGATGATAGCCGCAGAGGGAATCGAGGGCCATCAACAGGCCTGCAGTGATGGCTGCCGTTATGGAAGGGGCATCCGCCACTGCGCTCTGCCCCTTGATCGTGAGGTCGAAGCCAGGAACGCTCAGCTCCGATGCCTGAAGCACCTGGCAGATGGACTTCACCGGCGTGCACCACCAGTCCTCCCTGCGAGGCTTGATTCCGATGAGCTGGAACTTCTTCCTTTCCTTCTTCGTGGAATTGAATGCATGGACCTGGCTATCGGACCGCCTGGATACGGCAACCCTGAGACCCTGCGTATTCGTGCTCATCAGAGCATACCCCGAGCAGAACTCGGAGAAAGCGCCAAGCAGGGTCGTAACCTGCGGAACCTCCACGACAACTTCCGGCTCTACCCCATATTCAGCTTTGTGTGCGTCGATTATTCCCTTCATAGCCAATGTTCCGATTCTGGGGATAATATAGACAACTTAAGTCCTTTTGTCAAAAACAAAGACCAGGGTTCTGCCCCTGGCCTTATCCTGCTCATCGAAGCGTTCAGTTCGATTCCCTGTGGTATCTCTTGTTGAAGCGCTCAACGCGTCCCGTCGTATCGACGAGCTTCTGCGTTCCGGTGAAGAACGGGTGGCATGCCGAGCAGATTTCGACATGGAGGTTCTTCGCCGTGGACTTCGTCTTGATCACATTGCCGCATGAGCAGTGGATTTCCTGAAGCGTATACTCAGGGTGGATATTCTTCTTCATCTTTCTCCTCCGGTTCTATGTATTAACCATCTGCTTTCACAGATGGGCGATATCTATCTCACCTCAGCGTCGATGGAGTGTTCATCGAGTCGAGGAACTCCTTATTATTGTTTGTCTTCTTCATCTTGTCAATCAGAGCCACGGACATGTCGATATCGTCGAGATTGCCGAACGCCGAGCGCAGGAGGAAGACGCGGGAAAGCACATCCGGCTGCAGCAGCAGATCATCCCTTCTCGTTCCCGACTTCTTGATGTTGATCGCTGGGAACTTGCGGTTGTCCGCCATCTTGCGGTCGAGCACGATCTCGTTGTTTCCCGTACCCTTGAACTCCTCGAAGATGACCTCATCCATCCTAGATCCCGTTTCGATGAGTGCCGTCGATATGATCGTCAGCGATCCGCCCTGCTCGATGTTCCTTGCCGCTCCGAAGAACCTCTTGGGCTTGTGGAGCGCGTTGGAATCGACGCCGCCTGAGAGTATCTTCCCCGATGCCGGCACCGTCTGGTTGTAGGCCCTGGCGAGACGCGTGATCGAATCGAGGAGGATGACGACATCCTTCTTGTACTCGACGAGCCTCTTCGCCTTCTCGATGACCATCTCCGCAACCTGCACATGGTGCTGCGCCTGCTCATCGAACGTCGAGGCGATGACCTCCGCCTTCACGTTCCTCCTCATATCGGTGACCTCCTCAGGGCGCTCGTCGACGAGAAGGACGATGAGCGTAACCTCCGGATGGTTGGTGGTGATGGCATTGGCGATCTTCTGCATGAGAACCGTCTTTCCCGTGCGCGGCGGTGCGACGATGAGGGAGCGCTGTCCCTTTCCGATCGGGCAGAAAAGATCCACGACGCGCGTGGAGAGATCCGCAGGCTTGGCCTCATCCTCGATGACCTCGAGATGGAGCCTCTCATCGGGGAAGAGCGGCGTGAGCGTATCGAACGGCGCCCTGATCTTCGCCATCTTCGGCTCCTCGCCGTTGACCTTGAGGACGCGTACCACAGCTGCGCTCTTCTCGTTCTCGCGCGGCGCCCTGATCTGGGCATAGACGGCATCGCCGGTCTTCATTCCGATCGCCTTGATCAGCGAAGCGGAGACATAGACATCCTCCGTTCCGGCAAGATAGTTGTTCACGGCATATCTAAGATAGCCGAAGCTGCCCTCCTGAAGGACCTCGAGAGTGCCCTCTGCAAGGAGCACGCCGCCGTTTGCGGAGTGCAGGCGAAGCATCCTCGCGATAAGCTCGGACTTGCGGCAGTCGAGGATGACATCCTCGGGAATCCCCTGCAGCTTCGCCCTGTCCCTCAGCTCATCGATATGGAGAGCCGTGAGCACGGAAATGAAGAGCTGGGGCGCATCGGGATGCTCATCGATGTTGATCTCCGGCTGATACTCCTCATTCGGGCGTCTCTTGCCGTTGTTCTTCATGCGCTTGTCGCGCCTGCCGTTATGGAATCTGTCATCGTAGCGCTTCTCAGTCTGCTGGGGCCTATCAGAGCCCTCCTCCTGAGGCTGAGCCGCCTCATCCGCAGCATTCTCAGGAGCCGGTTCCGCTTCCACGGCCTCCGGCGCTGCCACCTCCTGCATAGGCTCCTCCTGGACAGGTACCTCGACGACGCCTGCCTGCGGGGCGGCATCATCAGAGCCCTTCACGGTCACGCGGGCCTTCCTCTTTATCGTTACGCGGGGCTTCTTCTCGCCCTCATCCTCTGGTCTTGCCTTCCTAGGGCGTCCCGGCCTTCTCTTGGCGGGCTTTGCCTCGACGGATGCCGCAGCCTCTGCAGCATCAAGCTCTTCGAATGTTTCTGACATTATTACTCCGAAAGGAAAATGCTTTTTCCGAAAGAATACGGCCCAGGCATGTTCGGGCCTTGATACACCCCGATGATATTGCCATCGTCGGGAAATAGTCAACAGACATCCAGCGACCGCTCAGATATATTCCCAGCCGCCGGCGATCGCCGCAGGATCCTCGCCATCGATGTATGCCGAAAGAAGCAGGAATGCGGATACGACAGCCTTCCTCCTGATGGAATCGCGTCCCCATGATGAGAACCTCAGAAGCACGCTGGACGTCTCCCTGCCCCTGCCTGCGAATGCGAGATGCACCGTTCCGACGGCCTTGCCCTCATCCGTATCAGGGCCCGCGACGCCCGTCACCGAGAGCGAGTAGTCCGACCCTGTGAGCCTCAGCACGCCTTCAGCCATCTCGATGGCGCACTTCGCCGAGACAGTGCCATAGCGTTCGATGGTGGACTCCTTTACGCCAAGCACATCCCTCTTCACCGAAGGCGCGTAGGATGTCACCGAGCCGAGCATGTACCTGGACGAGCCCGGACGCGACGTCAGCAGCTCGGATGCGAGCCCTCCCGTGCAGCTCTCGGCCGCGGAGACGGTCGCTCCACGGGATTCCAGCGTGGAGATGAGGATCCCAAGCGCGTCGACCTGCCCGTCCTCTATGCGATGGACGCCGACGAGCTTCCTGAGCCTTGCCACAGTCTCATCGCGCAGGGTCTTCGTCTTTCCAGACACGTATAGGGATATCCTGTAGTCCTGGAACCTCGTTCCCCAATCCAGCTCTGGATCGACGGATCCGTAGAGCTCCTCCAGCTTGGCCTCTGCGGTGATGAACGACGTGTATTCATCGCGTTCGACATCCGGCAGATCGAGCTTCTCCTTCACGAGCGGAAGGACGCTCTCATAGAGCATGGGCTCCATCTCCCTCGGAGGCCCAGGCAGCGATACAAGGAGCGTGCTGCCGCCATAGCCATAGAATCCGGGAGCAGTGCCATTGCGGTTTGCGATTGCAGAGAATCCCTCTGGGATCATGGCCTGCCTTGAGTTGGCGCCATAGGCCTTCTCCCCGAGCTTCGAGAGGAGGAAGTCCCAGCACTTACCATCGCGCACCAGATCCCTGCCAGCGGCTTCGGCAATGGCGTATCGCGTCATGTCGTCGCTCGTCGGCCCCAGACCTCCCGTGATGACCACGAGGTCAGAGGAGCGCATCAGGGCGCCAAGGACGGACTTGATGGTGCCGTCATCGGGCAGTGCCACGATTTCAGAGACATGGACTCCCAGATGCGTGAGCTCGCGGCTGATGAGGGAGCTGTTCCTATCCTGGATGATACCCCTCGTCAGCTCTGTGCCTATTACGATTATGCTTGCCTTCATCTCAGCCTTTCCTGCCGCGCTTGGAAACAAGCGAGGCGATCCTCATCAGAGCGCCAACGGCAAGAAGCGCCCAGGATGCATATACGGCTATATGCGCGAAGAGATCGATGTGGCGCACGTAGAACGTCTCCTCTCCTCCCTCATACACCGGCACATGATAGAGGTGCCAGCCCATCACGAACGGCTCCATCCTGTCGTGGATGGTGCCCTCGGGGGTTATAAGGCAGGTTATGCCGCTGTTGGTGCCCCTGATCGTGGCCTTCCTCGTCTCAACGGACCTGAACGAGCCCATCGCAGCATGCTGCATCTCCGCGCTCACCTTCTTGGACCAGTTGTCGTTGGACATGTTCACTATCACATCGGCGCCAGCTGCGGCGAACTCGGCAGAGAGGTATCCGAAGTTGTCCTCGAAGCATATCGGCGTAGAGAAATGGACGCCATCGGAGACGAAGACCACCGGCTCATCCCCCTGCAGCCACCAGTTGTAGTCGTTGGCCAGGAGCAGGTTGTAGAGCCATGGCAGCTCCTCCTCATATGGGAAGTGCTCCGTGAATGGCACGAGATGCTGCTTGCGGTACGTCTCCTTGATCTCGCCATCATCGAAGAGGATGACGGTGTTGTAGTCCATCCTGTTCGTGCTGCCATCCTCGAGGATCGGAGGAAGCGACGGATCATCGATGACGCCCTCCGGATTGCCTGTCAGAAGGGGCACGCCAAGGTTCTCGCCGAACGAGACGAAGTCGTTCACCAAAGCCGCGGTGACCTCGTATCCGGATCCTTCGGTCGAATAGTTCGTGTGCCATGCGACGGAAGGCACGAATGCGGTCTCGCTCCATATGACGATATCCGGATCGACCTGCGACATCGCTTCCAGCGTGTAGCGTCTGAGGTTGTTGAAGTTGTGGAGATAGGTATAGTAGCCGCCCTGCCATGAATCGTGGTTGTGCTGCACAGCGACGACATCCCATATGCGATCCGGCTCCTTCGCCCTCCACTCCGACGTGCGGACGGCTCCGTAGATCAGATCGGAGGCAAGAAGCACAGCATATACGGCAATGAAGATGATATGTCTCCTCAGATATCCCGGGAAGCGCTCCGAAGCTCCACCGATCGCATCGCACAGGAACCTTCCCAGGAACGGCTGCGGCAGGATGGCAAGGAATGCAATCCCCCATATTCCCGTGATGTCCGCAATCTGAACGAACCAGGTATAGCTGTAGAACGCATATGCGATGTTGCCGTATGAGAAGCCGGCGAACCAGCTTTCGGAAAGATACGCATAGGCGACCCAGATGATGGCCTGCACGACATACCCGAAGCGCTTGAAGAAGCTGTCTGCCGCCTTCAGGGCTATGAAGCAGAGCATCATCTCGAATGCCTTGATGACCGGGATCAGCACGATGGCCAGGGCATGGAAGCTCTTCAGCCAATAGGCGAAGAAGAGGTAGAAGGCGAAGCCGAAGAAGAATCCCTCCCACCATACATGCTTCCAGGATGCATGCCTGATGACGGCGAACACGGGGATGAGCGCGAAGAACGCCACGAATCCCAGCCCATCCGGCACCATGAATCCGGGGAATGCTATGGAGAATACGAATGCAGAGGCTGCTAAAACAAGAACCTCAGAACATACTGTCCTGAGGCTTCCTGCAGAATGTCTTCTGATGGTCTTCAAGCTGTTATTCCTCATCCGGTCCCTTGGTGATGCCCCAGACGAAATCCTTCAGCTCCTTGCCAGGGCGGAAGATGGCAACGCCATGCTTATCCACGGCAACGACATCACCCGTCTTGGGATTGCGGGCCTTCTCGCGGCCCTTCCTGATGCGGACCTCGAAGGTTCCGAAGCCGCGGAGCTCGATGACACGGTTATCCTTCAGGCCATCCTTGATCTCCTCGAAGAGCTCATCGATCACCTGATGGATATCTGTCCTGTTGATGCCAAGCTTCGCGTGAAGGCTCTCTATGATAGCAGCCTTTGTAAGTTTCTGTTCCATAGCGCACTCCTCAGAAGCAATCAGACCATCTTGTTGTATGCGTGTGCGAGACGGCTCTTCTTCCTTGCAGCTGTATTCCTATGGATGATTCCCTTTCCAGCGACTGAATCGAGGAGCTTGCTGCTCTCTGCGAATGCCTTTCCGGCGGCTTCCTTATCGCCAGCAGCGACTGCTGAATCGAACTTCTTGATAGCTGTGCGCATCGTGCTCTTTGCCATGCGGTTGCGGAGGCGGCGCTTTGCTTCCTGGCGCTCCCTCTTCTCTGCGGACTTGTTAGCCATTTATTCCTCCAAACGAATTCCAATCGTTTTATGCAATTAAATAGCTGTCAAAATACTGACAGCGCTTACAGAACTTACCATAAAGATAACCATGCGTCAACACGTTATCCAGCAATGCTTTAGTCCCTTTATACGACAAAATGCCCGGATTTGCGTATTTTCATCCCTTCAGAGGCTTCCTCATATACACCATATCCACGAGCTGCACCCCGCCCTCGAAGATGGGATGGCTGTAGTTGTCGGTGAAGAAGCCCTTTATTGAATGGGAACGGGTGAATCCGCACTTCTCATAGAATGGGACCGTCAGCGGACTGTCGCCTGTGCCGACCTGGAGGATGGAATGCGCCGCTGCGTATTCCTTTTCGATGAACTCGATCATCGCACGGCCGTATCCCCTTCCCTGCGCTTCTGGACAGACTGCTATGTTCCTGATCTCCAGGATGCCATTGCCCTCATCCGTCACGACGCACACACCCTTCACGCCGCAGTCATCGAGCACGTACATATCGCCGCGCTCCAGATAGCGGTCGATCATCCTCTCCTCCTCGTCCCCGAGAAGGAGCAGGCCAAGGTAGCGCTTCCTGCCTTCGTCGATGCGTCTTATGACCATGCGTCAGGACGAGAACATCTCGTCGAGGTACTCCTCGCTTATATCCCAATAGCCCGTTGCGCTGTTGAAGGAGACCTCCTCGAATGGTATCTGGAGCGTGCGTCCCTCGCTTCCGGAGACAGTGATCTTCCTCGAGAGGATGTTGACTTCGCTCACCCTCCAGAGCTCCCTGTCTATGCGGAGCTTCGTCCCCTCCGGAGGACAGCCTGCCTTCTCCTCCATGTAGTAGTCGTACTCATATGCAAGGCAGCAGAGAAGGCGTCCGCATGGGCCGGATATCTTCATCGAGTTCAGCGAGAGATTCTGCTCCTTCGCCATCTTTATCGTCACGGGATCCATCTCCTTCGTCATCAGATGGCAGCAGTAGTCGCGGCCGCACACGGAGAGGCCTCCGATGAACCTGGATTCATCCCTCACGCCTATCTGCCTCAGCTCGATGCGCATGCGGAAGACAGATACCAGATCCTTCACGAGATCGCGGAAATCGACGCGCTCATCGGCTGTGAAGAAGAAGATGACCTTGGGCTCCCCGAGGAGGAAATGCGTCGTGACGAGCTTCATTCCAAGCCCATGCTTCCTGATCTTCTCGCGGCAGATCCTGAGCGCTTCCTCCTCCTTCGCCTCGTTCTCGGCGTATCTCGCCATCTCCGATGGAGTCGCCAGATGATCGATCCAGGTGACGTCTCCGTCCACCTTGATCCTCTCCGGCTCCCTTGTGATCTGGCAATGGAGGCAGGAATCGCACTGATGGGCATTCTCATCCGTACCGAATGACACCTCCTCTCCCTTCTCGTCCGAGAAATGGAGGCATGCGCCATGGACCTCCGAATGCCCTGGAACATAGCTCCTGCCGGGCACCGGAGCAGGTCCGACGACCGTGCCCAGGTCGAGGCCGAAGCGCGTCTCATAGACAACGGGCGTGCCAGCATAGAGGACGCTGTCCCAAGCGCAGAGGCATATATCGTTGTATGATGGATTCTTTATTACATATACATAGGCCCAGTCTTCGTCGTGTGCCGTCTTCTGCTTCATAACAATGAAGCTAGCACACCGATGGCAATTTGAAAAGGCTGTGTGGTATCATCGTCGGGTGGACATAAGAACGATCGGGGGCCCATTCATGCTGGCTCCACTTGCAGGATACACGGATAAGGCCTTCAGGCAGATAGCCCGCTCGCTGGGTGCTGATGGTGCTGTATCGGAGATGGTCAGCGCGGAGGGGCTTGCGCGCGGCGGCGAGAAGACAGAGGCCCTTCTGGAGCGCTTCCCCGGCGAGGACAGGCTCGTGGTGCAGCTCTTCGCACCATCGGACGATCCGGTCAGGCGCGCCATGGACCGCCTTCTCGAATATGCCCCCACCGCGATAGACATCAACTGCGGCTGCCCCGTTCCGAAGGTCGTGAAGACGGGAGCGGGCTCGGCGCTCATGCAGGATCCTCCGATGATCGGTAGGATCGTCAGGGCCATCAAGGAGCGAACGGACATCCCCGTTTCCGTCAAGTTCCGCCTAGGCTGGGACTCTTCTTCGATCAACTACATCGAATTCGCGGATGCCGCCGTCGAGGCTGGCGCCGAGATGCTCACGCTGCACGCAAGGACGCGCGCCCAAGGCTACAGCGGAACGGCGGACAAGAAAGCCTTCAGGAAGCTCTCAAGGCACTTCTCGGGAAGCGGTGTGCTGCTATTCGCCTCCGGTGATATGTTCACCCCCCAGGATGCGATGCAGGCGATGGGAGAATACGGGATGGATGGAGTCATGTTCGCGCGCGGAGCGATCGGAAACCCGTTCATCTTCCGCGAGGCGAAGGATCTCAGGGATACCGGAAGCTATTCCCTTCCATCGACAGCGGAGAGGATCGACACGGCGATGCATCATCTCGACCTGATGATCGAATACTTCGGGGAGGGCATTGCATGCAGGGAGATGAGAAAGCATCTGATGGCCTACATCAAGGGCATTCCAGGCAGCAGCAGGGCCAAGAACGCCATCGGAAGCGCCACTACGCGGCAGGAGATGAAGCAGGCGCTGAACACTCTCCGATGAGGCCGATTTCCTTTGCTTTTCACTTTCCGGTATGGTAGCGTTTTAGTAAAGGAGTCGAGAATGCGTGTTCTACTGCTAGGGTCGGGTGCCAAGGACCATGCCATCGCATGGTGGTTCAGCAAGAGCTGTTATCTGTCAGCTCTATTCGCAGCACCTGGCAATCTCGCCACTGGCAGATTCTGCACGAACCTGCCCGATGTGAACCCGGCAGATCCGGAATCCGTCTACAGGGCATGCAGGGAGCATCGCATCGATTTCGTCTTCATCGGCACGGAGGCTCCGCTCTTCACGGGCGTCGTCAAGCACCTCAACGAACATGGCATCCGCACGTTCGGAGCGACTGAGAATGCAGTGAAGCTCGAGGGCGACAGATCCTTCTCGAGGGCATTCACAAGCCGCCACAACATCCCCATTCCGCACAGCTCACTCTTCGGAGACATCGAAAGCCTGCAGAAGTACCTCGAAAGGCACGCAGGCGAGCATTTCACGATCAAGAGCAACTCCGTCGCTCCATCGAGGATCATGCTCTCATCCGATGACACGGGAGCGCTCCTGGAATACTCCAAGCTGCTTTTCCAGAAGGGACCTGTGCTGCTCGAGGAATACATAAACGGAACGCCTGCAAGCTGCTCGCTGCTGCTTGACCGCAACGGGTTCATGGTGCTGCCGATCACGAGCGACTATACGAAGAAATCCGCGGATGACCAGACGCCTACGGGAGGAATGGGGGCCCTCTGCCCTCTTCCGATGATCGACGAGGTCAAGGAGAAGGTCATGGAGCGCATCATAAAGCCTACGCTCTATGGCATGCAGGTCGAACAGCTCTCATACAAGGGAATCCTCACGCTGTCGCTGATGATAACCCCGGAGAAGGAGCCCTTCCTGGTGGATTACCACGTCAGGTTCAACGACCCTTCGGCCCAGTCG
This sequence comes from uncultured Spirochaetaceae bacterium, assembly GCA_944392735.1. GTDB lineage: Bacteria > Spirochaetota > Spirochaetia > Sphaerochaetales > Sphaerochaetaceae > Ornithospirochaeta. The sequence continues at coordinate 689 of CALXXR010000008.1, read as the reverse complement.
ATGATCCCGATCATCAACACCGACATCATCTCGGTGCTGAGTGCCATGGAGGAGGACAGGGTCAGCTCCGTGGAGCTCTCGACGACGGATGAATGCACAGTAGCAGTCGTGCTTGCGGCCGATGGCTATCCGCTGAATCCGAAGACCGGGATGGAGGTGAAGGGACTGACATCGATGTTCCTCGAGCCCCTGAGCGATGGCCCCGTGGTCTTCTGCGGAGCCATCCAGGACAGGGATGGCAAGGCCATCACCACAGGCGGAAGGATCCTCACGGTCGTCGGCAAGGGAAGAAGCATCGGGGAGGCGAACAGGAACGCCTATGACCTGATAGGAAGAAAGCGCTTCCCGGGCCTCTGGTACAGGGACGACATAGGAAACGCCTACTTCTGCTGATCTCAGCGCGGGCGCCTGAATTCGTACAGGAGGATGCCCGCAGCGACGGAGACATTGAGGGAATCGATGTGTCCCCTCATCGGTATCGATATGATATGGTCGCAGTTCTTCCTCACGAGCTGGGAGATGCCATCGCCTTCAGAGCCCATCACGATTGCGGTGCGCTTCGGGAATCCGATGGAATAGCTGTCCTCGCCCGCCATATCCGCGCCATAGATCCAGAATCCATTCTCCTTGAGCGTCCTGATCTCCCTGGAGAGGTTCGTGACGACGGCAAGGGGAACATACTGGGCAGC
>CALXXR010000007.1 GCA_944392735.1 uncultured Spirochaetaceae bacterium | reverse complement strand
CGCGAGCTGGGTTCAGAACGTCGTGAGACAGTTCGGTCCCTATCTGCTGCATCCGATGGATGCCTGAGGGGTCCTGCTTTTAGTACGAGAGGACCGAAGTGGACGGACCTCTGGTGTACCGGCTGTCGCGCCAGCGGCAGTTGCCGGGTAGCCACGTCCGGAAGGGATAACCGCTGAAAGCATCTAAGCGGGAAGCCCTCCCCAAGATTAGGCATCCCTGGCCCATGAGGGCCCGGAAGGAACCAGCGAGACTAGCTGGTCGATAGGCCGGCGGTGCAAGCGCGGCAACGCGTTCAGCCGACCGGTACTAATGATCCGAGAGGCTTGGCCATATTATCGTTCCGGCTTCCGAAACGGATCATCGGGCGCATACAGCTCCCAGATGATCTCCTGGTGGCCATAGCAGGGCGGCTACACCCGTTCCCATCCCGAACACGGAAGTGAAACGCCCTCGCGCCGATGGTACTGCAGCAATGCGGGAGAGTAGGTCGCTGCCAGGTTTTTTTATTGTCCTCAGATGTCAATTATCGGCTTCTTGAAGCTGATAGCTGACGCCTGAGGACTTTTTTTATAAAGAATTTGCATTGCTGACTATGAGCCCGGATTGGGGTGCATCTTTGGCTTCTACTAAAAAATCGTATATTATTCTTTTTTGATATGAGAGTTTGTGTATACAGGGCTCTTTGAGAGGGATTGGAAGGCCATGGGTCTCGACGATGATGACCTCAGAGAGCTTGAAGATATCCTTCTGGAGAATCCGCAGATAGGCGACGTCATCGAAGGTCTTGGTGGAGCGAGGAAGGTCAGGGTAAAGCTCTGTGGAAAGAGCGGAGGCGGCCGTGTTGTCTATGTCGACGTGCTGAAGCGAGAGAAGCTGTACATGCTTCTTGCCTACCCGAAGAATGTCCAGGTGGATCTCTCGCCAGAGCAGAGGAAGACCGTAAGAAAGATTGTTCGGGCATTGAAGGAGGAGAATTGATGAAGGATAAGGATCTTATATTCAAGTCCAAACTCTCCATGGAGGAGATTGATGATAACTTCAAGGATTACGATTACTATGAGAACATAAAGGCGAGCCTTGAAGAGGTTCTTGCCTACGAAAAAGGAAATCCGTCTCCGGGTACGTTCTCGCGCAAGAGAAGCCTCCCGGAGGTGGATGTCAAGGCCGAGAGGGAGTCGCTGGCTATGACACAGAAATCCTTCGCAGCTGTGCTTGGTGTCTCCACCAGGACGGTCGAGGCATGGGAGTCAGGACGCAGTACGCCGTCGCCTACTGCAAAGAAACTGATGTATCTCATATCGCAGGATCATTCACTGGTCGAAAGACTGATAGAGGGCAGACGCGCATGAGATGACGTCTGTATGCCATGATTGCGAGACTTGGGCTGTGCAATGCGGTTGATCGATCACACGAAGCGATAGTGATCCTGTGTTGTTTGCCTCCTCCTTTTCTGATACTGTCAGCGCTGTGAACATCATATTCGTGTGCCATGGAAACATATGCAGATCTGCGATGGCTGAATTCATCTTCAGGCATATCGCAAAGGAGATGGATATCGAGGCCTCGGTGTCATCTGCTGGCGTCAGCAGCGAGGAGGAGGGCAATGGCATCTATCCTCCAGCCAAGCGCGTTCTGAAGAAGCATGGCATCCCGTTCTCGTTCCACAGGGCTCATCGGATCACCGATTCGGAGTTCCATTCCAACGATCTCGTGATCGCCCTTGATTCTTCCAATCTGAGGGCTCTTCAGCGCCGCTTCGGCGATGATGCCCGCATACGCATGCTCCTCGATCGCGATGTGGATGATCCTTGGTATACCGATGACTTCGACACAGCCTATGAGGATATAGAAAAGGGCTGCATGCAGCTTGCCCGCGGCCTTGCAAGTGGCCGAAGACCGTGAAGACTGCTATACTTAGATAAATCGATCACAGCTCTAAGGAGATGGAGAAAATGGATATTCGCTATTCAACAGGCAAGGAGCCTTTCAAGAGAATGAACACGGACGAGCTCAGGAATGAGTTCCTCATCCAGGATATCTTCCGCGCGGATGATGTCACGGCTGTCTATTCGCACGTCGACAGGATCGTCACAATGGGCGCAATGCCTGTGAAGGAGACGATCTCCATCGATAAGAACATCGACTGCTGGAAGAACTTCGGCGTCACCTATCTTCTCGAGAGAAGGGAGCTCGGAGCCATCAACATCGGAGGAAAGGGAAAGATCATCGTCGATGGAACGGAGTATCCGATGGATCACTTCGATGGCATCTACGTTCCAATGGGAACGAAGGAGGTGAAGTTCGCCTCCGACGACGCAGCCGATCCTGCGAAGTTCTATATGTGCACGACGCCGGCTCACCGCCCGTATCCGATCAAGCTCATCCCGCTCAAGGATGCCATCCACAAGCACCTCGGATCGCAGGCTACATCCAATGAGAGGACGATCAACCAGAACATCCATCCGGATGTCCTCGACACCTGCCAGCTCTCGATGGGACTGACGCACCTCGAGCCGGGTTCGGTATGGAACACGATGCCGGCCCATACGCACGACAGGAGGATGGAGGTCTACTTCTACTTCGAAGTGCCTGAGGACAACGTCGTCTTCCACTTCATGGGCGAGCCTGGCGAGACAAGGCACATCGTCATGCACAACGAGGAGGCCGTCATCAATCCGTCGTGGTCGATCCACTCCGGATGCGGCACCTCCAACTATACGTTCATCTGGGCCATGGCTGGCGAGAACCGCGCCTACGATGACCAGGATGTCCTCAAGACGGATAAGGACCTCAGATAAGTCCTTCATCCACAAAGCACGCTGCCGCCCGGATAAGGCGGCAGTTCCTTTCTCCGCCTGTTGGTACGATTTCCCTAATCTGATATAAATATCCTTCGGAGAACAATATGGAAATCAAACTGAGGAATCTGAAGCGCAACTACGGCTCATTGCATGCTGTCGATGGCGTATCGCTCACGATTCCATCCAATACCGTATATGGAATCATAGGAAGATCCGGTGCAGGGAAGTCCACATTGGTGCGCCTTGTCTCGATGCTCGAGAAGCCTGACAGCGGGGAGGTCTATTACGATGACAAGCGCGTCGACAACCTCTCCAAGGCTGAGCTGATAGACGAGCGCCGCCGCATCGGCATGATCTTCCAGAACTTCAATCTCTTCTCCTCGCGCAATGCAGCGGAGAACATCGCCTATCCTATGGAGATCTGCCATATGGAGAAGGGGGATATAAAGAGCCGCGTAGAGGAGCTTCTTGCCCTGGTCGGCCTCGAGGGCAGGGGGGATGCCCCCATATCCACGCTCTCCGGCGGCCAGAAGCAGCGCGTCGCGATTGCCCGTGCGCTTGCGATCAAGCCCGCGATCCTCTTCTGCGATGAAGCTACGAGCGCCCTCGATCCGCAGACGACGCGGTCCATCCTTGCCCTCATAAAGGAGATCCAGCAGAAGATGAACCTCACCGTCGTGATGATCACCCATCAGATGGAGGTCGTCCGCGATGCCTGCGATAGGGTTGCTGTCCTGGATTCCGGCCATATCGTGGAGGAGGGGCTTGTCTCAGACATATTCTCATCCCCCAAGAGCGATGTGACGAAGGATTTCATCTCATCTGTGACGAACGTGCAGGAGTCCATCGTCCGCTGGTCGAACGAGGGCGGACACTATACGCTGCGCTTCCGCGGCAGCAGCACCGACGAGCCAATCATCTCCACCGTATCGGCTGCTACGGGCGCGGTCTTCAACATCAGGGCAGCTGGAGTGCAGACCGTCAACGGCGAGGAGCTTGGCGTCATGATCGCTGACATCGGTCCGGATGAAGCCATTGCCGAGAAGGCCGTGGCGCGCCTCAGGGAGATGGGAGTCTCCGTAGAGGAAGAGAAGAAGGAGGCCAACTGATGGATGCACTGCTTTCCCTGTTCGATTCGAGGATGCTCAGCCTTGTCGCGGAGTCTACCTGGCAGACGATCGTCATGGTATTCCTCTCCACGATATTCTCCATGGTCCTGGGGCTTCCCGTCGGCGTGCTTCTGCATGTCACCAGCTCTGAGGATCAGGGCGGGATCATCCCGCATCCGGTCTTCTACAATGTGCTCTCCAGGATCGTGAACATTCTGCGCTCCTTCCCGTTCATCATCCTGATGATCGTGCTGATGCCGCTTTCGCGCCTCATCATAGGAACGAGCATCGGAACGATGGCCACGGTCATACCGCTCTCGATAGCCGCAGCTCCGTTCGTGGCGAGGATCATCGAATCCTCCCTTAAGGAGGTGGACCCTGGCGTCGTGCAGGCTGCGAAGGCCATGGGATCCACGAACTGGCAGATCATCCTGAAGGTGCTGATACCCGAGGCGATGCCATCGCTTGTCTCCGGCGTCACGCTGACGATCATAAACCTCATCGGCTACTCCGCTATGGCTGGAGCGATCGGAGGCGGCGGATTGGGCGATCTCGCCATCAGATACGGCTACCAGAGGTTCAGCCCCTCGTACATGGTATGCGCCGTCATCGTCATCATAATCATGGTCGAGCTCATCCAGTTCATAGGCGACAGGATAAGCGCAAGGCTCATAGCAAAGAGATGAACAGGACCCGGCTTCGGCCGGGTTTCTCATCGTAACGAAGAAGATGTGATTCAGCTATTTTCTTTTATTAAAATAATCTACATATAAAATTGAAATTCTTTTCCAGGAATTTCATCAAACCGGGTGCAAATTTGTTGCATGCATTTGCGCTTTTGTGCATAATGAAGCCATCAAAAGGAAAAGGAGAGCATTATGGCATATTCATCATCTTCAATGTCCATGCGCATGTTCTCCATGATGCCCGTCAGGGCATAAGATATTCATTTCCACCACATCATCATTTTCATTGCAGAAGGTCCCTTGGGACATCGATATGACCGGTTGCATCCGTATTACTTTGGAGATTTGATATGAAAAAGCTTATCGTCATCGCACTTGCACTTGCAGCACTTGCATTCCCTGTGTTCGCCAATGGCGCCCAGGAGTCCGCTTCGAACGTGATCAAGGTCGGCGCGACCCCCGATCCGCACGCTGCAATGCTCAGCCAGATCGTGGACCAGCTCGCAGCTGAGGGCTACGACCTCCAGATCGTGGAGTTCACCGACTACGTCACGCCCAATGAGGCGCTTGCTTCCGGAGAGCTCGATGCGAACTTCTTCCAGCACCTTCCGTACCTTGAGTCGGCGAATGCGGAGAGGAACTACAACCTCGTATCGGCCGGCGGCATCCACATCGAGCCGCTTGCAGTCTACAGCGAGGACTATGATTCGCTCGATGCGATCCCCGATGGCGCCAGGTTCGCCATCCCCAACGACCCGACGAATGAGGGAAGGGCGCTTCTCCTGCTGCAGTCGGCAGGCCTCATAAAGCTTTCCGATGATGCCGGACTCGAGGCGGTGCCTGCTGATATCGCGGAGAATCCGCATGGATACCAGTTCGTGGAGATCGAGGCCGCCTCGCTTCCAAGGGTCCTGCCCGATGTCGATGCAGCGATCATCAACGGAAACTATGCCATCCCGGCAGGCCTCATCGCCACGCGTGACGGCCTCTATGTGGAAGGCGGAGACAGCCCCTATGTGAACGTCATCGCAGTCCGCTCCGGAGATGAGTCCCAGCCCAAGATCAAGGCTCTCGTGGAAGCCCTTGGCAGCGACACGATCAAGGAGTATGTCGCTGAGCGCTATCCCAATGGCGAGGTCATCCTCGTGAACTGAGGCTCGGATGAGGAATCAGGCCGCTTCGGCGGCCTTTTTCCGTCATTTGGGCTATAATCCCTGTATATGGAAATGCTTCTTTACGCTTCGCTTGCACTCGAGGCAGCCATCATCGTGCTGCTGATCGTCCTCCTTGCCCGGAAGGGAAAGGGGAGCGATGAAGGCTTCCTGCGCATGTCGCAGGAGGTGCAGGACAGGCTCTCGTCATCCCTCGATTCATTCCGATCTTCCCTGGAGACGCGCTTCCAGACGCTCGATTCCAGGCTGTCCGACCTGTCCCTGTCGCTGCGCTCCAGCATCGATGCCATGGCTTCTTCGGAGAAGAAGCAGATGGAGCTCTTCTTCACGCAGACCCATGAGCTGAACGAGAAGCTGACGGCGACGAGCCGCGATTCCGCCGAATCCATGAGGAAGTCGATAGACGCGATGCGCGGAGAGAATGCGGCTACGATGCAGAATGTGCTGAAGGAGACTGCGGCGCTGATCGAGAAGGTCAGGGCAGGCATGGATCAGATCAGGACGGACAACAATAAGCAGCTGGATCTTATCCGCGGCACCGTCGATGAGAAGCTGCAGAAGACGCTCGAGACGCGCATATCCGCATCGTTCCAGGAGGTCACCAAGAACCTGGAGTCGCTCTACAAGTCCATCGGCGAGATGAACAGCATGGCGAAGGACGTGGAGAACCTGAACAGGATGTTCTCCAACGTCAAGGTCCGCGGCACCTGGGGCGAGATACAGGCGGAGAGCATCCTCTCGGATATCCTCACTCCGCAGCAGTACGTGAAGAACTATGCGCCGGGGCGAAGCGGGGCAAGGGTGGAGTTCGCCATCAGGCTCCCGGGAAAGGAGCGTGGGAGCGAGGTCTTCCTGCCCATCGATTCCAAGTTCCCCAAGGAGGACTTCGTCAGGTATTCCGAGGCTGCGGTCGAGGGCAATGCAGAGGAGATGACAGAAGCGCTCAAATCGCTGCGCATGCGCGTGCTTGCGGAGGCGAGGGAGATCAGGAGCAAGTACATCGTGCCGCCTGAGACCACCGACTTCGCCATCCTCTTCGTCCCCACCGAGAGCCTCTATGCTGAGCTTCTGCGCTTCGGGGATTTCGCCGAGACGCTCCAGAGCCAGTACAAGGTGATCCTCACAGGTCCGACGAACTTCGCGGCGCTCGTCAATTCGCTGCAGATCGGCTTCAGGACGCTCCAGGTGGAGAAGAACACGGAGCGCATATGGAAGCTCTTCAGGGACCTCAAGACGCAGTTCTACCGCTTCGGGGAGGATCTGGAGAAATCCCAGAAGGCGATCTTCGCGGCATCCGACAAGATCGAGGCTGCGGTCAAGCGCAGCAGCACGATCTCGGGCAAGCTGGACCGCATCGAGCTTCCGGAGGCTGAGGGGGAGCAGATCGTGGATTCGAGTTCCAATCTAATTGAATAAATATGCAGATTTGCCCTGTTTATTGACAAAAACTGCATGAATATTTAGAATTCGGCGTATATAAAGGAGAATATGCTATGAACCTCAAAGGAAGAAGCTTCCTGACCCTGAAGGACTATTCAAAGGATGAGATGCTCTATCTGATCAAGCTCGCGTCCGAGCTCAAGAGGAAGAAGAAGGGCAAGCCTGTCGACCCTGGCATCCATGGACGCCTTCTTGCCGGAAAGAACATAGTGCTTCTCTTCGATAAGACCTCCACGCGCACCCGCTGCTCGTTCGAGGTGGCTGCATACGATGAGGGAGCGGGAGTCACGTTCCTCACGAATTCCCAGATGGGGAAGAAGGAATCGCTTGAGGATACTGCGAAGGTGCTTGGAAGGATGTACGACGGCATCGAGTACAGGGGATTCGAGCACAGCGTCGTCGAGGACCTTGCGAAGTTCTCCGGCGTTCCGGTGTGGAACGGACTTACCGATGACGACCATCCGACGCAGGTCCTTGCCGACTTCCTCACAGCCTATGAGCACTTCGGAAAGCCGCTCTCCGAGCTCAAGCTCGCATACGTAGGCGATGGCAGGAACAACGTCGCCAACGCGCTCATGATCGGAGCTGCGAAGGTGGGCATGGACTACGCCGTCGCATCCCCGGAATCGCTGCTGCCTTCAGACAAGCTCGTTGCGCAGTGCCGCGGATGGGCAGCCGAGAACAGCTCCTCCATCACGATAGCCACCGATCCGCTTGAGGCGGTGAAGGGAGCCGACATCATCTATACGGATATCTGGTGCTCGATGGGAGAGGAGGACAAGATGGCGGAGCGCATCGCGCTTCTGAAGCCGTATCAGGTGACGAAGGAGCTTCTCGCCTCCACCGGCAAGGAGACGATCTTCGAGCACTGCCTCCCATCCTTCCACGATCTGAACACGACTACTGCCCAGATGGTCTATGAGAAGTTCGGCCTCAAGGAGATGGAGGTCACCGATGAGGTCTTCAGAAGCCATGCTTCGGTCGTCTTCGACGAGGCCGAGAACAGGATGCACACGATCAAGGCCGTGATGGTGGCGACCATCTCCGATACGCTCAAGTTCTGATCATCCGATCACGCGCCTCAGCGACTCCTCATCGGCCTGTGGGAATGCCGACCTGAGGCGCTCCATGAGCATCTTCCTGGCTTCCTCGCTCTTCCACTCGTCGATGCTCTCCTCGAAGCCTGGATAGACCGCTTCCGGAAGCGCATAGCGCGCCGTTCCCCATCCATAGGGCCTGCCATCCTTCGTGAGATGGTATTCGAATCCGGAGATCATCATGAACGTGCGCATCTGCAGCCTTGAATTGGAGCTGTCGAATGCGCTTTTGGACATCCTCGCCTTGCTTCGGAGGAATGTCGAGGTCTCGCTTCCGCATTCCTCAAGGATGCCGTATATGATCCTTTCGCTGTGGGTCGCAAGCCCATCGTTCGAGAAGCCTTCGAAGTCGTAGCCGTCGCGGCGGTATGCGGCAAGGAGCGTGAAGAGCTCCCTGGATACGAATGCAGGGCGAGAGAGTATGAACTTGCCGTATGCAGCGCCGGTGGATGCGATCACCGGATCCTTCCATTCCCATACGCCCTCGCCCTTTGGAGGGAACCATACCGATGGCGATGCCATCTCCTCGATGGAGAATCCGGGGATGGCTGAGCGGAAGAAGGGCAGGAAGCCGTACTCCTCCACGATGCGCTCCATATCCTTTTCAGATCCTATAGAAGGGAATCCCATATCCATATTCTACACTTGTTGCGCATTTTGTCTTCATGATCGCGGAATTTATGAAAACGCCGACAGATTACGGAAAAATGCGCTTGAAATGAGGATTGCTAGGTGCTAGCATAACCATGCAAACGGTTGTTATATCGTTGCTCTGTAAACAACTGGCATGCTGTCGCATATTCCCCTGCTTTTCCGGCATGCGCAGGATCATCGCTCCCGCACCTCTCGCCGAAGTGAAACCGGGAGCTTTTCCATCGCTACGCACCCACAGGCGGAATCGAACCGCCATCCTTCCCTCCGGAGGGGAATGCACTATCCATTATGCTATGCGGGCGAACCTCTGAGATTATAGCACCAGCTTGTTCCGTGGGCTAGATGATGAGGGAGATGGCGCACCACATGAGAAGGAGGGCGAATATGATCGAGAATAGCCTCTTCCTTCTCTCGTACACCGATCTCAGAAGCGATCCTCCGACTGCCCAGACCAGGCCGGAGATGAAGCAGATTGCGGGAATCGCGGCCACAAGAAGCGCTGTCTGCACTCCTGGTAGATCCATCGGGATGATGTATGCCGCGATCGCCGTCAGCGCAAGCAGGTATACCTTCACGTTCACGAGCTGCAGCAGCATCCCTTCGATGAAGGTCGCGCTCGAAGCCGACGAGGATGCAGTGCCCGCCCGCAGCATCCGGATCGCGAGATAGGCAAGGTAGATGACGGCCACGCCCTTCATTATGCTCTCCGCCTGCGGTATGGCGGAGTAGAGGAGGCTCGTGGCGAGCCACGCGATGAGCGTCACCGCCGAGATGCCGCAGAGCATGCCTATGTTGAGCCCTATTCCCTTCCTCAGACCAACGGCTGCTGCATTGGCCATGGAGAGTATCGTGTTGGGGCCGGGGGTTATGGACATCGTGAGCATGTATATGAATAGCTCGATCATAGTCCAATGATACTGCATCCATCCTCCACCATGGCACTCCGAATCTTCGTGCATTTTGCATGTTTTTCGGAATAAGCATTGACCTGCTTCGGAATGGAACCCTATTATTAATACGGGAAAAGGGACAATTTGCACCTTTTCCGGAGTTGAATATGACCGAAATAAAAAGAGACGTATATCTTCAACGCTTGGTTAAAAGAATCGGAAATGGCCGGGCTAAGGTGGTTACGGGAATAAGAAGATGCGGAAAAAGCTACCTGTTGTTCACATTGTTCAGGAATCACCTTCTCTCCAGTGGCGTCGATGCAGACCATATCATTGCAATTGCACTTGATGATGATGAGAATGAACATCTCTTGGATAGGCATGCACTGGGCTTGGAAATACGCTCAAGGATCAAGGATGGGAAAACCTACTATGTCTTCCTTGATGAGATACAGAATGTCGATGGTTTCGAGATGGTCATCAATGGTCTTCTCCATAAACCGAATGTCGATGTCTATGCAACTGGAAGCAATTCAAGATTCCTTTCCTCGGATATAGTCACTGAATTCAGAGGCAGGGGCGATGAAGTCAGGGTAAGGCCTCTTTCCTTCAGCGAGATCAGGCCGCTTTATGATTCAGATGAGGCAGCATGGGATGATTACTTCACCTATGGCGGGCTCCCTTCTATCTATGCAGAAGGAATGGATGATGAGCAGAAGACTTCATTTCTCGAATATGTCACCAAGACGATCTACATCAAGGACATTGTGGAAAGAAACAAGCTGAAGGACGATAAAGGCATAAGCAGCGTGCTTGATCTGCTGTCTTCTGCAACAGGAAGCCTGACAAATCCATCGAAGCTCGCCAATACATTCAAGAGCAAAGGCCATAAAGGAATCACAGACAAAACCATTTCCAGCTATCTTCGCTTCATTGAGGAAGCATATATGGTCGAACGTGTACAGCGTTATGACATCAAAGGAAAGGACTACATCGAATCGCCTTATAAGTTCTATTTCTCTGATATCGGGGTCAGGAACTCCAGAATCAACTTCAGGCAGGTTGAAGAGACCCATGTCATGGAGAACATCATCTACAATGAACTCAAGTCAAGAGGTTATCTCGTTGATATCGGGATAGTAGAGAACAGGGATAAGACAGCTGATGGCACATACAGGAAAAGGCAGTATGAAGTTGATTTCATTGCGAATTCTGCAGGTAGGCGATACTACATACAGTCCGCACTGTCGCTGCTTGACGAGGGAAAACTGGAACAGGAACTGAGATCCCTTTCCCTGATCAGGGATTCATTCAGGAAGATCGTGGTTACAAGGGATAGGATCAAGCCAAGACGTACGGAGGATGGAATCCTGATAATCAATCTCTTCGATTTTCTGCTCAATGCTGATGCAATGGATCAGTAGCTGAGCAAGTCGGCAACCCAAAGCATGCTTGTGTCCGCATTGGATGTGAAAAGATCCATTTTTTCCTGACACGAGCAATCGGAAGTGCAATATTCGATGAGATTGTGGTATCATGTCGGCGATGCCCAAGAAGATAGACCACGAGGAACGCAAAGAGACGATACTACGTACAGCCCTTGATGTATTCGCAAGGGAGGGATACCACAATTCCAACCTCTCGCTCATAGCTGAGGACTCCGGCGTTTCGAGGCCCACGGTCTATCAGTATTTCCACAACAAGGACGAGATCTACTACTATGCGGTCAAGCTCGTGACGGGAAGGCTCTTCGCCAAGTACTCAGCCATCGCATGGGGCCCGGATGGCGGCGATGAGATCGAAAGGATGTCGACGATACTTGCGGACATCATCGATACGGCGGTTGCGAACGAGAAGGGCCTGATGAACCTGATGGATGTCATGGTCTCTGCAAAGCGCGACGGCGTGGACTTCGCCGATGTCATCCACAGGCGCACCGCGAAGCTCTCCATACTCTTCAAGCGCATCATACGCCAGGGGATCACGGCAGGAAGGCTGCGCAGCGTGGATATCGATGCCACCGCAGATGCGATCATAAACCTCGCGGAGCTCCAGTGCTTCCAGGTCGCATTCTTCAAGGCCTTCGACAAGAAGGCTGCGCTTGCCATGGTCCGAAGCTATCTCGAAGGACTGAGGGTCTGACTTAACGATTGCCCCGCTGGGTATTATATTCCCTTTGGTGCTGATAGCACCGGGATATAGAACTCTGGAGGCAATATATGAACTACGATAAATTCACGCTTAAGCTGCAGAGCGCTATAGAGGAAGCAGCTCAGAGGGCGACCTCGGAGAAGCACTCCGAAGTCACGCCTGCGCATATCATCATAGCTCTGACGGAGCAGAAGGACGGCGTGCTCAGGCCGATGTTCGAGAAGCTGGGCGTTCAGCCCGATTCCGTCGTCGCGGCCATGGAGAGGATACTCTCCTCGCTGCCCAAGCTCTATGGGGATGCACAGGTGTCGTTCTCGCGCTCCGCTGCGAGGATACTCGGCTCCTGCGACAAGGTCGCGGCCGAATTCAAGGACGAATACATCTCAGCAGAGCATTTCCTCATCGCGCTTCTGACCGATGAATGCCCTGAAAAGGATGCCCTCATCGCGCTTGGAGTCACCAAGGATGAGGTGCTGAAGGCGCTGCAGTCCATCAGGGGCAACCAGCGCATAACCTCCCAGGATCCTGAGGCTGGATACCAGTCGCTGGACAAGTACTGCAAGGATCTCACGAGGCTGGCGGCTGAGGATAAGCTCGATCCCGTCATCGGAAGGGATGAGGAGATCAGGAGGGTGATGCAGGTGCTCTGCAGGAGAACCAAGAACAACCCCGTCCTCATCGGAGAGCCGGGAGTAGGCAAGACGGCAATCGTCGAAGGACTTGCCGAGCGCATCGCCAAGGGCGATGTGCCCGAGTCCCTCTCCGATAAGCGCCTTCTCTCGCTCGACCTGGGATCCCTGATCGCAGGAGCGAAGTTCCGTGGCGAGTTCGAGGAGAGGCTCAAGGGCGTCATCAATGAGGTGACGAAGAGCGAGGGTCGCATCATACTCTTCATCGATGAGCTGCACACGATCGTTGGAGCAGGCGCAGCGGAGGGATCGACGGATGCCTCCAATCTCATCAAGCCTGCACTGGCCCGCGGCGAGCTCCATGCCATCGGCGCGACCACGCTCGATGAGTACAGGAAGTACATCGAATCGGATAAGGCCCTCGAGAGGAGGTTCCAGCCCGTGTACACGAAGGAGCCTTCGGTCGAGGACACCATCTCTATCCTCCGTGGACTGCAGCCGAAGTATGAGCTGCACCACGGCGTCAGAATCAAGGATGAGGCGCTCGTCGCTGCCGCGGTGCTCTCCGACAGGTATCTCACGAACCGCTTCCTGCCTGACAAGGCCATCGATCTTGTGGATGAGGCGGCCTCGCAGATCAAGATGGAGATCGAAAGCCAGCCTGCGGAGCTGGACAACCTCCACAGGAAGATGCTCCAGCTCTCCATCGAGAAGCAGGCGCTCTCGAGAGAGGACGATCCGGGATCGAAGGAGCGCATGGAGAAGCTCACGGCGGAGCTGGGGGAGATGCAGACGAAGTACGATGCCCTCCACCTTGAGTGGCAGAATGAGCGCGAGGCGATCCTTGCCCTCAGGGGTAAGAAGGAGGAGCTGGAGAAGCTCTCCAAGGAAGAGCAGAATGCGGAGCGCCAGGGCGATCTGAATACCGCTGCGATGATCAAGCACGGCAAGCTCCCTGAGATCCAGCGCGAGATAGCGGAGGCTGAGGAGAAGGTGAATTCCTTCACCAAGGATGGCAGGAGGCTGCTGCGCGAGGAGGTCACCGAGGACGACATCGCCAAGGTCGTATCGGCCTGGACGGGCGTGCCTGTGGCCAAGATGATGGGCTCCGAGATGGAGAAGTACCTCAACCTCGAGAAGACGCTCTCCCAGTCCGTCATCGGACAGGAGAAGGCGATCGAGGCCGTCTCCAATGCGATCAGGAGGAACAAGGCGGGCATCGGCGATGAGCACAGGCCCCTCGGCTCCTTCCTCTTCGCAGGTCCCACCGGAGTCGGAAAGACGCTCCTTGCCAAGGTGCTTGCCTCCTTCCTCTTCGATGATGAGAAGGCGCTCACCCGCATCGATATGTCCGAGTACATGGAGAAGTACTCCGTATCGCGTCTGATCGGAGCCCCTCCAGGATACGTAGGATACGATCAGGGCGGACAGCTGACCGAGGTCGTCAGGAGAAGGCCTTATTCCGTCATCCTCTTCGATGAGATCGAGAAGGCGCATCCGGATGTCTTCAACATCCTCCTCCAGGTCCTCGACGACGGCCGTCTGACCGATGGACAGGGCAGGGTGGTGGATTTCACGACCACGATCATCATCATGACCTCCAACCTCGGCTCGGAGGCGATCCTTGCCGATCCGCAGCATGCTGATGAGCATGTGATGGACGTAATCAGGGCGACGTTCAAGCCTGAGTTCATCAACAGGATCGATGAGATCGTCGTCTTCAATCCGCTGGGAGAGGAGGAGATCAGGAAGATCGTCCATCTCCAACTCGATACCCTCGCCGAGCGCGTGCAGAGGCGTGGATTCCATCTCGATTGGGATGACAGCGTCGAAGCGCATATCGCGTCGGCGGGCTTCGACCCCGCATACGGCGCGCGTCCGATCAGGCGCTGCATACAGAACGAGGTGGAGAATGAGCTGTCGCGTTCGCTGCTTTCGGGGAAGCTGTCCGATGGCGCCTCCATCCACCTCTCGATGGTCGATGGAAAGGTAGCCGTCTCGGCGTAGCCTATCTATCCTTCAAGGCCGGTGCCATTGGCGGCATCGGCCGTTCCATTATCCAGGAGCATCCTGTAGCTTTCGGGTGTGTCGGCATCGAACGTGCAGCCGAGGCTTCCCTCGAAGCGCCCCATCGCATGGTGGGAGAGGAACTGCTTCATCGTTCCGTCGAAGCGGAGGAGCTCATCCCTGAGCTCCCTGCGATAGACGACGGGATGCCCGGGCGTCCCCCTGTGGAATGCCCTTGCCGTCTCGAATCGGTCGAGGAGCGCTGCTGTCCCCTTGATGTCATCAGGGGATATGAGGGGAAGGTCCGCGGGGATGATCGCGAAGTCGTCATCCTCCACTGCCTCCACGCCTCTGAGGGTGCTCCAGCGCTGCCCCTTCATATATTCATCGGCATAGACCGTCCTGATGCCCATCCCTGCGACCGCATCCTCGATCTTCTCCCTTTCATGGCCTGTGACGACGATTGCCTTCGATTCGGCCTTCAGAACGGCAGAAAGCGTCGAGATGATGAGGGGCCGGCCCCTGAAGGGGAGAAGGAGCTTGCTGCATCCCATCCTTTCCGAGAGCCCAGCCGCGAGGAGTATTACAGTCATACCCCGATTGTATGCTACAATGGCCGCATGCGGAACAGAAAAGACCTATCCATCCTTTCCTCGATCATTCGCCGTGTGCGCGAGAATCCCCGCGAGGATCTCGATGATGCGCTCTTCTACGCGATATGCAGATCCGTCTGGCTCGATAAGGAGATAGCGGTGTCGGAGCGCGTCGTGGAGGACCACGGCAAGCGCTATCTGAAGGCCTCGCTGGATGAAGGCAATGGGAAGATCGTCCCGATCCGCCGCATGCTACTGGACTTCCTGGATGCCTATGTGATGCTCGATGGCTTCGTCCTCGATGGACTCATCATCGAGAAGGGCTTCGTCGAGGAGCTTGTAAGCGCCATCGACAGCAGCACGATGACGGCGATCGCCGAGGATATCTCATCGTATGAGAGCGAGGCGGCTGCTGCCGCGGATGAATCGCTTCCATCCTTCCCGGATATCAGAAAATGGAATGCCGAGGCTGTCCTGACCGTTCCCCGCGTTGCCTATGGCGATGGAGAAAGGGCGAAGGAGAGGCTTGCTCGCCAGTACAGGGCAGTGCTCTCGAAGGCTGCGGAGGCCGGATACCGGACGCTCTCGATAGCCCCTCTGTCGGATTATCCCCTCGATCTCGAAGGGGAGATCGCCGCATCGTCTGTCAATGCGTTCTTCGCGTTCAATCCATCCAGCCCGATGTCGGTCACGTTCGTGCTCCCCGACGAGTCAAGCCTTGCTCGATTCCTTTCCTCCGATCATGAGGAGGAAGGCTAGGGCAAGAAGCAGCGCTGAGGCGAGTATCGCCTTCAGTGAGAGGATTGCGGAGAGAAGCGCTCCCGCACCGGCTCCGAGCGCGAATACGGCGATCACGAAAGCATAGTACCCTGCCTTCTTCAGGCTCCCTTCCTTCCCGCAGATCCCATCAGCGACGCTCTCCATGCACGACTTCAGGTTGCCGATGCACATGGTGCTGGCGAAGGCATAGCCTCGGGAGGTGCGGAATGCCTCCACCTGCATGGCGCATGAGAATGACACGATTGCGTTCGCAAGAGGCGAGAGGTTCTCGGGCATGAACGCGACGGCTGCAAGGAGCGCCATCTCCGCCAGCACGATGCCATGCCTCCAATGGAGCCTTCCTGCAGATCCTCCGAAGCGGTGCCTGGCCAGGGCCGAGGCGAGGATCCCCAGCGCGAATGCCGAGATCGGTATGAGGTATGAAAGCGCTCTCCCCCATTCTGCGGAGAAGAGCGATGATGAAAGGAGCACGATGTTGCCCGTCTGCGCATTGGCGAATACGCCTCCACGCTCGACGAACGTATATGCATCCTGCAGGCCGCCCGAGAGCGTGATGAGGATCATCACCGGAATGCTCTCGGATGGCTGTGCGTCACTTCTGGATCTTCCTTGCGTCATCGAGCACCGTGTCGCTGGAGGATCTCTTCACCTTGCAGGGCTTGATGTGCCAGATGTCGTCGGCATACTCCCTGATCGTCCTGTCCGATGAGAACTTTGCGGAGGAGGCGATGTTGATGACCGCCTTCCTGTTCCACTCGGCAAGGTTCGTCTTGTAGAGCATCGTCGCCGTGTCGTGGACATCGTGGTACATCTTCAGGTCCGCCATCAGGTAGTACCTGTCGTTGCCGCTTCCGAAGATGGACTCCTTGATCGGATGGAAGATGCCAGGCTCGTTGATCGAGAAGTAGCCGGAATCGACGAGGTCGATCATGGCCTTGATCTCCGGATCCCTGAGCACCCACTCCATCGGATCGTATCCGCTCTTCGCGAGCTGCGAGATCTCATCCTCGGTATGTCCGAAGATGAAGATGTTGTCCTTGCCGACCTCCTCTGCAATCTCGACGTTCGCACCATCCAGCGTTCCGACGGTGAGCGCGCCATTGAACATGAACTTCATGTTGCCGGTTCCGGAGGCCTCCGTTCCAGCCGTGGAGATCTGCTCGGAGATGTTCGTGGCCGGGATGATGGCCTCAGCCATCGTGACGCGGTAGTCGGGCATGAACGATACCTTGAGCTTCGAGCGCACCTTGCTGTCGCTGGCGATGACCTTCGCGACATTGTTGATGAACTTGATGATGAGCTTGGCGTTGACGTATCCAGGAGCGGCCTTGCCTCCGAAGAGGAACGTCGTGGGCTGGAATGCATCCAGATACTGGCTGTCCGTCTTCATCCTGCTGTAGATCATCAGGATGTTCAGGGCGTTCAGGAGTTGCCTCTTGTACTCGTGGATCCTCTTCACCTGGACATCGATGAGTGTGGATGTGTCGAGGATGTAGCCCGTATCCCTCTTGAGGAATGCCGCGGCATTCTCCTTGGCCTTCTGCTTGACGCGGCCGAACTCGGCGACGAACGAAGGATCGTCCGCAAATGGCTTGAGATCCGCGATCCTGTCGTAGTCGGCGATCCACTTGTCTCCGATGGCCTCGCTGATGAGATCTGCAAGGGCGGGGTTCGCATCCAGGAGCCAGCGGCGCTGGGTGATTCCGTTCGTCTTGTTGTTGAAGCGCTCCGGGAAGATCGTGCTGAACTCGGGGAACATGTCCTTCTTCAGCAGCTCGGAGTGGAGCGCTGCGACGCCGTTGGTGGAGTGCGATCCGATGATGGAGAGATTCGCCATCCTGACCATCTTGGGCGTCGATTCCTCGATGATGGAGACCTTCGCGATCTTCTCGCCCTGCATCGGGAAGAAGGATACGGCGTGGTCGAGGAAGCGCTGGTTGATCTCATAGATGATCTGCATGTGCCTCGGCAGGAGCTTCTCGAGCATCGGCAGCGGCCACTTCTCGAGCGCTTCCGGCATCAGGGTGTGATTCGTGTACCCCATCGTCCTCACGGTGATGTCCCATGCCTCATCCCATCCCAGTCCTTCCTTGTCGATGAGGATCCTCATCAGCTCGGGCACCGCGAGGGACGGGTGCGTATCATTGAGCTGTATCGCCGCGATATCGGGGAAGGTCCTCCAGTCATAGCTTCCGCCCCTCTTGAATCTCCTGACGATGTCCTGCAGCGAGCAGGAGACGAAGAAGTACTGCTGCTTAAGCCTGAGCTCCTTGCCCATGTAGAGCGTATCATTGGGGTAGAGCACCTGGGAGATCGTCTCGGCGTTGATCTTGTTCCTGACCGCTTCCGTGTAGTCTCCGGAATTGAACTCCTCGAATGAGAAGCCCTCTGGCGACTGCGCCGACCAGAGGCGGAGCGTGTTCACCGTCTTGCCGCCATAGCCGACGATCGGGGTGTCGTATGCGATGCCGTCGACCGTCTCCTCCGGAATCCAGCGGAAGTAGTCCTTGCCGTTCTCCCTGATCTGCCTCACCTCTCCACCGAAGAAGACGGGGTAGATGAGGTCTGGCCTTTTGATCTCCCACGGGTTGCCATCCTTGAGCCAGTTGTCGGGGACCTCGACCTGCTGCCCGTTCTTGATCTGCTGGCGGAAGATGCCGTAGTTGTATCTGATTCCGTATCCGTATGCCGGGTACTCAAGCGATGCCAGCGAATCCAGGAAGCATGCGGCGAGCCTTCCCAGTCCTCCGTTTCCGAGTCCTGCATCGGGTTCGACCTCGGCAAGCTCCTCGAGCGTGTAGCCGAGAGAGGAGAGCGCTTCCCTTACGGGCTTCTCCAGCCCGAGGTTGATGATGTTGTTCGTCATCGCCCTGCCCATGAGGAACTCAAGCGAGAGGTAGTAGACCCTTTTGGAGTGCTTCGCCCTCTGCGTCTTTCTGGAGAGGTCCCACTGGTGGATGATCCTGTCGCGGATCGCGAATGCCAGTGCCTGGTACCTTCCCTCCGGGGTGGTGTGGTATACGTCTGCGTCGAGATTGTATTTGAGCTGTTCTGCGAAATCCTGTGCTATGTCAGCCTTCGTGCGTCCATGGCGCGTATTCAGTGCCTTGTCAGCCATATATTCTCCTTATCCCTTTGTGGTGATAATCCGATTCATAATAGATAATTTTCTCTGACGTAGGCAATAGAATATGCGATTCTTAACGAATTCTTATTTTTCGGCAAGGATGGCGTAGAACGATGGTATCCCCATCTCCTTCAGCCTTCCGCTTCGGTTGGTATCGGAGTAGATGCCCCGAATCGCGAAGCCTGAATCGATCATGCCCTGGATGTTCTCCTCATAGCTGTGGGAGAACTGTATGCCGTCATCCTCCCCGAACGTCGCCATCTGCTCCGGGTATCTGAGCGGGTTGCATGGAAGCGGATAGGCGATCCTCTCCTCCTGCCCGTCGACGATGAAGCTCATCGCGTTCGCCATGCCTGCCAGCAGCCTGCCTCCGTCCCTGAGGATCCTGAAGCACTCGCGCCAGACGGGCTCCGGATGCTCGATGTAGCAGTCGGATACGGGATTGACGATGATGTCGAACGATCCGTCCTCGAAGGGCAGTGGCTTCGTCATATCCCCCTGGATCGTCCGTATGCTGAGGCCTTCCCGCTCTGCGACCATCCTGTCCTGCCTGAGCATCCCCTCCGAGATGTCGAATACGGTCGTCTTGGCGCCCATGGCGGAGAGGATGGGCCCCTGCTGGCCTCCACCGGATGCGAGCGCAAGGACATCCTTTCCTTCCAGATCTCCGAGCCATGGTTCGGGAATGGGCTTGGTGGGCGTGAGGTATATGCATGCGCGCCCATTGCGCGCTTCTTCGCACTCCTCGTGCGTTACGGGGATCGACCATTCCCAGCCGCGCTTCACGCGCCTGTCCATCATCCGGCTGTTGATCTCTGTGTAGTCCGACATGCTGCAATGATAAACCCGAGGCATTGGAATAATCCACAATCCTCGGGTCAGAATCTAGAAGATCGTCATGTACGGCGACGGCAACTCCACCAAGCTGGTGAAGGACGTGATGCAGAGCGCCAGCCAGATTGTGGACTCCTTCACGCCGGAGATACCGACGACGGCGGAGGACACGCCTTCGTTTGCGACGGTTACAG
>CALXXR010000006.1 GCA_944392735.1 uncultured Spirochaetaceae bacterium | reverse complement strand
TTTTAATTCGAGTTCAGTATATCGCATCATTCATCGAAGGCAAATCCCTTCTGCAGAAACGCCACCCAAGGGATCCTTGCGTATCATCTGCGCCTTCGGCCGCATCTGCATGTTTGGCTTTGCAGTTCTCAGTGCCCCCTACTCATCTTGAACCCGTGGCTTTGCCGACAGCTTACTACGGATTCCACCTTGCGATGGACAACCTTGCTGTTCAGCTAGAGATAAGCACTGCAACTCCCTCAAGGGTCTCTCACTCTCTAGCAATGAACCATGCCAGTAACACATCAAAAACCTCGATTAACGTTCTGAATCGAGGTTTCCTTGAATTCTTCGCTTAATATGTTCCTTGACTTAAAGCCGCCTGTCGGATTCGAACCAACGACCCCGAGATTACAAGTCACGTGCTCTGGCCAGCTGAGCTAAGGCGGCGATTCAACGGTGCAAGGTTAAAGCATCCGGGGTATATTCGTCAATACCCCGGAGCCTTGCCGAATCAGCCGAGCTTCATCTCGATCGTATGCGTGTTCTCCGCACCGGGAGCGAGATGGATGAAGTCCTCGCGCTCGGAGATGTCGACCATCATCCCATCGCGTCCGGGCAGCGTCCACCACGGCTCGATGCACACGAATGGCGCATCCCTCTTGATCGGATGCCAGATGCCGCACCAAGGCGCACCCTTGTAGACGACCTCGACATACCTCTTTCCCTTGCTTGAGCGGAGGATCGCCCTCTCCCCTGTGCGATGGAGAACGACGGCATCATCGTCGAAGAGATCGTGGTGCATCGGCATGACGCCATCCTTTACGGTATCGGTTGATTCATATGAGCCCGCATCCATGTGGTTGTCGGTGAATACCCTCCTCTCGATGCCCTGCTGCTCAGGGAAATCCACCTCGTAGTCCTCGAAGGCAAGTCCCTTCTCCAGCGGAGCATTGAATCCCGGATGGCCGCCGAAGCCATAGAGCATCTCCGAGCTTCCGGTGTTCTTCACGTGCGCGGTCTCCACAAGGCCATCGTCATTGAGGCTGTACGTGACGGAGAACGCGAAGTCGAAGGGATACATCGCCCTCCTCTCATCGTTCGACTCGATCCCGAGCGTGATGGAGCTGCCGTCGTTGGAGAGCACGCTGAACTCGGCCTGCTGGCAGAATCCATGGAGCGTCATCTCATAGACATTGCCCTTGTAGCTGTACTTCCCCTCATGAAGCCTTCCAACGAACGGGAAGAGCACAGGTGCATGCTTCTTCCAATACGTCTCATCGCCGTTCCAGAGGTACTCCGTATCGGTGTCCTTGGAATAGATCCTCGTAAGCTGGGCCCCCAGCGTGTTCACTTCCGCAATGAAGCGGCTGTTCTCGATCCTCTCAATCATCCTTTCCTTCCTCCTTGGTATAATCCGGGCGCAGGGAGGATGCACCGCGCAGGTACACCATCCTGGGCTCCCTTTCCTTCCTGTGGTTCACAAGCACCATGACCCTGATCGCGAGAGGAAGCCCTCCCGCGATATCCGCCTCCTGAACGCAGAAGAGCGGGGTGAGCGTGCCGTATCCGCAGCGGCGGCATGCAGCGGCGGCATTGCGGGTGCGGATGTCCCTTGTCTGGGAGAACAGTATGAATGCCGCATCGCTGTCGGATATCCCATTCTCGCTGTAGAGGCGCTCCATGAGCTCCCCTACGGCTTCATCGACCTCCGCGGGCGAATCATGGGTGACGGTCGTCGCCCCCCTCAGCGCATATACGCTCTCTTCCATCAAGCACCTCCTCCGAATGAGAATCCGCCGAGTATCATCATGTTGATCATATCCAGCACCATCGATATCACGAAATAGACAGCGATCCTGAGAGCGCTCATCAGAATGGGCTGGAGGCACATGACGCGGGAATAGAAGAACTGGTAGATCGATGCGAGGATGAGCCATCCCCCCTCGAGGATGATCGTCCATCCCAGCAGCATCTCGGCGGTGGTGACGAATGAGACGAGATCCTCGCTGACGGGATAGTAGAGGAACATCACGAAGAGCATCGCGAAGAAGAGATACAGCGCGAGCAGGTACGAGTGTATGCGTGATGAGAATGCGAGGATCCGTCTGAATGCCAGCATATGCTGATTCTAGCATGTTAAGCCGATTTTAGCCATCGACTTGACAGCCGGCAGAAGCGGTGAGACGCTTTCTCCATGGACGCAGCGGACGCGAACAGCAAGGCATGGGACATGGAATCCAGGACGGGAAGCGCCTGGGCACGGATCGCGGGCGAGGATAAGATCGCAGAAGCGAGGGCTGGAAAGCCTCGCATCAGGGTGACCGTCGAACGCGATGTGCCTCAGAAGTGGTTGGATCCTCTCAAGGGCTCCCATGTGCTGGTGCTCGGAGGCGCGGGAGGGCAGCAGACGCCCATGCTCGCCGCCTACGGCTGCCAGACCGAGTGCGTCGACATCAGCCCGGGAATGCTCGACAAGGACAGGGAAGCGCTTGAGCGCTATGGTCTGGAGGCGAAGCTGCACAGGATGAGCATGGATGACCTCTCCCCATTCCCCGATGCCTCCTTCGATGCGATCATCTCCCCGGTCTCGCTCAATTTCCTTCCAGACATCTCCAAGGTGTATGGAGAGGCTGCAAGGGTGCTGAGGATCGGAGGAAGCTATATATTCGGCATCGCCAATCCCGCCCTCTATCTCTTCGATGACGCTCTCCTTGCGAAGGGGCGCATGAAGGTGAAGTACACGCTGCCCTTCTCCGACGAGGTCTCGCTATCACGAAAGGAGCTGGAGAGGCGCATCTCCAAGGGCGATACGGTTGAGTACTCCCATACGCTCGATTCGATCATAGGCGGTCTTGTCGACCATGGCTTCGCCATCACGGGCTTCTTCTCCGACGTCTCGTCATTCGAGCCGATCGACTCATTCCTCCACGACTGCTACATCGCCATCCGCGCCATCAGAGTCGATGACGGTCCCGTCCTCCAGCAGTAGGATTGCCCTCACGTCCAGATCCTCCGCGATCTCGAGCGCACGCTCCGAGCCTGCGGCGAAGAAGACGGTGGAGAGCATATCGCCAAAGGTGCCATCGGGCGTGATGGCCGTGGCGGAGAGGATATCCGAATCATAGGGATAGCCCGTGGATGAATCGAGTATGTGGTTGTATCTCACCCCGTCCTTCTCCACATAGCGCATATAGCCGCCGGAGGTTATGACCATCTCATCTCCAAGCGAGAGCGTCATGAACGTGTACGATCCATCACGCCTCGGATCGCGTATGCCGATCCGCCATCCATCCCCATGCACAAGGAGGTTCCCTCCAAGGTTCACGAGAGCGCGCTCGATCCCCATATCCTCGAGATCCTCACGCACCCTGTCAGCGGCAAAGCCCTTCCCCACCCCGCCCAGGTCAAGCGCCATGCCCTCCATGGGCAGATAGACGGACGACTCCTCCTCATCGAGGACGATCATGCGATAATCCAGGAGCGGGAGCACCGCCTCGATCTCCTCTTCGGAGGGCACTCTCGCATTCTCAGTTCCCATTCCCCATAGTTCCGAAAGCGGACCGATTACAGGATTGAACAATCCATCGGTATAGCAGGCCATATCGATGGCTCTGGAGATGAGGGTGAAGATATCCTCGGGAACAGCGACCGGTGCGATTCCGGCATTCTCGTTTATCTCATATATGAACGAGCCCTCGGTGTACCTAGAGATCTCCCTATCCGTTTGGTATATCGAGGAGAAGATATCATCGAAGGCAGCCTCATCGCCTTCAGGGAGCGTTGCCGTGATCAGCGTCCCCATCGCGATGCGCGAATCGCTGATGCTCTCCTCGCTGCACGATGCAAGGAGGCTGATGATGAGGATGGGAATCGCCAGCAGAGACAGCTTCATAAGGAGATTGGTACCACAGCGAGAGCCGCGGTGCAACCACTTTCACACCCCAGCCATTCCTCGCTATAGTGTTGGCATGTACTCAGCCATCTTCACCGACATCGACGGCACGCTCCTGGACTCCGACCTGAGGGTCGGGGAAAGGACGAGAAAAGCGCTCAGGAAGGCATACGCGAAGGGAGTCAGGATCGTCCTCTCCTCAGGCCGCTACATCAAGGGTATGGAGATGGCCTCCAACCAGCTGGGGATACCCGTCATCTTCTCGGCGATCAACGGCGCCATCATCAAGGATGGGGATGAGCACCTGAGGAGGATCCTCATAGACCGCCATCCATATGAAGCGGCCGCCAGATACCTGAAGGGACGTGTGAAATCCCTCATAGCCTTCAGCGAGATGCGCTTCGCCATCGACGCCGACGACAGCTGGTACGAGATGCAGAACAGGATCTGCGGCGATGTGGGCGTGCGCATGGACATCTCCAGCTACGATGAGGTCTGCCAGGCCCTCTCGCAGGAGCCTTGCAAGATCCTCGTCAAGGACAGCGACGCGGGTAAGATAGCCCGCATCGTGGAGGACCTTAGGAGAATCGTCGGCAACGAGGCACGCATCCTCAGCTCCAGCCTGACGAACATAGAGGTCCTTCCTCCCGGGATCGACAAGACCGACTCGCTTGATATCGTCTCGCGCCATCTCGGAATCGGGATCGATGAGACGATAGCGTTCGGGGATTGGGACAACGATGCCGGCATGCTGAGGGCTGCAGGACTCGGCATCGCCATGGCTGGTGGATCGGAGACGGCGAAGTCAGCTGCAGACTACGTCACGCGCTCCAACGATGAGGACGGCATAGCCTACGCCCTCGAAAGGTTCGGCGTCATCTGACGAACCCAAGGATCGCTTCCTTGTCATCGCTTATGAGGATATCGTCCACGCAGGCGGAGAACGACCTAAGCGTTCGATCCATCAGATCCTTCGATCCGATAGCACCCTCCGGAGCGGAGAGGTCTATCGCTGCGCGGGGACGCGGCGACATGAACGACACGGAGTCGAGGATCGCGGATGCTGCTGGATTGTACGAAAGCAGCACCGAGGAGATGACGACTGATCGGATATCCGCGAAATAGGAGAATGCATCCGCAACCCGCTCCGCGCTCAGCGCAGTGGGTGAGGAGCTCCTGATGAACCACTCGCCATCGATGGAGATGGCGGGAGCCATCGGCTGCAGCAGATCGGGGTCGAAGACGATCCCCTTCGCCACCAATGCCTCGGCCATGCCCTTTCCGACATTTCCCGAGGGGAGCACCGAGAGAAGAAGCGCATCCTGCCCCTCCTCCTTGAGCCTGGATGCCCAGCAGTAGCCCATTCCACCATATTCCATATGCCAGCCGTCGCGCTTTTCGAAGACGGTGGCCATCTCTCCGATGACAGCGATCATACAGCAAGTCTAGCCCCTGTGGATTACCCATGGCAAGAACAGCTATACTCGTGATATGAACACAAAGAAAGCGGTCTGGATCGGCAGGCCCGAGAAGATGAGGATGACGCTGCACTCGATAGCATTCCGCTCCGAGGATGCCCATTCCGTCCTCTTCGTGCTTGGTGAGGATGGAGAGATGTCGATCTCATACTCATCAGAGGCGAAGGCGGCCCTGACGCTCCTGCACACGCCTCAGGAGTACATCGTCTTCGGTGAGGAGCGCATCGTCATCTCCTTCAAGGGCGTGAGGACGGAGATACCGCATGCCCCGATCCGCTCGCTGAAGCTTGTGAAGGAAGGAAAGCGCCTGTCATTCCACTCCGGCGATGAGGCGATCCTCTCCATCGAGAAGGAGGCCTTCTCCAGCTCCATCTCCTTCGGATTGTCATCCAAAGGCGAGGGAGAGGTGGAGCTCGAGGTATTCTAAAGCAGCTATCTATGATAGACTTCCTCCATCTCAAAGGGCCCTTTGAAAGGCCTGAAAAGGATGGTGAATATGGAAAACAAGGAAGAGCGGCCTCTGAACTTCATCGAGAAGATCATAGAGGATGACCTCAAGGCAGGCAGGGTACCCAACGACACGATCGTGACCCGCTTCCCACCGGAGCCGAATGGATACCTCCATATCGGGCACATCAAGGCGATCTGCATCAACTTCGGACTGGCTGAGAAATACGGCGGAATATGCCATCTCAGGCTCGACGACACGAACCCGGCGAAGGAGGAGCAGGAGTACATCGACTCCATCAAGGACAACATCCACTGGCTCGGATTCGACTGGGGAGAGAAGACCTACTACGCATCCGACTACTACGACCAGCTCTTCGAGATAGCCGTCAGGCTCATAAAGGAAGGCAAGGCCTATGTCGACTCCCTCACGCCAGAGCAGATGAAGGAGTACCGCGGCACGCTCACCGAGCCGGGGAAGAACTCCCCAGACAGGGATAGGTCCATCGAGGAGAACCTCGACCTCTTTATGAGGATGAAGAACGGGGAGTTCCCGGAAGGCGCATACACGCTCCGCGCGAAGATCGACATGGCAAGCCCGAACATCAACATGCGCGATCCCGCGCTCTACCGCATCAAGTACGCAGAGCACCCGAGGACGGGGAAGAAGTGGTGCATCTATCCGATGTACGACTTCACCCACCCCATCTCCGATGCCATCGAAGGCATCACGCACTCGATCTGCACGCTCGAGTTCGAGGACCACAGGCCCGCATACGACTGGGCGACGGCGATCGACGGCATCGAGCACACGCCGCATCAGTATGAGTTCGCAAGGCTCAACATCAACTACCTGCTGATGTCGAAGCGAAAGCTGCTGTACCTCGTGAACAACAACTTCGTCTCAGGATGGGATGACCCAAGGATGCCGACCATCGCAGGAATCAAGAGAAGGGGCTACTCGCCGGAATCGATGAAGGACTTCGTGCAGCGCGTCGGAGTCGCGAAGGTCGAATCCGTTGTCGACTACTCGCTGATGGAGTTCTGCGTGCGCGAGGACCTGAACAAGAGAGCGAAGAGGCTCATGGCCGTCCTCGATCCGGTGAAGGTCATCATCGACAACTATCCAGATGACAAGGTCGAGTACTTCGAGGCGGAGAACAATCCAGAGGATCCGAACGCGGGAACGCACAAGGTCGCATTCACGAGAGAACTCTACATCGAGCGCGAGGACTTCATGGAAGTGCCAGTGAAGGGCTACCACAGGCTGTATCCAGGCAATGAGATCAGGCTCAAGCACGCCTACTACGTGACGGCCGTCTCCGTCGACAAGGACGCGGATGGGAACATCACGGCGATCCATTGCACATACGATCCCGAATCCAGAGGCGGCACGACTGCCGATGGAAGGAAGGTCAAGGGCACAAGCCACTGGGTATCGGCAACGCACTCCATCACCGCCGAGGTGAGGCAGTACGACAAGCTCTTCAAGGCTGAGAATCCCGGCGCGGAGACAGGAAACTACCTGGATGACCTCAACCCCGATTCGCTCATCGTCATCAAGGACGCAAGGATCGAGGAGGAGGCCGCCACGGCAAAGCCCGGCGACTATCTCCAGTTCATCAGGAACGGATACTACATGGCCGACAGCAAGGACTCATCTCCCGAGCATCTCGTATTCAACAGGACCGTCACGCTCAAGGACTCCTGGTCGAAGATGAAGCAGAAGATGGGACTCTGACCAAGGATATGGCGGGGCGACCCGCCATCTTGGCAAAGGAATCATATGATCATCGAGATAAACGCATTCTGCCGCCTCTTTTCGGAGGCTATGCATGAAAAGGATCCGCTGAAGGCTCTCAAGGCAGATATCCAGAAGAGCCGCAGCAATCTGATCGAAAGGCTCTACCATGAAGCTGACGGGGCTGACGATTTCCTCTACGCGCCCGCCTACTGCACATTGGCGGAGACGGATGACCACCATGCATTCATGGCGCTCTTCACCGACTTCTTCGAAGCCGACGATGTCGATATATCGACGCTCCGGCGCTTCAAGCGCATGGTCAAGGGCGCGCTTTCATCCGATCCGGATCTGGAGATCCAGGAAGTGATAGCAAACGCTTTCGAAGGACGCCTCAGATACTTCCACGAGCTGAATGACAGGATCGGCGAGGAGCTGGAGGCATTGTCCGAATCCCCGTACCTCATACTCCAAGGCAGGGAATTCATGACAGAAGCGAACAGGACGCGCACGCCCTCCGATGACAGCTATTTCATAGCCGAATGCAATATCTGGGCGAAAGCGACCAAGAAGGAGGCCTACCCCAGGCTCGATGACGCATTCAATGAAGCCCGCGTCAAGCAGAAGACGATCATAATGGATGAGCTGGAGAAGGATGGACATATCCATTTCTATCCAGGCGGCTACGCCGTTGCACCTGGCAGCGGCAAGGCCACGATCGTCTCCCGCTTCGTCGATCTCGTCGCATACACCGGAATCACGGAGGAGGAAGCGAAGAAGCGCGTGGAAGCTGTGTACAGCGCCATGGGCTCCAAGCTCGGAGGCGATGGAGTGGATGTAAGGCTGTCCCACCCACGCTTCTCGGAGACGGATTTCAGAGTGGAGAATCCCTATGGATTCACCCAGCACTTCGGAGCCATCACTGAGACCTTGAGGAACACGGAGCTGGAGGACGACACGATCGTCTACTATTGATGAAGCACTTCGCCGACTGCCACTTCCACGCGATGACGATGAACGAGCCGAACTTCCCGGCATTCCTCAGCTCGCTCTATGATTCGGCAGCCGGCCTGCTTTCGGCGAATGCGGCGACGAACTACATCATCACGCCGCAGATGATGAAGGGCGAGAACTTCCTCAATGCATTGACGAACACGCTCTCCGCATTCACCCGCCCCATCGGAAGGACATTCGCCATGATGGAGGATGACCTGGAGGGGCTGTATACATCGGAGCGCAAGCATGAATACGCCCCGATCCTGCCCTACATCCACGACGGCAGGCTGCACTTCCGCACGATGGAGGCGGAGAGGATGCTCATGTTCCCGCTCATCATGGACTTCTCCCAGGACCAGCGGATGCTTGACAGCATCTACTACACCTTCCCCTCCGAGGATAAGCTCACGCCATACATAGAAGCCACGATCGAAGGCATGCATGAATACTACCGCATCAGGCCCAATGGCCTCTTCGAGTTCTATCCGTTCATGGGCATCGATCCCCGTCTTCATTCCTTCCAGTTCCTGAAATCCCATCTGGAGCGGTATATAAACACGACGCACAGGATGCATAGATCGCATTCGGTGCCATCCAAGCCGTGCTATGGCATCAAGATCTATCCGCCTCTTGGCTTCAAGCCATGGCCCAACGACAGGGAGACTCTCGAGAAGCACCGCTATCTCTACGCATTCTGCGAGGACAATGGAGTGCCGATCACCACGCATGCTGACGATCAGGGGTTCCGAGGGATATCCGCGGAGGAGGCATGGGCCTGCACCGATCCATCTGCATGGCGGACAGTGCTGGAGAACTACCCCAAGCTCATCATCGACTTCGCGCACTTCGGCAAGCAGTATGCCATCGCATCCAGAAGCAATGTGCAGAGCATCGCGGCACGCCTCAAGCACCATCCCGACAGCCCATGGTTCTCATCGATCATCTCGCTTATGATGGACTTCGACAATGTCTACTCCGACCTCTCGTTCACAGGCGCCAATCCTGGATTCTATGAGGATCTCAATGCATACCTTTCAGACCAGCCGAAGGACAAGCGGGAGAAGCTTCTCTCTAGGATCCTCTTCGGCTCCGACTTCTCCGTGAACCTGCTGAAGGTGGAGTCATACACGGAGTATCTCTCCATCTTCGAGCGCTCTCCGTTCACCGACTTTGAGATAGAGCTCATCGCCGAGCGCAATCCGCTCAGGTTCATGGGCTTTGGAGAGGAGGAGAAGAAGCTTCCAGCAGCTCCAGCTGTGTGCTAGACTCCCACCATGTTATCGCTCCTTCTCCTGATCGTGATCTACATCGCATTCATCTCCCTAGGGCTTCCCGACTCCATGCTCGGAGCTGCATGGCCGATGATGTATCCGGATCTCGGCGTACCGGTATCATCAGCAGGATATATCTCCTTCACCGTCTGCATCGGCACGACGCTATCAAGCCTTGTATACGCAAAGCTCTCCGACAGATTCTCGACATGGGGCGTGACGGCCGTATCGGTAGCGCTTACTGCAGCAGCGCTCCTTGCATACTCAGCCATCCACTCCTTCCCCATCCTGATCGCAGCAGCATTCATCCTCGGGATAGGAGCAGGTGCCGTGGATGCGGGGCTGAACAACTACGTCGCCCTGCACTACAAGGCAAAGGCGATGAACTTCCTCCACGCGTTCTGGGGGATAGGCACGCTCGTAGGGCCATTCCTGCTCTCATACCTATTCGCCAATGGCTTTTCGTGGAGAAGCGGCTATATCGCGATCGGAAGCGCGCAGAGCATAGTCTGCGTCATCATCCTTCTCTCCAGATTCCTCTGGAAGGCAAACGACAAGGTGACGATCACGACAACAGGAGAGAAGCCCGATCTATCGAATGCTCCACAGCTCTCCCTCAAGAGCGCCATACAGCGGCCAGGAGCCAAGGC
>CALXXR010000005.1 GCA_944392735.1 uncultured Spirochaetaceae bacterium | reverse complement strand
ATCGTCAAGCGCATTTTGTTCTATTTTGCATTTTTCTGCAGGAGTGCAGATTGTTCTATTTTGTTTGATAGTTGTTTGATAATTGTTTGATGAGAATCTTCAAATTGACATTACTTTCTAGTTAATTACTTATACAATAACAATAAATTTGTTTGACAATTGTTTGATGATTGTTTGACAGATTGGTTTTGGTTGGTATAATCATGGTATGCGTACCGATTATGACTACTCAGCGCTCCTGAGCATTCTCAGAAGCTATTCAGCAGAAGAGGACTGGCTTGAGTTCAAGGTGAACAATTCCGATCCACAGAGAATCGGGGAGTATATCTCCGCTCTCAGCAATAGTGCCGCATTGGAAAATCATCCATATGCCTATCTTGTCTGGGGCGTTGATGATTCGACTCATAAGGTCATCGGCACTGCATTCAAGCCCTTTGAGGCGAAGAATGGCAATCAGGATCTGTCTGTATGGCTTGCAGCAAAGACATCCCCACGGATTGCTGTCGGCTTCGTTGAGCTTGAGGTGGATGGCAAGCATGTTGTTCTTCTTGAGATCCCGGCTGCGTCATCTTCTCCGGTGAGGTTCGATAGGGAGGCCTATATCCGGATCGGTTCGCATAATCAGCGGCTTTCGGATTATCCGGAGATGGAGCGTGAGCTGTGGAGGCATTTCGACCGCAATCTAGGAGAGAAGCGAGTGGTTCAGGAAGGGCTCAGCAGCGGCGCGATAGTGGAACTTATTGCAACAGAGGCATATTTTGTTGTCCAAGGGCTTCCTATTCCTTCTTCTGCTGACCTGCAGCTGGAGAAGCTCCTCGATGAGGATTTCGTCAGGAAGGACGATAACGGCACCTTCTCCATCACTGTCCTTGGCGCATTGCTGTTTGCAAGGAATCTTTCCGCATTCCCATCGCTGGCAAGCAAAGCGCTGCGGATAATCAGATATAGCGGCACTGGGAGAGTGGAGGCAAGCAATGATGTGACGTTGATGCAGGGATATGCCATTTCTTTCGAAAATGCATGTGCCACGGTCAATGGGTTCATCTCATCGACGGAAGAGATCGGCGGCGGTCTGAGAAAGGATAGGAAGGCCTATCCGGAATCTGCCATCAGAGAGGTTATTGCGAACATCATCATACATCAGGATCTGACAGCTGCAGGCAGTGGTCCTGTCGTGGAGGTTTTCAGCGACCGAGTTGAAGGAACGAATCCTGGCAGCCTGCTTGTGCCTTTGGCTAGGATCATAGATGCTCCACCTCGTGCGAGAAATGAAGCAATGGCTGCGTTTTTGAGGCGGGTACGTGTATGCGAGGAGCGTGGAAGCGGCTTCGATCGCATGGAGGCAGGAATGGAAAGCCATCATCTGCCATCTCCTGTAGTTGAGACCGACACAGGATTCACGCGTATAAGGCTTTGGGGCCTTGATGATCTGCGTGATTGGCCGAAGGATGTCAGGATCTGGACCTGCTATATCTCGACATGCCTGAAGTACATCGAATCGATTCCCGTCTCGAATTCGGTGATACGTGAAAGGCTTGGCATATCCGCCTCGAACAGCGCGGTGGTTTCGCGCCTGCTTGGTGAAGCAATCGAGAAGGGATACATCAAGATAGAGGATGAGTCGAAAGGAGCCAAGGCAAGGCGATATCTTCCCTTCTGGGCGTGAATTTGTTTGATGAGAATCTTCAGATTGGTGTCATTTCTCAGCTAATTCCTTATGTAGCAACAAAGAATTTGTTTGACGGTTGTTTGATGGACATTAAGTGGTTGTTCAATTGATTCATGCAATGGCAAACGGCTGGGAGCTTGCGGACCCAGTCGTTTGCCGGTTTCCCATATAGCCTTGAAGGAATCAGCGATCCAGGCTCTTCCACTCGGAGATCTTCCTTTCTTTTGACGAGAAGCTGATTCCGATCCTGTGGATCTCCATGCCAGGCTTGAGCAGGTAGAGGTACTTGTCCGCGTAGCCTCGGTCCTGCATCTGCTTGAGGGCGGCATCTGCGCTGCCGTCGACCTTGAGCTCGAATATCCATATGTGGTTGTCGGCGATGATGGCTTCTTCGGCTCTGCCATGGATTCCCCTGTCCTCGCTTATCGCGCGGATGCCTGCGATGATGAAGATGGCATGGAATATTGCCTGATAGTGCTTCTCGGGATTCTTTCCGATCAGCTCATAGGAGAATGCCTCGAAGTAGGTCTCGAGAAGCTCCATCGCCTTCTCCTCATCGCCGGCCTTGCATGCCTTCATGAAATGGAAGAGCCACATCTCGACTTCCGATCCATCCATGTCGTATGTGTAGCGGGCAAGAAGGTTGTCGGTGAAGCAGCTGCCGACCTCCACATTCGGGAACCTGAGGTAGACCATCTGGTCCTCGTATCCGCATATCGTAAGATAGCCGGCGTAGTAGAGCAGGGCGACGACGGAATTCCTATTGAGCTTCTTCTGCTGGATCTCGGAGATGTCGAAGGTCCTGAATGAAGCGATCGGGACGGAGATCGTGTCTCCAAGGATATCCGCCAGATCAAAGCTGGATGCAAGGTTCACGACAAGCGTGGATACTCCTGTTGCTTCCCAGTAGTTGTCGAAGCGGAAGTCGCATATGAAGAGCATCCCTATGGAAACAGGGTTGTAGACGGTTATGTCGGAGTATTGTGAGAACCTGTATCCGTCGTAATAGTCCTTGATCTTCTTCCTGAAGTCTTCCTTGGTATATGGCACATCATGGGTTTCCAGATACTCGTCGATTCCCTCCCCGAAGTACTGATCGAGTTCCTCCTCCGTGTAGCCGAAGGCTGCTGCGAAGTCCGGATCCATCGAGATATCTACAAGATTGTTCATCGCAGAGAAGATCGATAGGTTCTGCAGCTTGGTGACACCGGTGATGAAGAAGAAGCGTATGCGCAGTATGTTCTTCTTGATCGTCGCATAGAATGCGTTGAAGGCCGCTCTTATCGTCTCCGTCAGCTCGATCTTGTTGATGCTTGACGTGATCGGGGCATCAAATTCATCGATGATGATTACGATATCCCCTTCGCGCTGATAGAGCTCATTGATGAGATTCTGAAGCATTGCTGCCGGTGCATCATCCTGTATCGTTATCCCGTTATGCTCCGCTTCCCATCTGACCATTGATCTGAAAGATGACATGAAATACTCTTCATTCAGGAGATCCATACCGCTGAAGTCGAAGTGCAGGACAGGGTACTTGGGAAAGTCGTAGTCGGTCTTCTCCGCGATATACAGTCCCTTGAAGAGCTCCTTCCTGCCCTCGAAGAGGGAATGCAGCGTATAGCAGAAGAGGGATTTACCGTACCTTCTGGGACGGGAAAGGAAGAAGAAATTGCCCCTCTCCGATCGGACAAGATCGTAGATATACCTTGTCTTGTCCACGTACAGCGCATCATCCTCTATGCGTCTCTCAAAACCGAACTGCGATATCGCGATTCCCTTCATGTCGTCATTATACTGTGCGTCGTTCTTGATTCCAGCCATTTCAGCCTCCTGTGATGCATATACGCTTCAGGAGGCTGATCCTGCCAACTTTGCTAGATTGCGATGTTGCCGTTTGCGTCAGAGTGCCTGCAGAGGCCGATGATGAAGTCGATGAAGGCGAGGATGGATGGTATGAGCGTCCAGCAGAAGAGAAGATAGCAGATTCCTGCTGCGGTCTTGCCAGCATAGAACTTGTGGATTCCAAAACCTCCAAGGAAGAATGCCAGAAGGCAGTATGCCACCTTGCTGACGACCTTCGTCGAGGAAACCGTCTGCACAGGCTGTGCTGTACTGACTGTATTGTTCACGTTGATGCTGATGCCTTCCTGTTTCTCCGGTTCCTTCTTCTCCTTCCTTATGACGACGGTTCTGGTTGAGCTTTCATAGATCTCGATCTCGTCGCCGATGACAGGTTCGAAGTCGAAGGATTCCCTTGTCGCTTCCTTCAGGCTTCCATCATCCATTCCTATGAGGACCTTTTCCTCTTCCACCTTGACGATCTTCGCCATATAGACCCCCTGGAGCCGGAGTCTATGCTTCGGCCCCTTTGCGATGATAGCACAATCGCGAGGCAGACCGAATGGGGTCAGAAGAGAAGGCTGTAATAGCTTTTGAATGTGCTGGCTACGTTCCTGATGTGTATCCTCATGTACAGCTCAGCGGTCTTCTCGTCCTTGTTCCTTATCGCTTCGAGTATTCTCGTGTGCTCTGCGAGGGAAGCATCGTCGCGTCCCGGTGCGAAGATCGTCTTGCCGTTGTATTTCTTCATCTGCTCCTTGAGGCTCAGCGTGAGATTCACGGCCGTCCTGTTCGTGCAGGCATCGTAGATTATCGAATGGAACTGGCGGTTGCAGTTGCTGTATTCGATCAGGTTCTTCTCTTCCTTCAGGACCTTCATGCGTTCAAGAAGCTCCGACAGCTTGTCTATCTGCTGATCGGTGATGTTCCTGATGGCATTCCTTATTATGAAGCTTTCGAGCTCTTCCCTGACTTCGAGGAATTCCAGGACCTCGTCTATTGAGAAGGTCCGTATCCTTGCGCTCTTGTTGTTCTCCATGGTCACTAGGCCGTCGGATTCAAGCATAAGCAGCGCTTTCTTTATCGTGTTGCGGCTCACGTTGAATCTGCCGGCAAGCTCCGATTCAGTCAGAGCGAAGGCTGGCGGGTAGGTGCCCCTGCTGATTTCGTTCTTCAGCTCCTCATATATCCTGCTGCTTTTCGTGTCTTCTGCCATATTCCCTGAAATCCAAGATTGTTAGACAAAATATAATATACCTGATTGCATTTTCCCATGAGGATATGGGTCTGTCAATCGCGATTATCAACACTTGTGAATTTTAAGCTTGACTTGAGGGGCATAAGTGCTAAAGTTTTTAACAGGATTGTTGAACAATCGTGCAAAACGTTATTGAGCTGGAGGCTGAGATATGAGGAATTTCCTTGAAGGGGCATATGACCTGCATGTCCATTCGGCACCTGATGTGCTGCCAAGGAAGATGGACGACATCGAAATGGCGCAGAGGATCGTCGATTCCGGTATGGCGGGATATGCGATCAAATCACATTACTTCTGCACATCGGAAAGGGCGGAACTGGTCAATAAGATGGTTCCGGGCTGTGAAGCCATAGGTACGATAACCCTTAACAGCTCTGTCGGAGGAATCAATCCGTCGGCGATGGAGATGGCCTGCCGCTCCGGAATCAAGCTGGTCTGGTTCCCAACATGCGATAGCGAGAACGAAAGATCATTCGTCTTCAGCCCGGAATGCAGGATACAGCCCTATTGGGCGAAGATCGTCATGCAGCTCAGGGATGATGGTGTACCAAATCCTACGATATCCCTCCTTGATTCAGACGGTGCGCTCAAGGAAAACGTGCTGCAGGTCCTGGATATAATCGCAAAAAACGATGTGATCCTCGCTACCGGGCACATTTCCCATGATGAAGCGTTTGCCCTCATTCCTGAAGCTGCACGTCGAGGTGTGAAGAAGATCATCGTCACGCACGTTACATTCCCAACTACGCGGTATTCGGTGGATGAGCAGCGGAAGCTCATTGGGTACGGCGCGTATATGGAGCATTGCTATACGACATATGCAACAGGCAAGTCGGATTTCGCAATGGAGCTCGAGCAGATCAAGGCAATCGGAAGCGAGCATGTGGTCCTGTCCACGGACCTTGGGCAGAAGAAGGGCCTTTATCCGGATGAGGGGCTGCAGAAGTACTGCGAGGATCTGTTCGATAACGGAATTCCGGAGCCTGATATCCGGAAGATGGTATCCGACAACCCGCGTTGGCTTCTCGGAAAATAAGGAGGTTATCGATGATAAAGGGAAAGAGGCTGCTCGTTGTCTCCGCACACGCTGCTGATTATGTCTGGAGAAGCGGCGGGACGATAGCGAAGTATATCCAGGAGGGCGCAGAGGTCTGCGTCGTCGTGCTCACATTCGGAGTCAGAGGCGAATCGAACGATCTCTGGAAGGCTCCTGGAGCAACAGCTGAAAGCGTAAAGGAAGTCCGGAAGGGCGAGACCTTGGCTGCTGCGGAGATACTTGGCGTGAAGAACATCGAGTTCTGGGATTATGATGATTATCCGATCGTTGTCGACAAGGCGCTTGAGGAGAGGATGGTACGCAAGATCAGGGAGTTCGCCCCTGATTACATCATCTCCCATGATCGCTTCGACATACTCAATCCCGATCACAATACCGTCAGCGATCTGGTCTTCCGCTGCAGCGTCATGTCCAATTCCAATGGCGTGAAGATGGAAGGGACCAAGACGACGAAGCAGATGCAGATCTTCGGCTTCGAGCCCCATCAGACGGAGTTGTCGCATTATGTCCCGGGCCAGTTCATCGATATCACGCCGGTATATGAGAAGAAGGTCGCAGCAATGAAATGCTTCAAGGCGCAGTCCCATCTCATCGAGTACTACACGCAGCGTGCATTCATGAGAGGCAATCATGCGAGAAGGCTTTCGGGCTGCCAGGACTATAAGTACGCGGAGAGCTTTGCAAGGACATTCCCTGTGGTCTCCACAGAGCTTTTGTGAGGTGCATATGGAAGGAAAGAGAATGAAGTTCGAAGGTGTCATGGCAATCGTGATAGCCGCAATCGTGGCCATCATCTGCCTGGATGGCATCCTCATCAACAAGCTCCCGATGGAGGCTTTGAGGTATCCTCTTTTCTGTGCAGCCGTAGTTATGCTCACTGCTGCAATCGAGATAGTGAAGGCTGTCCGGAACGGAACAGGGAAGCAGAAGCCGATCCATAAGAACGCAAGGAATTTTGCCGTAGCTGCTGCCCTTATGGTTGGATATATCATCCTGATGTGGCTATTCGGGTTCATTGTATCCTCCATAGCGCTTACGATTGCGTTCACCGTGATCTACAAGATGGAGAAGCCTGTTGCCATCAATATCGGCGCTGCGGTTGTCATCATCGCGGTCTATTTCATCTTCAGTCGTCTGCTCTACATCTTCCTGCCCGAAGGTCTCTTCTTCGAGTGGCTGTTCTAGGAGGTCGTAATGGAAGGAATAATCGGAGGTCTCTTTTCCTCAGTGCTCCCGGTGAATCTTCTCTATATGTTCATCGGAACATTCGCCGGAATCATCATCGGTGCTCTTCCGGGCCTTGGCGCTACGACTGGAATCGCGCTGCTTATCCCCCTTACATATGGCATGGAACCCGTTCACGCGCTTCTGCTTGCGGCAGGAATCTATCAGGGAGCAATGTATGGTGGTTCAATCACATCCGTTCTTCTGGGAATCCCAGGGACTCCAACCAACACCGCAACATGCTTCGATGGATTCCCGATGTCGCAGAAGGGCCAGAGCAAGGAAGCGCTTGGTGCTTCCCTCACGGCTTCTGCAATCGGAGGCTTCTTCTCATGCATAGCGCTTATGTTCCTTACGCCGCTGATGTCGAAGATCGTCCTCTACTTCGGTGCGCCGGAGCAGTTCATGATGGCGATGGTGGGATTGGGTGTTATAGCCGCCTCCTCGCATGAGTCGCTCTCGAAAGGACTTCTTGTCGGTTTCCTCGGACTTGTGATCGCCACGATAGGTGGAGATCCGATGACAGGATACGATCGCTTCACCTTCGGAATCATGTATCTCGATGATGGAATCGACTTCATGATCATCGCTGTCGGTATCTTCGGCTTCTCGCAGGCTATAGCCATGGCAGAGGAAGCGCAGAGCATATCAGGAGACACCAAGCTTAGAGGAAGGCTCATGGATGGCGTGAAGGCGTGCTTCACTCATTGGAAGATCACCCTTAGATGCTCATTTCTGGGTGTGCTTCTCGGTGTAACGCCAGGTGCTGGCGGAAGCGTGGCTGCAATGCTTGCCTATTCGACGACGCAGGCGACTGAGAAGGATAAGGATACCTTCGGAACGGGGAACATCAAGGGCGTCATTGCGCCTGAGGCTGCCAATAACGCCACGATCGGAAGCGCAATCATCCCGACGCTTGCATTCGGTATTCCAGGAAGCGCTACGAGCGCAGTTCTGATGGGGCTCCTGATGATCCATAACATCGTTCCTGGTCCTCGGCTCTTCCTCGATGCGGGATCGACGCTCTACACGTTCTTCTGGGGACTTGTCTGGACGTGCTTCGCAATAGTCATCATCGGACTTCCGCTTCTTCGCTTCTTCGCGAAGGTCACGGTCGTGCCGTATCAGATCCTTGTTCCGTCCATCGTGATCCTCTGCGCGCTCGGAACATACAGCGTCCGCGGATATATGTTCGATGTGCTGCTGATGTTCGCGTTCGGAATCCTTGGCTATTACCTGAAGAAGGCACATTATCCGATGGTCTGCTTCATCCTCGGCCTCATTCTTGGGCCGACAGTCGAATCGAACCTCTGGAGGTCCCTGATCATCTATGGAGATCTCTCGTTCATCTGGACGCGCCCGATAACGCTCGCCCTCGCGATCCTGCTTGCTGCAGTGATCATCATACCAATCGTGAAACCGCACTTTGCGAAGAAAAAAGGAGAAGAGAAATGAAGAAAGCGCTTGCAATGCTGCTTGTTCTTGTATCGGCAGCCCTTGCTGTCTATGCCGGTGGCTCGGAGGAGGACCTCTCGAAGTGGCCATCGAAGCCTATCCACATCATCAACCAGTCCGCAGCTGGTTCCGGTCCTGACCTCTTCATCAGGCAGATGCAGCCTGTGCTTCAGAAGGAGCTTGGAACATCGCTTGTTCTTGAAAGCAAGGAAGGATCGGGTGGAAAGCTTGCATGCGATTATGTATGGAATTCCAATCCCGATGGATACACGATCCTTGCCCATTCATCGCCGCTTACGACGGTTACGCAGATATCCAAGGACTGTGAATACAGCATCAAGGATATGAAGCACATAGCCTCGATCGATGCCACGCCGTATGCCGTCATCGTCCGTGCGGATTCCCCGATAAAGTCGGTTGCGGATCTCATCGAGTACTGCAAAACCAACAACGCCTCCAATGCGAACTCCGGAATCGGAGGGGCGATGTTCCTCCAGAGCAGGATCATGGCCGATGCACTTGGAATCGACTATGCGGAAGTCCCATACAATGGTGGCCAGCCATGCACGCTCGCGGTCATGAATGGAGATGTCACATTCACCGTCACCTCGTTCGATGTCGTGATGAACAACAATCAGGTCAGAGCTCTCTGCATCCTCGCGGATGAGAGGGTAGCCGCGATTCCGGATGTACCGACGATCGTGGAAGAGGGCTACACCTTCCCGTTCCTTACGATGAGAAGAGGCCTTCTTGCTCCTGCTGAGACCCCCGACGAGATCGTGCAGAAGCTCGTGGATGCCTTCGAGGTCGCCCTCAATGATCCTTCATTCAC
Organism: uncultured Spirochaetaceae bacterium; assembly: GCA_944392735.1. Classification (GTDB taxonomy): domain Bacteria; phylum Spirochaetota; class Spirochaetia; order Sphaerochaetales; family Sphaerochaetaceae; genus Ornithospirochaeta. Next base: position 1,818 of record CALXXR010000005.1, on the reverse strand, counting down.
CGATTATGCCGCAGCGAATGGAATCAACCTCGACCTCATCTTCGGAGAGGAATACCAAGCGCTGGATGCACAGATCTACGATGAGATCATGCAGTTCGTCGATTATCTCTGATCATGGAGCGATGAATGGAACAGATGGATAAGTACGAAGTCCTGCTGGATATAGCAAAGCACAGGCGCACCTGCCGCAACTTCAGCGCAGCTCCTGTCGCCGATGATCTGGTGGAAAAGATCCTGGAGGTAGCCCGCTGGGCCCCCTCTGGGGCGAATTCCCAGCCTTGGAGCTTCATAGTCGTCCGCGATGCGGACATCCGCAGGAAGCTCTTCGACGCATATTGCGAGATTGATATGGATCTCATGTGGTGGATGGAGCAGATGAGGGAGCCCAAGTACAGGCATGGCGGCTATTCGGTTGACTGCGATGATCCCGATGAAGGCCTGCGGATAAAGCAGACCAGGCATCTGTGGAGGGACGCACCAGTCATCATTGCTGTCGTCGGAGATGGCAGGAAGCAGTGGGGAACCGTTCTCGGCGGCCATACGATGGGTCTGGATCAGACGCATCTCACAGACAGCCTTTCGAACACCTCCATGCTCATCCATCTCGCTGCGCAGTCGCTGGGCCTGACATCGCAGTGGATGAGCATCCATACCCAAGGGCCGTTCAAGGAGATCCTTGGCATCCCCGAGCCTCTGATCCTCCATACGCTGATCCCAATCGGATACCCGGAGAAGACGCTTCCGCCGGGAGGCTGGAGAGTGGGGCTCGAGGAGCTTGTCCACAACGACACCTATGATATGTCGAAGCATCTGACGAACAAGGAATCGCTGGAGAGGCTTGCCAGGCTCAGGCTCAGCACGAAGGGGCTTTATAAGCCGATGGTCAAATAGGGAGGAAGGAATGATCAATCCAAGCGCACCGCTTCTGGATGAGGCGATAATCGAACGATGCCGCTCACTCAATGTCCCGCTTCTTCTGGATGGTGTGAAGGCGGCAGGAATCGACATCCCGAATGGGGGATGCATGGATGCAGCCATCAATCCTGTCGAGAGAGGGATGATCGTCATCGGTACAGCTCTGACCGTGGAGACGCAGGATGGGGATAATTTCCCCATCCATGTCGCCAGCTACAGCCAGCCTGGCGATGGCTATGTGATGGTCATCGACGGGAAAGGCTATCAGGGTAGGGCGTATTTCGGTGATCTGATCATGGGAGCCTGCCAGGCAGCTGGTTTCGAAGGTATGGTCATCGACGGCTATACTAGGGATCGCGATGGCAATATCGAGCTCGGATTCCCTGTGTACAGCAGAGGATTCATGCCAAGGGGACCTGTGAAGAAGAACGAGGGGAATATCAACACCCCGATCGTATGCGCTGGAGTGGAGGTTTCCCCAGGAGATCTCGTCATGGGTGATTCCGATGGCGTCTGCGTGATTCCACGCAAGCATATCGATATCGTGCTCGAGAAGGCGGAGGAGAAGCTCCGATATGAAAACGAGCGCGAGAAGACGATAGCGGCATATAGAGAGGCTAGGCGCAATGGCGGCCCGTTGCCGGAGCTTGCTCCGAAATGGGTCCTCGATATGCTTGGCAGATGATCGATTTGCATCGGGGCACCACCGCTCGGTATCAGGTGCCTCGGTACAGCCGTCTGCTGCGGCGGTGATTGTTGGCGATCTGCATTGTGGGTATACTGCGATGCAATCAGGTGGGTGCAATGAAGGTTCATCAGGCAGATTTCTCCAAGGGCAAGGTTTCTACGCTGATCCTCAGGGTGGCGTTTCCGCTCATCGTGGCTGAATTCGTCAATCTGCTC
>CALXXR010000004.1 GCA_944392735.1 uncultured Spirochaetaceae bacterium | reverse complement strand
CCCGTGCACGGACAGGTCTGCATGGGCTGCGACAGGGTGCTTCCCATGCAGTTCGTCATCGACCTCAGGGAGAAGCAGGAGAAGAACGAGATCGACTACTGCCCGTACTGCTCCAGGATCATCTGGTATGAGCAGCTCGATCCTGAGACGGAGAAGAACTTCATCTTCGAGCAGCTTGAGTCCAAGGGCACAGGATCCGAATCCAAGGCTTCCTCCGCTTCCGGCGAAGCTCAGCAGGATTCCGATTCCTATGATGAGTCCATGGGCATGGATGGAGGATTCGAGGACTTCTGATCATTTCCAGGTTCCGGAGGTAATCGCTGCATAGCAGAGGAAAGTCCGGGCTCCACAGGACGATGGTGCTGGCTAACGGCCAGGAGCAGCAATGCTACAGAAAGTGCAGCAGAGAACAGACCGCCTTAGGGCAAGGGTGAAACGGCAGTGTAAGAGACTACCGCCTGGACAGTGATGGACAGGGCACGGCAAACCTCACCAGGAGCAAGGCCAAGTATGCAGTCGGCTGGTCCGGCCATGGCTGCGGGTAGGCTGCTTGAGCGTATGGGCAACCATGCGCCTAGATAGATGATTACCTAAACAGAACCCGGCTTATCCGGGGCCTGGATCTTAATATCGGCGGAGGAGCGATCCTCCGCCTTCCTGTTTCAGGTCAAATTGCCCCTCCCTCATCGAAGGAATGTGAATGAACAAGCGCGAAAACCAACGTTGTTCATACCTTCCAAGGCTTCGAGGAAGCGATGATGGGGAATTCAATGGAAGGAATTCTTTCAGGAGAAGGATTTCCTTCTCCGAACTGTTTCGGCAGAGCGTTCCAGGATTGTTGCAATACGTTGTTGCAAATTAACATTCCTCACAACCTATGATAGCAATAGAACACGAATCTGCTCAAAAGCAACAGATTACACTGAAATCCATGGTCGTTTCTGTTGCTAAATTTTCATTTTCTGCACCTTTTTCGATTGACATTGTTGCACGATCTGCATGAAAAATAAGCATATCATTTCTGGCTTCCCCATATGCTGGGGTTATCGCACGGTTCTCTCGGCTCTACCAAGGAGGTACGGTCTGAACAGGCGTCTGGATGAGATCATAAGGCTTTTCGGGGACAAGGGCTTCGCTACGGTTTCACAGCTTGCCGAAGCGCTCGATGTCAGCCCGATGACCATACGCAGGGATCTTGCCGTCCTTGAGGGCAAGAACCTCATCAGGCGCACCCATGGCGGAGCGGTGCTTGTCAGGACGCTCACGAGCGAGCCGGTCTACTCGGACAGGGCATCGATCAATGTGGAGGCCAAGGAGCGGATCGCAGAGTCGGCATCGAGTCTCGTCGAGGAGAACATGGTCATAGCCATCGACACGGGCTCGACATGCTTCTCGATCATGCCGTTCCTATCCACTAAGAACCTCACGATCGTGACCACGAGCTTCCGCGTCATGGCATACTGCATGAATCACAGCAATATCAGGGTCATCGTCCCGGGCGGCGTGCTCAGGCCCCACGAGGGATCGATCTGCGGAAGCGACGCGATAGAATTCCTCTCGAAGCTCCACGTCGACCTCTTCTTCATGGGAATCGGGGGAGTGGATAAGGATTCGGGATACACCGACTACAGCCTCGACGACATCGCGATCAAGAAGACGATCCTCGGCAATGCCGCGAGGACTGCGGTCCTCGCCGATTCATCGAAGGTCGGCAGGATAACCTTCGGGCATATCTGCGACCTCGGTCAGACGGACTACTTCATCACGGACCACGAGCCCGGGCAGGGCCTGGCCGATTCATTCTCTAAAGCTGGTGTGGAAGTGATCACACCGAAGGAGGAAGCGTATGGGCATCCAATGGCTTGAAAGCGTCTACGGCTCCTCGAAGCCGATCGTAGCGATGTGCCATCTCGATGCACTTCCGGGCGACCCTTCATACGACAGGGCGAAGGGTATGGGATATGTCATCGACAGGGCCTATGAGAACCTCAGGGCACTGCAGGATGGCGGCGTCGATGCCGTCATGTTCTCAAATGAGTTCAGCCTTCCGTATCTCACGAAGACCGATCCGATCACAGCGATAGCGATGGCGAGGATCATCGGCGAGCTCAAGAGCGAGATCAGGATCCCGTTCGGCGTGAACGTGCTCTGGGATGCCGAGGCCTCCTGCGCCCTCGCCGTCGCGACGGGAGCATCGTTCGTGCGCGAGATATTCACAGGCGTCTATGCAAGCGACTTCGGACTCTGGAACACCGATTGCGGCAGGACCGTGAGAGAGAGGAACGCAATAGGCGGCGAGAATGTGAAGCTCATGTTCAACATCGTTCCAGAGGCGAGCACATACCTTGCCTCGAGGGATATCGCGGACATAGCGAAGACCACCGTCTTCAATTGCCATCCCGATGCTCTCTGCGTTTCAGGACGCACTGCAGGAGCCAAGACGGATGCCTGCGTGCTTGCACGGGTCAAGCAGTCTGTTCCCGATACCCCCGTATTCGCCAACACAGGCGTTACGAAGGAGACGGTTGCCGAGCAGCTCTCCATCGCCGATGGAGCGGTCGTCGGAACGGCATTCAAGAAGAACGGCGACTTCTTCGAGATGACTGACAAGGATAGAGTTGCGGCATTCATGGATGCCGTGAGGAAGATAAGATAACCAAAAAGGAGGTCCTTATATGACAAGGAAACTGCTTCTTGCGCTGATGGCTGCCCTCATCCTCATTTCCGGGGCATACGCTGGCGGTGCTTCCGAGGAGAGCGCCGATGACGGACAGACGACGGTTGCCGTCGTCCTTCCGAGCCCTCTCGGAGACAGGTCGTTCTGCGATAGCGCCAACGAAGGCGTGATCAGGGCGAATGCCGAGCTGCCCGTTAAGGCCGATATCATCGAGACACAGGGTGTGCACGAGCATGAGAACGCAATGCGCGGCGCCATCAACAGGGGATATGACCTGATCATGGGCGTCGGCCTCGATACGCAGATGATGCTCGACCTTGCAGAGGAGTATCCGGATCAGGCCTTTGCCTCGCCGTCCGAGCTCACGGCCGATGTCATCCCAGACAACCTCGCAGCGCTTCTGATCAACGTCAACAAGTCCAGCTTCCTTGCTGGCCTCATCGCCGGCTACATGACGGAGACGGATAAGGTCGGATGCGTCGCTGGCGGCGATGCGCCGGGAATCAACCAGTTCTACTACGGCTACAAGCAGGGCGTACTTGCAGCGAATCCCGATGCAGAGGTCTACGTGAACTACCTCGGCTTCGACTTCTCCAACCCGACGCTCGGAAAGGAGAGCGCGATTTCCCTATACAATGAGGGATGCGACATCATCTTCAGCGTCTGCGGCCTCTCTGGAGAGGGCGTGCTTGCTGCCGCTTCCGAGACGGGCAACTATGCGATCGGCGTCGACACGGTGCAGGATGAGTACTACCCTGGATCGATCATCACATCCGTCATCAAGAGGGTGGACAACAGCACATACGACCTCATCGAGGCATATGTGAACGGCAACTTCCAGGGCGGATTCAGGACCCTCGACCTCGAGGATGGTGCAACGGGCATCTCCTGGGACGTAGGCTACACGACATTCAAGGACAACGCACCTGCAGAGTGGGCCGCCAAGGTCGATGGAGCCCAGGCTCTTGTCGATGAGTACAAGGCGAAGATCCTCTCTGGCGAGTACGAGGTCTACGATGCCCTCACGATGGAGCTCTGGGATTCGCTCAAATAGGATAGATCAAAGGAGGATGTCCATGGAGGCGATCAGATTCGACCATATATCGAAATACTACCCATCCACCGGTGTGCAGGCATCGGATGATATCTCCTTCTCGATAGAGGAGGGGGAGATACACGCCATATGCGGCGAGAACGGAGCGGGGAAGTCGACCCTCATGAACATCCTCTTCGGGCTTGAGAAGCCTGACAGCGGCTCGGTGTTCATCAGGGGCGCCGAAGCCGCCATCAGGAGCCCTTCCGATGCGATAAGCATGGGCATCGGAATGGTGCACCAGCACTTCATGCTTGTGGATTCCTTCACGGCTGCGGAGAATGTGCTCCTTGGCATAGAGGACAAGGGCTTCCTCAACAAAAGCAGCGAACGCGAATACGTGAGGAAGCTTTCCGAGGATGCCGGCATGCCGATCGATCCGGATGCTCCAGTATATGCGCTGCCGGTCGGGCAGCTTCAGAGGATCGAGATCCTCAAGATGCTCGCAAGGAACGTGAAGATCCTCATCCTCGATGAGCCTACTGCTGTCCTCACGCCATACGAGGTCGGACCATTCCTTGAGACGCTCAGGAAGCTTGCCGACAGCGGCCACACCGTCATCTTCATCTCGCACAAGCTCCAGGAGGTCATGGATGCCGCCGACCGAATAACGGTCATGAGGCAGGGGAAGGTCGTCGGAACGAAGGAGAAGAAGGACACATCGATTCCGGAGCTTGCCGACATGATGGTTGGCCGCAAGGTCCTCTTCGAAGTCGAGAAGAAGCCTTCCGTTCCCGGCGATACCATCCTTGAGCTCAAGGATGTCACTATGAGAAGCCATCGCGGAAGGCTCCTTGCCGACAAGGTCTCCTTCAGCGTCAGGGCTGGGGAGATCTACGGCATAGCAGGCGTCTCCGGAAACGGTCAGGAGGCCCTCATCAGCGCGATAGCTGAGGATGCCTCGATCGAATCGGGATCGATCCTTCTCAACGGGAAGGAGATCTCCGGGCATAAGATAGCCGAGAAGAGGGCGCTTGGCATGGCCTATGTGCCTGAGGACCGCATGACGACGGGTCTGAATATGGCTGCCGACTTCCTGGACAACTCCATCATCGGATTCCAGGACAGCAGCGAGATGAACAAGGGGCTCTTCCTGAACAGGGAGCACATAACCGAAAGGGCCGGGAAGATGATCGATGACTACCAGATCAGGGGCGCCTCCGTCGACGGCTCCGTCTCCGCCCTCTCGGGAGGGAATATGCAGAAGGTCGTCCTCGCACGCGAGCTCTCCGCTTCCCCGTGCCTGCTTATCGTCGATCAGCCGACGAGGGGACTCGATGTCGGAAGCATCGAATTCGTGCACAGGATGCTCATACGCGAGAGGGACAAGGGTGTCGCAATACTCCTTCTGAGCGTCGAGCTCGATGAGATCCTCTCCCTCTCGGACAGGGTAGGAGTCATGTGCAGGGGAGTGCTGCAGGGCGAGCTCGAAGGCAGCGATATCAACGAGCACAGCATTGCTATGCTGATGGTAGGAGAGACGGAGGAGGGAAGATGATCAACGGAAAGTCGATAAAGCTAAGGATCGCCATGCCCGCTGCTGCGCTCATACTGGGAATCGCGGTGGCGGTTCTCCTCATTGCGCTCACGGGCGTCTCGCCGCTCTCTGCGCTGCGGGTGCTCATCGACAGCGGCTTCGGCTTCAGCGGACGCGTCGCGCCGTTCTTCATCACCTTGGGTTCGGCGACTCCGCTCATGCTCACGGGATTGGCCGCCATGCTCGGCTTCAAGGTCGGCGTCTTCTGCATCGCGCAGGAGTGCCAGTATGTCTTCGGAGCCATCATGGCTGCATGGCTAGGAGCCTCCCTTGAGCTTCCATCTGTCATCGCAGTGCCCTTCATCATCCTATGCGCGATCGTCGCAGGAGGCATCTTCGGCTTCATACCGGCATTCCTCAAGGTCAAGCTGGGTGTGAATGAGATCATATCATCGATCATGCTCAACAACACCGCGACGCTCGTGCTCGAATACCTCGTCGCCTTCCCGCTCCGCGCAGACGCCGGCCAGAAGGCGCAGTCGGAGGTCATCGAGAGAAGCTACTGGCTTCCCGAGTTCGTGCAGGGATCGAGATTCGGCATCAGCTTCATCATCGGCGTGCTCCTCCTTGCGTTCTTCTTCATGCTCATCTGGAAGACGAGATGGGGCTACAAGATGAGGATGGTTGGAGAGAATATCAGCTTCGCGGATTACGGCGGCGTCAGGAGCAGCCGCGTCATCATACTCACCCTCGTGGTAAGCGGTGCCGTGGCGGGACTTGCAGGTTGCCTCGAGGTCCTCGGCAACTACCACAGGATCATGACGGGCTTCTCGTCCGGTCTTGGCTTCGATGGGCTTTCGGTCGCAATGCTTGGCCTCTCCCATCCAGTCGGCGTATTCATCGTGGCGCTTCTTCTGGCGGGAATCAGGCAGGGGGCTCAGCTAGGTCTGCAGATCAGCCTCTCCATCCCCCGCGAGCTCGGAGGCGTCCTGATAGCCATGGTCATCTTCTTCGTTGCCATCGAGAATGCATATAAGCCATTCGTCGAGCGGCTCGTCGGAGGAAGACGAAGAAAAGACGCAAGGGAAAAGGAGGCGAAGTGATGGAAGCGTTCTTCAATATCTTCACGATCAATGTATTCGAAAGCGCGATCAGGCTCGCAACTCCCGTCATCCTCGCAGCCCTCGGCGCTGCCCTCTGCAACAAGGCGGGCGTCCTCAACCTCGGAATCGACGGCTTCATGACGATGTCTGCGTTCGTCGCGCTCGTGGGATCGTACCTCGTGCGCAACTTCACATCGCTTGGCCAGGCCTATCCCGTGGCAGCGACGTATATCGGAGTGCTGTCGGCAGCCGTATTCGGCGGTCTTCTGGGACTGCTGTTCGCCTTTCTGAAGGATAAGCTTAACGTCGACCTCGTCGTCCTGTCGATCGCGATAAACATGCTTGCCGTCGACATCACCGTCTACCTCATGAGGACGCTCTTCCACCAGTCGGGAACCTGGAGCGATCCATCGATCGTGCAGCTTCCATCGATCGAGATCCCGCTAATAAGCGGCATACCTGTCATCGGAACGCTCCTCTCTGGGTACAACATCATCGTCTACTCTGCGTGGATCATCGCCATCGTCCTCGTCGTCGTCATGCACAAGACACGCTATGGACGCCACATAACCGCAGTCGGAGAGAATCCGACGGCATCCCGCTCCGTCGGTATCAACGTGAGGGGAGTGAGATACTTCGCCCTCATCGCCAGCGGCGTCCTCTCAGGACTGGCTGGAGCCTTCCTCAGCGTCGGCCATCTCACTCTCTTCACCCGCGACATGGCTGCAGGAAGGGGTTGGCTTGGGAACGCCGCAGCGCTCTTCGGCTTCAACAACCCTGGCGGATCGTTCCTTGCAGGACTCTTCTTCGGCTTCGCGGATGCGCTTGCACTGAGGCTCCAGAACGTAACGAAGATACCGCCATACATCATCTCCATGATGCCGTATGTGCTTACGATACTCATTCTCTCGATCGTCTCGTATCGCACGATACTGAGGCGTAGGAGCATCTCTCAGTAAGGAGCAGGAAAATGAAGCAGGCAATAACAGCAGCAGTCGTCATCACCATGGACCGCGGCTACAGCGTCCACAAGCCGGGATACGTCATCATCGACGGCGATTCGATACAAGACGTCGGAAGCGGAGAGCCGCCGAAGGGAAGCTATGACGAGAGGCTCGATCTCGGCAATAGGCTCATCATGCCTGGCCTCGTCAATTCGCACGCCCATACGCCCATGATCCTCACAAGGGGCATGTGCGAAGGCGTCTCGCTCTTCACGATGGATGGATTCCTGAACACGCTGAGGTACTATGAGTCGTTCCTCGATGCGGATCTGTCCGAGCATACGGTCTCTGCAAGCCTTGCAGAGATGATAAGGACTGGTACGACGACCTTCGCAGATCAGTACTTCTATGCAGACAGGATCTTCAGGAAGACAGATGCCGCCGGCCTCAGGGGACTCATCTGCTACGGCATCGTCGAGCTTGGCGATGAGCAGAGGAGGAAGGATGAGACGAGGATGTGCGAGGAGTTCCTGGAGATGTGCCAGAAGCATCCCGTCATCCGCGGCTGGGTCGGGCCGCACGCGTTCTTCGTCGACAACTCCCTTGATCTGATCGACATAGAGCTCAGGCTCGCACGCAAGTACGATACGGGCTTCCATATCCACTTCGCCACGAGCAACGAGGAGAACGACTACTGCATGGAGCACTACGGCTGCAGCGCCATCGAGAAGATGAGGGATCTCGGCATCCTCGATGTGCCGATCCTCGCTGCGCATGCCATCACGGTATCGGAAGAGGACATGGACATCATCAAGGGCCATCCATTCACGCCTGTCATGTGCCCATCCTCCTCGATGCGCTCGGGATTCCCGGCAGCTCCCGTGAAATCCTACATCGACCACGGCATCAACGTCGCAATCGGAACGGACAATGTCTGCGCTGCAAACAGCCACGACATGTTCCGCGAGATGGACATCGGCGCGAAGCTCATCATCCATCGCGAGCACGATGTAAAGGCGCTCACGGCCAGGGATATGGTCGAGATGGCAACGATGGGCGGCGCAAAGGCCGTGCAGCTCGAGGATGAGATCGGCTCGCTCGAGAAGGGCAAGAAGGCCGACCTCATCGCGCTGGATCTTTCGGATATCGGGTGGAGGCCGTTCTGCGGGGAGGACTACTATACCCAGATCGTCTATTCGATATCCGGCATGTCGGTCACCGACAGCATGGTCAACGGCAGGTGGCTCATGAGGGACAGAAGCATCCTCACCATCGATGTCGAAGCTGCGATGGAGGATACGGAGTGGGCCACGGAGCAGCTGAAGAAGAGGATCGCCGATGCCTGATTCCGTCCTGGGCATCGATATCGGGACGACGGCGATCAAGGCGATAGTCCTCTCCATCGACGATGGCGGGAGCGCCAGGGTCCTTGCAGCCGAGAGCATTCCCCACGATCTCTTAAGCCCGCACCCGGGATGGGCGGAGGAGAGCGCTGTGATATGGAGGGAGCATTCCCTTTCCATCCTACGCCTCCTCTCATCATCCGTCGACCTCTCCGGCCTCAAGGCAATTGCGCTGACGGGTATGGTGCCAGCTCTCGTGCTCCTCGATGAGGATATGGCACCCATACGCCCATCGATCCAGCAGAACGATATGAGGACGAAGGAGGAGCTCGATGAGCTGAGGCTCCTCCTCGATGACGATGAGGTGTTCTCCAAAACAGGATCGGCGATCAACAGCCAGCACATACTTCCACGGCTGATGTGGCTGAGAAGGCATGAGACCTCGGCATTCTCGCGCACAAGGCATATCTGCGGCTCCTACGACTACATAGGCTACGTCCTCACGGGAAACCTCCATGTCGAGGAGAACTGGGCGCTCGAGAGCGGCATGTATGCGATCAGGGAGCGCAGATGGTGCAGCGACATGCTCGAGAAGGCTGGATTCGACGAGTCGATCCTTCCTCCTGTTGCATCCTGCAGGGATATCATCGGATACACAACCGAAGCCATATCATCGGCCACCGGCATACCAAAGGGCATACCGGTCTATGCTGGGACTGCGGACCATGTCGCCTCTGCATATGCAACTGGAGCAGTGGAGGAGGGGAGCCTCGTGCTCAAGCTCGGCGGTGCCGGGGATATCCTCCTTGCCTCAGCGTCGCCCGTAACGGACAGAAGGCTCTACATCGACTACCATCCATCGCTTTCGGCGCCATACATCATTAACGGATGCACAGCTGCAAGCGGATCGCTTCTGAAGTGGTTCTCCCTGCAGTTCGGCGGAAGCTTCTCCGAGCTCGACAGGATGGCCGAGGATGTTCCCCCAGCATCCGATGGCCTTGTGATCCTTCCCTATGTGCTTGGCGAGAAGACGCCGGTATTCGATCCGTATGCAAGGGGAGTCATATACGGACTGACGCTATCGCACACCAAGGCGCATATCTACAGGGCGATCCTGGAATCTGTCGCATACGCGTTCAGACACCATCTGGACATCTTCAGGGAGGATGGGCTTCCGGTGAAGAGGGTCTTCATCACGAACGGAGGATCGACAAGCCCTCTCTGGAGGCAGATCATGGCGGATGTGCTCGGCTACGATGTCGTGTACATCAAGAAGAATCCAGGCTCATGCCTTGGGGCTGCATTCATAGCCGGAACGGCCTCGGGGCTCTTCGATGAAAGCGCTATCGACGCATTCGTCCAGGAAGGCATCGCAACCAAGCGCGATGAAAGGACAAAGCAGCTCTATGATGCGGCGTATGCGAAATTCAGGATGCTGTATCCGGCGCTGAAGAGCGTCTTCCGCTCATGACCGCTCTTTTTTTTTATGAGACTATGTTTTAACACCAAGGACATGACCATAAGGCGGCACAAAGGTCGCTAGTATCAAACTGGGCAGCAGGAACATTCGCGGAAATGTTCTGCTGTTTTCTTATGCGAGAGCGGGCTTGGTATCTGCAGAGATGTCCACACCAAGGCTTGCCAGCTTCTTGATGTACATGTTTATCTTGCTTTCAGTATTGAACCTGTTGCAGTAGTCCTCTCCCAGATCCCGGAATGGGACGCGGTCCCTTATGATGTAATAGATCGCAATCAGCAAAGAGTGTGCGACTGCCATCTTCGCCCTGTTCTTCCCTCTTCTTATCATCAGCCTTGAGTACTGGGCCGCGAAGAAGGATCCCTTCGCCCTCGAGGCTCCCTGTGCGCACAGCACGAGCGTCGTCCGCAGCAGGGAATTCCCCCTGCGTGTCTTCCCGCTTCTCCTTTTTCCCGCACTCTCGTTGTTCCCAGGGCATACCCCTGCCCATGAGGCGAGATGCGCGGCAGTGGGGAATCCGGACATGTCGGTGCCTATCACGGAGAGGATCGTCTTTGCCGAGTTCTCCCCGACGCCGGGAATCTCCGTCAGGAGCTCCACAAGCTCCTGCATGTCAGCGGAGAGGTTGTCATCTATGATGGAATCTATCTCATCGATCCGCTTGTTGAGATACTCGATGTGCTCAAGGCATATTCCGATCATCTTCCTCTGCACAGGCGTCAGCACGCCGTTGAGGTCGTCTGCAAGCTCTTCAGGCGTCGCCTTGAGGCGCGATGAGATGACGCCCTCCGCTATCATCCTCCTGATGTCTTCGGCGGCGACTGCCTCTCCATTCATGATGCAGGAGAAGAGATGGATCCCTGACTTGCCTATGATGGAGGATATGGTTCCGGATCTCTTTATGTTGCCGCCTTCCAGCATCTTCTGGATCCTGTTCTGCTCGCTTGCCGCATCCACTGCAAGGCTCTTGCGGTATGTAAGCAGCTCCCGAAGCTCCCTCTGAGGCCTGCCCGGTATATAGCTTGCCCTCAGAAGGCCATGCCGCAGAAGATCGGCTATCCACTCCGCATCCAGCGTATCCGTCTTGCGTCCAGGCAGCGCCTTTATGTGCTGCGCATTGACCACCATGGCAGGTATCCCTTCCGCCTCCAGTATGTTGTATAGCGGCTTCCAGTATGAGGCGGTGCTTTCAATCGCAGCCATCTCGCAGCCGTTCTCCTTGAGCCAGGATGCAAGCTCTATCAGTTCCCGTGTCGATGCTCCGAATTCCCTGATCTCCTTCCTGCGTCCGCGCATCAGGCAGCAGACAATGATCTTCTTGTGCACATCCATGCCACAGCTTACGGAATGCATCGCTTCCATCCCGGCCTCCTTTGTTGGATTGCGGCTGACCTCCCTTTGCCTGCTCAATTTTTTATGCGTCCTCATTCCCGAAGGATTGTGACAATGCATGGTCCGGAAGGAAGGTCGATGTCAGTTTTCACTTCGGACTCTGATCCGTTCCAAAAAAAGCACGACCTTGTGCCGCATTTCAATTATAGGCCATGAAAACCAAGGACCGAGTCTCATTCACGGTGGTGAGGCCGAGGATTCAAATATGTTTTCTCTTCGCTTCCTCCCAAAGATCGTTCATCTCGTCCACGTGATCCTTATCGATGGGGATGCCGCGATCTAGGGCGAGATCGAAGAGCCGCTGGAAACGTGCCTTTACCTTCTCGTTGCACCTGTGGAGCGCGACATTCGGACGGATCTTCAGGAAGCGGCAGAGGTTGACGACGGAGAACAGCAGATCCCCGAGCTCCATCTCAAGATGATCGCCATCGCCTTCTGCGATCGCTTCATTGACCTCCTCAAGCTCCTCCTCGACCTTCGCGACGACACCGGCTGCATCGGGCCAATCGAATCCAACCTTCTTCAGCTTCTTCTGTATCTCATAGCTGCACTCAAGAGGCGGAAGCGAGGAGGGGATGTGCGAGAAGAACGACTCAGCCCTGTCCTTATGCCCCTCAACGTTCTCCTTCACGCTGTTCCAGAGCGAAAGCACCTCCGAAGCACCCTCGGCCTTCTCCGAGCCGAAGACATGGGGATGGCGCCTGATGAGCTTATCGCAGACCTCATTCACTGCATCCTGGGGCATGAAGTCCTTGGATTCCTCATGTATGCGGAGATTCATGAAGACATTGATCATCACATCGCCGATCTCCTCGCGCTGTGAGGCTATATCCTTCTTCAATATCCCATCGAGGTACTCATAGCTCTCATCGATCAGCGAGATCGTGGTGCTCTTGTTCGTCTGGATCCTGTCCCAGGGGCATCCGCCCGGAGCGCGAAGGATGGAGATTATCGTATAGAGCCTGTCGAGGCTTGAATCGAAGTCGGGTGCATGGTCGAAATAGTTCTCGTACATGCTCCGGATTCTACCACAAACGGGATGCTTTTGTAGACAGCTTAGTCTGCCGGAGAGTAACATCAGCATATGGTTCGGAGAATATCGAGGAGGGCTGCGCTCCTTCTCATCGCATCAACGCTTGCGGTCATCCCAGCTTCTGCAGGAAGCTTCTGGATCGGCTTCGACGCCGGATACACCCTGACATTCCCATGCATGGATCCCGGATACAGGCAGAATGCATCATATGGCCCATGGAGCGGCTTCTCGCTATCTGTTCCCGTGCAGTACCGGACGGATGGGATCCTCGGATTCGAGACGGGGCTGAAGATCGCCGAGAAGAGCTTCAGATACCTCCACGAGTATTCCTCCTTCAAGGTCGACAGCCGCGAACACAATGCCTATCTCGAGCTGCCGATGATGGTCCTTCTTTCATACAGCGACGGTAGGTTCATCTTCTCAGCCGGTGCCGGCGCCTATGCAGCATTCGCCATCGCGAGAAGGGAGAGCGGGATACAGACAACGACATCATACGACACCAGCCTGAGCCCGATAACGAAGCGCTATGGATCATTCTCCGCCTTCGGGCCGAAGGACCGCAGGTTCGACATCGGCCTCATGGCCAAGCTCTCGTTCGCGTTCGAGGCAGCGGAGAGGCTGTGGGTGAACGTCCAGGCAATAGGGGAGTTCGGGCTTCTTCCGCTTGAGAAGGAATACCAGGAAGGACAGACGATGAGATACAACGAGATGCTTGCATTCTCTGCAGGCATCCTCTACAGATTCGGAGGCGATGAATGAAGAGGATCGCTTCTTTGATGCTTATTCTGCTTCTCCTCTTCTCATGCCGGGATGGCGCAAGGATCGACCCATCGGAATATGCTGGCGATACCTGGGCATCGGTATTCGAGGCCTTCTGGCATGGCATGAACGACAACTATGTCTTCTGGGACCTCGATTCCCCCGCCTCTGAGTGGGATGCTGTCTATGATGAATACATGCCCAAGTTCGATGCGCTGGGGAAGACCGGGAGCAGGGCAGAGGAGGCGTTCAGGCTCTTCTTCGACCTGACCGATGGACTTTCCGACGGGCACTTCATCCTGCGGCTCAGCGATCCGCTTTCCGACAGATATATCCAGATCAGCGACTACACGAGATCCATCCTCGATGCTGCAGGAGTGCCGTATGACAGGCAGTTCTCCCTTATGATGACGAACAAGGACTTCGAATCTCTCACGGATCTCGACAGCGTTACCGAGTATTCGAGAAGCGAAGCGGTATGCGAGAACACCTTCTCTATAATCGAGCATGATTTCGGAAGATCGATCCCATCAGAACCGGGAGATCTCTATTCGGATTCCCCATCAGGCCCCTATGGATCGGAGTTCGAGAGCCTGAGGATACTCGTACACAGCTATCCGATCGGCAACGGCGAATCGCTTCAGTACGCGATGGTGCTTGGCCGCTCGAAGGATGGAATCGTCTATCTTAGCCTGTCGGAGTTCTTCATCTACTATTATCTTAGGTACAGCACGCTTCTCGATAAGGATGACCTTGTCCAGCTTGAGCGCATGCTAGGCATGGTCTCAGATTTCAATCAGATGATCGTCGACGACTCAACGACGGGAATCATCATCGATCTCAGGGGAAATACAGGCGGTGTGAATTCCGATCTGCCGTTCCTCTTCTCGCGATTCTCATCCAAGCCTGTCGATTACATGCTCGAACGCACGAAGAGGAGCGACAATAGGCTTGACTACACAGGATGGGTGCCCATCACGATGACCCATGATGGCTCAGGTCGATTCGTCGATCCAGACATTCCGATTGCAATCCTCATAAACAGCGGAACATTCTCCAATGGTGAGATATCAACGTTGTTCTTCAAGGCTCTTCAGGACGCTGGCAGGAATGTCTCAATCATAGGAACGACATCAGGTGGTGGACTTGGCAGCAATATCTCCAATGAATACTTCAATGCAGGACAGTTCTCGATCAGTCCGAATATCGTCCTCGTACGTACGCCAAGCGTCGAGCACGCATACATCGACGGCAGCGTCGTAGAGAACGTTGGAATCATCCCGGATTCCATCGAAACAGGCGTCATATCCTCATCTGGAGATCCAAAGCTCGATAAAGCATTCCAGCACATCAGGACATTCACGGAATAGGGGAATCAGCGGTTCCCTTTCCTATCAGTCGTTATGAGAATAATTCAGCAAGGAATGGCTTTGATCTCGATACATGCTTGCAATGGAAAGGGAAATTCATGTAATTCCCTATTTGATAGGATAAATATTGTATAATCATAATTTTAAACATAATATAGTATTTATTATGTTTGTTTTATATTTTATGTTTATTATTTATATGTTTAATTCAATTTATTAAATCTATTATATTATGTTTCTGCTGACAGTAATTTCGAATTCAATAATCCTAATTGACAGAATATACATTATATCCATGAAAGATTTAATTAGATAATCTCTACTATTATAGCATATTATTCCATATTTTGAAAGCAATTGGGATTTATTGATATAAAATGATGATTTTCGATATAAGAATATGAATAATGTATTTGATATTCTTTTCATTTCATATTTTTAATTTATTTAGTATGTCTAATATAAATAGATATTGAATAGGGTATTTGCTAACAACGGATTTCAGGATTCTGATTCTATAAAAAGTAATTTGTATGAATTTTAACGGCTTATGAATTCTGAATTGGAAATCATTGGATCTTATGGACGATGAATAGCAGCATTGCCCTGCCCTGCTGAACTAATATATCTGTGCCGATCGCAGTCATATCATCATCCACTGAATTCGAATATGAGAAAAATGACGCACCATCATGCATATGGACGCTGTTCCAATTTCCCTATATCAGCATCTATATCATTTCTCAGATTGTGCATGATCAAGGATATGATGCAGTAGGATGAATGCTCAGAATAATCACCGGAGTCACCTGATTCATCAACGAATATGCTGAGTTCTTTCATGCCTATCGTACCTTCAATAAAAAAGCGGGTGCCTTACCCGCTATCAGGGAGGCCAGGGTCATTTTGACCAGCCCCTAACTGGTTATCCCAGCTACTGATAAATCAAACTAAGCCTTTGCCGAAGTCAACGCCAATGCTATGACTGCTTGTCGATTGCAATCGTGTTCATCTCTATTCAACAATCTGATTTGAACGCTAAGAAGGAAGACATATAGCTTCAGAGATGCTGAATGCTTCTTCCTTAAGATCAAATACGCTTCACTGAGGGGCCCTTATAGGTATGGATCTCACACAATTCTGTAAAGATCCAAACAAACTGCGTACATTCTGGACGATGATATCGCTATCGATGTTACTATGTGCTGAAATCAATGATTCTATCAACAATTCACTGAAAGATCGATATTCGATTCCACGGCCTATTCACGCAGATATGCGCAGAAGGAAAATGGATATGAAAGATGATCGATCAGATGAACAGCTGCTGGCTGTATGCGTAGTCGCTCGAAGAGAGGACGATCGTATGCCTCGTCGTATAGTCCTCGAAGGCGAATGATGCTGTGACGTAGATTCGCAGGATGGCGTCATTCTCAAGCCCGTCGGCGTCATCTGGAAGGAATTCATCATCCTCATCGGTATAGTCCGCTGGATCGCGTGAGAATGGCTCTCCATTCATCCTTCCGAGCCTGTAGTTCGTCCCGTTGAGATTCATGGTGATGTAGTATCCGTTGGTAACGCCTTCCGTATCCTGCGCGAAGCTGTAGCTGGCGCTGTACTCATCAGCAAGCGCATTGCCGCTCTCGCCGCCTTCCCCTTCTCCGCCGTCAGCAGCTCCTTCATCATCTGCATTCGATGCAACGAAGAAATCAAGCCCCTGGAAATATGATGACGATGGTTCGTAGACAAGGCTTCCATCTGCAGCCTGGCTGATGATAGACATCTCATAGAGCCCTGTGCGGATCGTCTCATCATCGGTGCTTGTCGTCGTAAGCGAGCTCGTGTAGGCAGCCTCTCCCTCTCCGAAGCTCTTCGGGAACGAGTCGCGATAGCGGTTCGTGAAGCTGTTTATGATTCCGGAAGCAGAAGACTGGAGGGAGGCTTCCGGGATGATCAGATAGTAGACGCGGATGATCGGAGTTCCGCGGCTGGGAATGAGGTCCCAGGTCTTCGAATCGACATCGGTGAAATGCCTGTAGAAGTGCATGGAGTTGCCATCGATCGTGTATTGGTAGTCATCACGCCAAGGGAACATCCTTGGGATTCCGCACGATACGAAGGCAGAAAGAAGGAGGACCGTGATGATCAGAAAGGATATAAGCCTTTTCCTTGACATCAGAGTCCTCCCCTGCCGCTCAGTCAGCGTAGTTTATGAGATATGCCTCAGCCATGCGTGCATATTCGCTCGGAGTACCCCCGTTCTCCGGAACAAGATAGAGACCCGTAAGCGTCTCGAACTCAGCCTGCGCGAGATCCGCATTGCCCTGGGCATCGTAGATCCTGCCGATGCTGAACATCGCCTTAGGCGCAAAGACGCCGGAATCGCCATAGGTATCGACGACATGCCTGTAAAGCTGGAGCGCAGCCTCCTGATCTCCAAGGTTCTCATAGCATGCAGCCTCGTTCATATTGCACAGCGAAGCGAGGTATGTCGCACCCTGTGCAGCAGCGATCTGAGCATAGTAGTCTGCAGCAGCCTGATAATCCTGCTCGCCATATGCAAGATCGGCGAGAAGATACATGGCCTTTGCACCGGGATACTCATCGAGGCCTGAATCCGCAATGAGGCTCTCTGCAGCCTGCTGGAATGCAGCAGAGGATGAAGCATATTCATCCGAAGAGGAATCCAGCGCGATGAGCGACTGGTAATCCTTCTCGAGAGAAGCCATTGCGTCGAACTTGCGGTTCGTCGAATCCTGCACCACGACAAGCGCGACGCAGAGGGCGATGATGATGACCACAAGGGCGATGCCGATTGCGAGAATGGCCTTGCTGTTGCGTCCGATGAAAGAATTGAGCTTATCCTCAACCTTTCCGTTCTTAGTGTTCTTTTCCAAATCCATCATCGCGTTCCTTCAGTAAACTGCGGGCATGGCGCCCGCAGTCTCAATATCAGTTGTCTTCCTTCGTTGACTTGAGCATGTCTGCGAAGGGGTTGTATGTATCATCATCCTCCTTCGTGTCAGCCATGTACTTAGCCATCTCGGACTCCTGGGAACGCTTGACCATCTCCTTGATGGAGAGGCTGAGCTTCTGGGCCTGGGGATTGATGTCGATGACCATCGCTGTGATGGGCTCGCCGATCTTCTCCTTGTATCCCTCGAGCACTGCATCCGTATACTCCTCATCGGGTCCGACGAGGTTGTACTTGGAGATGAGTCCCTCGATGTCTCCGAGGACCTTTACGAATACGCCGAAGTCAGCGACGGAGGAGATGGTTCCCGTGATCGTCGAATACTTCGGATAATCCTTCTTCAGCGTGCTCCAAGGATTGCCCTCGAGCTGCTTGACGGAAAGCCTGATCCTTCTGTTCTCCGGCTCGACGCGTGAAATCGCAACCTCGACCACCTCGCCTTCCTTGCAGAACTGATCCATGCTCTTGACCTTCTTGGTCCAGGAGATGTCGTCGATGTGGAGGAATCCATCGATTCCGTCCTCGAGGTTGATGAAGGCGCCGCTCTGCGTGACCTTCACGACCGGTCCCTTGACAACCTTTCCTACAGGATAGCGCTCAACGATCGTATCCCACGGGTTGTCCTGGAGCTGCTTGAGTCCGAGGGAGACCCTCTTCTTGTCGAGATCGTATCCAAGGATCTTCGCCTCGACGACATCGCCGATGCTGACGATCTCCTTGGGGTTCGTGATCCTCTTCGTCCATGAAAGCTCGGAGATGTGGGCAAGGCCCTCGATGCCGGGCTCGAGCTCGATGAAAACGCCGAAGGATGTGATCTTCGTCACAGGGCGCTTCACGACATCGCCTACCTGGTATCTCTCCTCGAACGTCGTCCACGGATCGGGCGTCATATGCTTAAGAGAGAGGTTGATCTTCTGCGTCTCGGGATCGATGTTGATGAGCCTGAGCTGGACGATCTGTCCCTTCTTCACGAAATCCTTAGGCCTCGTGACGTGTCCCCAGGACATATCGTCGATGTGGAGAAGTCCATCGAATCCGCCGAGCTCGATGAACGCGCCGAAGGATGTGAAGGACGTGACCTCACCCTGGACGACATCGCCGATCTGAACGGTCTTGAAGAACGCTTCCTTGTTCTCCTTGATCTTCTTCTCGAGATACTCGCGGCGGGATACGACGCTCTTGAGCTTCGTTCCTGCGTGGAACTTGTCGATGACGAAGTAGTCCGTCTTGCCGATGAGCGACTCCGGCTCCTCGACGCGGACGACATCCGCCTTCGAAAGCGGGCAGAATCCCTTGTAATCAGCACCAAGGTCGACCTCATAGCCACCCTTGATGACCTTGACGAACTTTCCGAGCACAGGGCTCCTGTCCTCCGCTGCCTTCTTGAGGATCTCGGCCCTTTCCTTGGACTCCGCCCTCTTCTTCGAGACAACGACCTGACCGCGTCCGTCATCGAGCTTCACTATCGTAACGGCTACCTTATCACCGAGCTTTGGCAGTTCCATGAATTCGTCTACAGGGATCTTTCCTTCGCTCTTATAGCCGATATCAACCAAAACTGATTCGTCATTTGTCTGTACAACAGTACCGGTTACGATCTGACCGACTTCTAATTCCGGAATTGACATAAGATGCTGCTGCAGATAGGACTGCTGTTCAG
>CALXXR010000003.1 GCA_944392735.1 uncultured Spirochaetaceae bacterium | reverse complement strand
TTACGCCAGGGATCTGGCCCTCGCTAGCCAGCTTCCTGAAGCAGATCCTGCACATATCAAACTGGCGCATATATCCACGCGGGCGTCCGCAGATCCTGCAGCGGTTGTACCTGCGTGTGGAGAACTTAGGCTCCTTCTTTGACTTTACGATAAGTGACGTCTTTGCCATCTATAGCTCCTTACTTTGCAGCGAACGGCATGCCGAGAGCCTTGAGAAGAGCATAGCCCTGCTCATCGTTCTGAGCTGTCGTAACGATCGCGATGTTGAGACCGCTGATCCTCTCGATCTTGTCGTAGTCGATCTCCGGGAAGATGATCTGCTCGGTGATTCCGAGCGAGTAGTTCCCGTGTCCATCGAACGCATTCGGATTGACTCCCCTGAAGTCCTTGACGCGCGGGAGGGCGATCGAAACGAGGCGCTCGAAGAAATACCACATGTTATCTCCCCTGAGCGTCACCATTGCGCCGATCTCCTGGCCTTCGCGGACCTTGAAGTTCGCGATGGACTTGCGGGCCTTCGTCTTCACGACATGCTGACCTGTGATCTGCTCGAGTTCCTTGACTGCTGCATCGAGGAGCTTCTTGTTCGTCGTTGCCTCGCCTACTCCCACAGAGACCGTGATCTTCTCAAGCTTGGGGATCTGCATCGGCGACTTGAATCCGAAGTCCTTCATCAGCTGAGGTGCCACTGTCTCAGTGTACTTTCTCTTGAAATTGGGTACGAACTTCTCTTCTGCCATATCAGAGCACCTCTCCTGTCTTCTTCGCATAGCGGACCTTCTTGCCGTTCTCGATCCTGTATCCAACCCTGGAGACCTTGTCCTTGGAGACAAGCTGCACGTTGGAGACGTGGATCGGAGCCTCGACTTCCATGATTCCGCCCTTATCCTGGGCATTCCTCTTCTTCATGGTCTTCGTGACCATGTTGGCGCCCTGGACGATGACCCTTTCCTTCACTGGGTCGATCTGGATGATCTTGCCGGTACGGCCCTTATCCTTTCCGGCAATGATCCTGACTGTGTCATTCTTCTTCAGTCTCATACAGAACTCCTACAACACTTCCGGCGCGAGCGAAACGATCTTCATGTAGCTGTCGCGAAGCTCTCTCGCAACGGGTCCGAAGATGCGCTTTCCGCGCGGGTTATTGTTGGCATCGATGACGACGCATGCATTGTCATCGAACCTGATATAGGTACCGTCAGGTCTGCGGTATTCCTTCTTCGTACGAACGACGACTGCCTTGAGCACATCGCCCTTCTTGATAGCTCCATTCGGGAGAGCGTCCTTGACTGCCACGACGATGATGTCGCCGACGCCGGCAACGTACCTGTGGCTGCCGCCGAGGACCTTGATGCACTGTACGCGCTTTGCACCGCTGTTGTCCGCGACGTTGAGATATGTCTGCATCTGTATCATGACGGTTCTCCTTTAGCGTGCTCTCTCGACGATCTCTTCGAGGCGCCAGCACTTATCCTTGGAATAGTGGCGGCACTCAACAACGCGCACCGTATCGCCTACATGCGCCTCATTGTTCTCATCGTGAGCCTTCACCTTCTTCGTTGAGACAACGTACTTCTTGTAGATCGGATGAAGAGTCCTGCCCGAAATGGCAACTACGATGGTCTTGTCCATCTTATCGCTCACCACGAGCCCTGTCATTTTCTTCTTGTTCGCTTCCATTTTCCGTGCCTCTCTTACTTATCTCCGCCGTTCTTCGCAATCCCGATATCGATCGCATGGATACGGGTATTGAGACGGGCGATATCCCTTCTGGTTGTCCTCAGAAGCATTGGGTTGTCAAGATGCCCAAGGACCTTCTGCAGCCTGAGATCCACCAGTTCCTTCCTGAGCTTTGCGCGCTCTGCCTCAAGCTCCTTGTAACTGAGATTCTTATAAGACTTCTTCATAAATCACTCCATATCCGAGCGGACGACGAACCTTGTCTTGATCGGAAGCTTCGAAGCTGCGAGGGTAAGTGCTTCCCTAGCGAGCTGCTCATCGACGCCTCCCATCTCGAACATGATGGCTCCAGTCTTCACGACGGCTACCCATCCCTCCGGACTTCCCTTTCCATTGCCCTGCCTTGTCTCAGCAGGCTTCTTCGTATACGGCATATCCGGATAGATGCGGATCCATACCTTTCCACCGCGCTTGACGTGGTGTGTCATGGCGACACGGGCAGCCTCGATCTGGCGGTTGGTGATCCACCTCGGCTCGGTAGCCATGAGTCCATACTCGCCGAATGCAAGCGAATTCCCTCTGTGAGCAACGCCGTTGCGCTCGCCGCGCTGCTTCTTCCTGAACTTTATTCTCTTAGGACTAAGCATTCTATCAGCTCCTTGCCTCAGCTTCTGCAGCTGTCTTCTTCTTCACCAGGGTACCGACAGTCTCATCCTCAGCCTTGCTGTGGTCGTAGATCTCGCCATTGAAGACCCATACCTTGACGCCGATGCATCCGAACGTCGTGTTGGCTGTGGCTGTACCGTAGTCGATATCAGCGCGGAGGGTGTGAAGTGGAACGCGTCCGTCCTTCATCCACTCCGTCCTCTTCATCTCAGCGCCTCCGAGACGGCCGGAGCACTGGATCTTGATTCCCTGGACTCCACCGTTCATGGCCCTGGAGATGGCATTCTTGAGCGCGCGGCGGAATGCACCGCGGCTCTCAAGCTGGCGGGCAACGCTCTGAGCGATGAGCTGGGCATCGCACTCTGCCTTCTTGATCTCCCTGATCTTGATCTGGACCTTCTTCTCGGTGAGCTTCTGGATCCTCTCGCAGAGCTTCTCGACATTGGCGCCCTTGGCTCCGATGATGATGCCGGGGCGTGCAGTGCCTACGACGAGCGTGATGCGTCCGGGCTTGCGGACGATCTCGACATCGCTGATCTCTGCTCCGGAGACCTCAGGAGCTGCAAGGAGAGCCGCTCTGAGCTTGAGGTCCTCATGAAGCGTTTCCTTATACTCCCTGGGATCGACATACCACTTGGATTCCCAGGTCTTGTTTACGCCTAACCTAAGTCCGATTGGATTAACTTTCTGGCCCATTATCTTCCCACCTTCTCGTCAACTACGACAGTGATATGACTCATCCTTCTGAGAAGGATATCGCGCTTTCCATGGGAACGCGGCCATACCCTCTTGAGCCTCGGACCATCATCGATCTTGAGCTCAGAGACATAGAGCGAATCCTCATCCATCATCCTGTTCTGGTTAAGTGCATTGGCACCAGCGGACTTAAGAACCTTGAGTATGAGCCTGGAGCCCTTCTGAGGCATCGCCTCGAGAATGGCCACTGCCTCCGTGTAGCCCTTGCCGCGAACGAGGTTCGCAACCGGGCGCACCTTCGAAGGAGACACCAGAAGATACTTGGCAACTGCTTTATAACCTTTCTTAGTTTCCATCGCTTTTACCTTTTACTTACCCGACTTGTCGGATGCATGGCCACGGAAGATGCGTGTAGGAGCGAACTCGCCGAGCTTGTGTCCTACGAGGTTCTCCGTGACATAGACGGGAACCCATGTCTTTCCATTGTAAACGGAGATCGTCTGTCCAACCATCTCCGGGATGACCGTAGAGCTACGCGAGTAGGTCTTGATCATCTGCTTCTGACCAGTCTTATTCGATTCCATGACCCTCTTAAGGAGGCTATCCTCGATAAAAGGACCTTTCTTGATTGACCTTGCCACTTTCTACTCCTACTACTTGCGTCTCTTGACGATGAAGCTGTTAGACGGCTTCTTCTTCGAGCGGGTCTTCCCACCCTTGGTCGGCTTGCCCCACGGTGTGACAGGATGGCGTCCGGCAGCTGTCTTGCCCTCTCCACCTCCATGCGGATGGTCGATCGGGTTCATGACGACACCTCTTACCTTCGGCCTTCTTCCGAGATGTCTGGAAGCACCAGCCTTTCCGAGCGAGATGTTCATGTGATCCTCGTTTCCGAGAACACCGATGGTCGCATAGCACTCGCCGAAGACCATCCTCATCTCACCTGAAGGCAGGCGGAGCGTAACATAGTCGCCTTCCTTGGCAACGACCGCAGCGCCCAGTCCGGCGGAGCGGACGAGCTGTCCACCGCGTCCGAGGTTGAGCTCGACATTGTGGACCGTCATTCCGAGCGGGATGTTCTTCAGAGGAAGGGCATTTCCGACCGTGAGCGGAGCCGTAGGCCCGGAAACGACCGTCGTTCCTACCGTGATTCCCTTCGGAGCGAGGATATAGCGCTTCTCGCCGTCCTTGTAGAATACAAGCGCGATGTTGACGCTTCTGTTCGGATCATACTCGATCGTCTTGACCACTCCAGGTACACCATACTTGTCGCGGCGGAAATCGATGACCCTGTATGCCCTCCTGTGCCCACCGCCACGGCGGCGCACGCTGACGCGGCCGAATGTATCGCGGCCTGCATTCTTGTGGAGGTTCTTGGTAAGGGACTTCTCCGGCTTGTCTGCCGTAACCTCGGAGCGTACGAGGACGATCCTCTGGCGGAGTCCAGGAGTATTTGGTTTATATTTCTTAAGAGCCATTTTTCCCTATCTCCTTATACACCCTCGATGGCCTGGATCGACTGTCCCTTGGCCAGGGTCACGATTGCTTTCTTCCAGGATGGCGTATATCCCTTGATGTATCCGCCCTTGCCCCTGGAGAACTTCGGCTTGCCGCCGACATTCATCACGTTGCACTTCACGCAGTCAACGTTGAAGATCTCCTTCACAGCTGCCATGATCTCGAACTTGTTAGCCTCAGGATCGACGCGGAAGGTGTACTTCTTGCTCTCGCCTTCGCGTGCGATGTTCGACTTCTCGCTGAGAATCGGTGCAATGATAACTCTATCTGCTCTCATACGTCTCTCCTTACCTCTCACCATAGAAGCTATTGAGATTGGAAGCCGCACCCTTGAGGAGCAGTATCTTCTTCCCATAGAGAAGCTCTTTTGCTGAGAGCTTGTCATAAGCCTGCACGTGGACATTGGGGATGTTCCTTGCAGCGCGGCGGATCATCGAATCGTCATCCTTCATGATGATGAGCGTGCGCTCCTTGTCGACCCCGAAAGCCTTCACGATGCTGACGATGTCCTTCGTCTTTCCGTTCTCGCTTGTGAAATCATCGACAACGACGAGCCTCTCCTCCTTGACGCCAAGCGTAAGAAGGCTCTTCATTGCAAGCCTCTTGACCTTCTTGGGGAGCGAGTAGGAGTAATCCCTCGGCTTCGGTCCGAAGATCGTACCGCCGCCAACCGCGATCGGAGACTTCTTGTCGCCGCGGCGAGCGTTGCCGGTTCCCTTCTGCTTATAAGGCTTCGTGTTGCTGTAATTCACCTCTGCACGCGTCTTGGTGCATGCCGTTCCTACACGGCGGTTAGCAAGCTCATTCCTTATGGCATGGTAGATCGAACCTGTGGATACCTCTACGTTGAATACGGCATCGTTGAGCTCGATTGTCCCGTTTTCCTGTCCATTGATGGAAAAAACCTTCTGTTCCATAGTCTCTGCCTCTTACTTCTTCACCGCTTTTCTGACGACTACAGTGCTCTGAGCAGGGCCAGGAATAGCGCCCTTCACCATAAGAACCTGCATCTCGCTGTCAACAGCGACGACCTTCAGATTAAGTACAGTTGTCTTCACATTGCCCATGTGTCCGGCCATGCGGTGTCCCTTGAATGTATGGGACGGCGTCGATGACATTGCGGTACCACCGAGGTCCCTATGGAACTTGGAGCCGTGGGTTGCCCTTCCGCCGCCGAAGCCATAGCGCTTCATGCCGCCCTGGTAGCCCTTGCCCTTCGATGTACCGGTGACATCAACGAATGTCACATCCTTGAAGAGATCCACACCGAGCACGTCACCTACATTGACCTCGCTGTCATAGTCCCTGAACTCCATCACTGTCTGGCTTGGAGCCGTGATGTCCTTGAACTGTCCAGCGAACGGCTTCGTCGTCTGGCTCTTCTTCCTCACGCCAGTTCCCAGCACTGCTGCTGAGTAGCCGTTCTTCTCCTCGGTCCTGTTTGCGATGACTACGTTGTCCTCTATCTTGATAACAGTCACAGGGGTAAGTCTGCCATTGGCATCAAACACCTGCGTCATTCCAACTTTTTTGCCGATAAGCCCTAACA
>CALXXR010000002.1 GCA_944392735.1 uncultured Spirochaetaceae bacterium | reverse complement strand
AAGCTCTTCGCCACGCTGGATACGACGACGAGGGCATTGAAGCTGCCGAACGGGCAGCGGGTGCTCCTTTCGGATACCGTCGGATTCATCTCCGACCTGCCGGAGACGCTCATCGAGGCCTTCTCGTCCACGCTTGAGGAAGCGCTATCGGCTGACGCCATCATCATCGTCGCCGATGCCTCCCACCCCGATGCGTACGGCTGCCTGAAGAAGACGAAGGAGACGCTCTCCGATCTAGGTGCACTGGACAAGGTCAGGCTGCTTGTGATCAACAAGATCGACGATGTCTATGACGAGATCGCCTATGCGGCGATGCGCCGCGAGCCATACGCGATCGTGGAGACGAGCATGAAGGACGGGATCGGCATCGATGCCCTGCTTCTTGCCATGGCCAAAGCCACCGATGAGGAGTATATGGACATCACCGTGACCGATCCGGCCTCCTCGGATATCATCAGCCGTCTCTCGAGGGATGCCACCATCCGCTCGATAGACTATGGCGACGACACGGTGACCGTCACCGCAAGGATCAGCAGGAAGCTTGCCGGAAAATACACCCGCTGACGCTTTCGAGCTTTATTCGATGTGCCTTTGGTTGTAATATTCATCTGTTGGAGAAATCCTCAAGGAGAACAGATATGACATTCGCTGAAAAGATGAAGGGACTGGCAAAGGCTGCCGCGAAGAACCTCGTCCTTGCTGAAGGACTCGAGCCGAGAACGGTGCGCGCCGCCAGGAAGATTGCAGATGAAGGACTCGCAGCTTCCGTTACGCTTGTCGGAAACGAGGAGAAGGTGAAGGCAAATGCAGCCTCGCTCGGCGTCTCCCTCGATGGAATCAGGATCAGCGATCCTGAAGCTTCGGACAAGAAGGCTGAATTCGCCCATGAGTACTATGAGATGAGGAAGCACAAGGGAATGACCGAGGAGCAGGCCCTCATCGACATCGTCGACGAGCTCAGGTGGGGTGCTATGATGGTCCACCTCGGATACGCCGATGCAATGGTTGCCGGCGCTGAGTCGACGACAGCGAATGTGCTCCGCGCTGCATTCACGATCATCAAGTGCAAGCCAGGCATCAAGAGCGCCTCCTCCTGCTTCGTCATGGCTACGGACAAGAAGCAGTATGGCTTCGATGGAGAGTTCATCTTCGCAGACTGCGCAACGATTCCCAACCCGACAGCAGAGCAGCTTGCCGAGATCGCTGAGGAATCCGCAGCCTCATGCCGCACATTCCTCGGAACGGAGCCGAAGGTCGCCCTCCTTTCATACTCATCCAAGGGATCCGCGAAGGGAGAGCTCATCGACAAGGTCACCACAGCGCTTGCCCTTGTCAAGGAGAAGTGCCCGGATCTCCAGATCGACGGAGAGCTCCAGCTCGATGCTGCGATCGTTCCTGAGGTTGCGGCGCTCAAGGCGAAGGGCTCCACGGTCGCAGGACATGCGAACACGCTCATCTTCCCCGACCTGCAGGCCGGCAATATCGGATACAAGCTCGTGCAGCGCCTTGCTGGTGCAGAGGCATATGGCCCGATCCTCCAAGGATTCGCAAAGCCGGTATCAGACCTCTCTAGAGGCTGCTCGGTCGAGGATATCGTCGTCACATCGGCGATCACGCTCGCTCAGGCAGGCGCTCTCAACTGAGAGACCGCTCCGGATCGATTCAGGGCTCCCTCTGCGGAGCCCTTTCCCTTCTCTGGACGATCTCAGCCAGCGCAAGAAGAGAGCACGCCGCCAATACGAAGGCAAGATAGACGATGATGCTATCCGCCTCCTCCATGCTCCCTGCGATCGAGAACCCCTCCTCCAGCAGCCGATAGAGCAATTCCAACAACCTGCCTACTGGAGGAATGATGAGGCATATGATCGAAAGCACCATGTAGATGGATATCAGGGCATTGAACGGGAAGGATGATACGACGGCTCCAAGCTGGAAGCTTCCGAATACAGAGAGCGTCATCGGGGCAGCGGCAATGAGGGCTGCAGCTGAAGCCGACATCGATATCGAAAGCGCATATGGCAGCGGCAGGAATGTCCGCAGAGCCCTATCCAGCGGCCCGGAGAGGATGAATATGCCTCCCAGCGATATGAAGCTGTAGACAGCACCGAGATCCGCCGATGATTCGGGAAGGATCATCAGAAGCAGCGGAAGTGAAATGAGGAATGCCTCCTCCAGCTTCGATCCAGCTTCGATGAGGATCCTGAATATCAGGGCACGCACCAACGACGGCCTCCAGCCAGAGAGGAATGAGAAGAGGACAAGCACGGCATAGAGGAACGCCTTTCCACCCCGCCTTCCGAGCACAATGGCAGATGGCTGAGAGACGACTGCGGCGATGATCGAGAGGTGCATGCCGGAGAGCGCCAGCACATGGGCCAGTCCTGCAGATCTCGCGTCATCCTGCAGGGAGAAGCCCCCGAAGCTTCCCGTTCCGAGGATAAGGAGCGATGCAAGCTCGCCAGCATCCCCCAAGGGAAGCAGACGATCCTTGATCCATGCGATGGCATGGGAGCGGATCGATCCAAGGCGCGGCCTTGAGAGCAATTCTGCCGAGCTCGATATGAATATGGGGCCGGACAGCCTCCCATGCACCGCGGCTTCATCCCCATAGCGGAGATCCGAGACGGAGGAGACGATGTAGATGCAGCCCGAAGCGGAGGCATACGCGCCGTGTCCATCGGATGCGCCGTACAGCGCAAGCCTGAATCCCGATGAGCGTCCGCTCTTCTGCTGGCTGTCCTGGATGACGCGGCCATAGAGCACCTCCACGCGCTCCTCCGCCATGGCTATATCAAGAGAGGAGAACGAGAGGCTATCGATCGAAGCGGACAGAAGCAGCATCGCAAGGAGCGCAGGAAGAGCGCTGCGCCTCATGGCGATCAGGACAAGTGCCGAGATGCCGAGGAGGGGCATGGCGAGAAGCGGCCTGGAGAAGAATCCAGGCTGGAACCAGATGATGTATACTGCTGCTACTGCTGCGGCATAGCCCATACAAGCTATACGCCGTAGATGGCACGATCGGTCAGCTTTCCCGGATCGCGAGATAGAGTGCAAGATCCGGCATATCCAGCGCGCCGGTCGTCACCTGATGGATCAGGAAGCGCTCGCTCCCCCTTCCACCTATCCTTGCAATCGTCCTGTCAATGCCTCTGTCTGAGGCCTTGAGATGCAGATGGAGCGCTTCGGAGAAGTCCTCTAGCCACTCAGGAGCTGCAACCAGCGCAGGCAGGCTGCCGCTGGAGATCGCCTCGGCAAGCTCAAGAAGCCCCATGGACTGGAAGCGGGCATACAGATCCTCGATGGAGCGCATATCGTCGGAGACCATGGCCTCCGCCTCCGCTATGGAGACCTCGATGGCTTCAAGCTTCCCAGCCATATAGGAGGACCTCGCATCCATCCTGGAGACGATGATCCAGATGCCAGCGGCACCCAGGAACGATAGAAGTACTTCATCCACGACGGGAATCGGATCAGGAACCGCAACGGAGAGGAAGAGATACAGCACGATGAAGACCGCTGCCGATAGCATCAGCCGCGGAATATAGCGCTTCTCCTGCCTCCAGCGTGAAAGCGCCGCCGAAGCTTCCCTCAGCAGCGTCGCCTCAGCCTCAAGCCTTTCCTCCTCCGACAGCGGCGATGACGAAGCTATCGTGAATCGCTCGGAGGTGCTGAGGGAGTCGAAATCCATTCGATGGAGGGAGGAGACCACGAGAGGCGATCCCCTCCTTCTCATGAAGTATGCGTTCATATCAGAGCGCGGCCATGAACTCCGCCTTGACCTCCCCTACCTTCTTCTCGAGGGCAGCCCTGCCATCGGGGCCTTCGGAGAGGAAGAGATAGTACTTGATCTTCGGCTCCGTGCCGGATGGGCGCACAACGAGCTTCTCCCCTGATTCGAAGCGGATGATGATGACATCGGCCTTGGGGAATCCGGTGTTCTCGCCCATGAGGTCCTCTACGGAGGCGATCCTCCTGGAAACGAGTTCATCGCCAGGCTTGAGAGAGCGCATATTGGCCATGATCGACTTCATCTTCTCCTTGCCCTCTGCGCCATCGTATTCGTTGGAGAAGACGACCTCCGTTGAATAGCCGTATTCGGCATAGATGGCATCGAGCCTCTGCTGGAGTGTGATGCCCTTGGAGGCGTAGTAGCACATCATCTCGACTGCAGCGACTGAGGACGATACCGCATCCTTGTCGTGCACATCGGTGACGGTCAGGAAGCCATAGCTCTCCTCGCAGCCGAAGAGGAAGTACTTGCCGGGATTGTCTCCCCTCTCGATCCTCTCGATCTCCTCCGCGATGTACTTGAAGCCTGTGAGGACATCCTTGCAGACGCCGCCATGCTTCTCGACGATCTTCCTCACGAGATCGGTGGTCACGAGGCTCTTGGCAACGAACGGCGTGCCTTCCCTCTTCATCTCGGCAGCCGTGCCGATCAGGTAATCGACCAGAAGCGTTGCGATCTGGTTGCCGGTGAGGAGAAGATAGTCCGTCTTCGATGGATCGGTCGGGATCGCTATGCCGAGCCTATCCGCATCGGGATCGGTGCCGAGCACGATGTCGGCCTTGATCTCCTTTCCGAGCGCGATGGCCTTCTGCATCGCCTCAGCGCTCTCCGGATTGGGCAGCTTGACTGTCGGAAATCTTCCATCAGGCTCCTCCTGCTCCTTGACGACATGGCATTCGATGCCAAGCGATGAGAGCATGTGCCTGACGGGCTTGTTCCCCGATCCATGGAGCGGCGTATACGCCACCTTGACCGATGAGCTGCTGATGAGCTCGGGACGCCTCAGAGAGGCATGGACCATCGCATAATACGCTTCATCTACGGAATCGGGGACGCTCACGAGGAGTCCGCTGCTGCGGAGCTCCGCCTCATCGCCATCCTTGATGTCCGCGGCCTTGACCGCATTGGCCCTCTTCGCGATCTCTATGTCATGCGGAGGGGTGACCTGTCCGCCATCCGACCAGTAGACCTTGTATCCATTGTACTTCGAAGGATTGTGGGAAGCCGTAACCACGATGCCAGCCGTCGCCTTCATGTGGCGCACGGCGAACGAGAGCATCGGCACAGGGCGCAGCGAGTCATAGAGATGGACCTTGACGCCGTTTGCAGCGAGCACCTTCGCCGCTGAGAGGGCGAACTCGGGAGAGAACAGCCTCGAGTCGTATGCGATGACGACGGATGGATCCTTCACCGATGCCTTGAGGTAATCCGCAAGGCCCTGCGTCACCTTCCTGACCATGTATGTATTGATCCTGTTCGTACCGCAGCCGATGACTCCCCTCATGCCCGCGGTTCCGAATGCAAGGGATGTATAGAAGCGGTCATACAGCCCCTCCCAGTCCCCAAGCTCCACAGCGTTCTCGACCTCGCGGACGAATATCGGCCCGGTCTCCGATGCGATGTATTCCCTTGCAGCTGCAAGCACATCCTGCTTCATCCTCTCCGTGAATTCCATCTTTCTTTCCTCCTTCCTTCAGACCATTCTATCACACTGGATGAGGCTCTTCAGCACTTTGCCAAGCTCCTCGACGTCACTTGCCTCGCTTTCTATGCCGGCCGCCTCGAGATCCAAGCGGCTGCGGAAGCCGTATGAGACGATCACGGTGCGCACACCTGCATTCTCACCAGTCTTCGCATCCACCTCGCTGTCCCCTACGTACACCGTCTCTTCAGCCGTCGAACCGACTGTTTCGATCCCATGCAGCAGGAGCGTGGGATCCGGCTTCAGGGGATAGCCAGGCTGCTCGCCGGCAACGAATCCGAATGCTCCGGGAAGGAGTCTATCCACGATCTCCTGCACAAGAGGATCGGATTTGTTCGATACGACTCCAAGCGCGATCCCCTCCCCCTTCAGCGCAGCGATCAGCTCCGAAATGCCTTCATACGGCACGGTCTCCACCACGGGATGCTTGGCGTATGCGCTTACCATCAGCCTGTACATGAGGGCGAACTCATCCTCATCGTATATGCCCTTGGGATGCTTCTCCACTGCCGCCTTTGAGAGCGCCTTATACAGGCCTCTCCCCACATAGCGGCGCACATCGGCCAGCGAGGCCTCCTCGCCATCATAGGCCCGCAGCGCGTAGTTCATCGCATTCCTGATATCCGGAAGCGTGTTGAACAGGGTTCCATCCAGATCGAAGAAGACAGCTTTCATGAGCCCCATTCTACTCTTGAATGGCCGCCTTGCACACAGCATTGGCAGACGATACGATGAAGGCATGTACAGAATCACGATAAGGGAAGGCAAGGACAAGGCGCCTCGCCGCCATCATCCATGGGTTTTCTCAGGAGCCATAGAGAACATAGAGCCCGAAGCCACGGATGCCGATTGGGCTGAGGTATATACGCACACAGGCCTGTTCATCGCCTATGGCTGGTACGATGAGAAGAGCCACATAACGCTCAGGCTCATCTCCTGGAACAGGAAGGACAGGCCGGGAGAGGATCTTGTCAGGAGGCTTGCCCGCGAAGCGGTGGCAAGAAGGAAGCCGTTCTTCTCGCTTCCCGATACGACCGCATTCAGGCTCATCCATGGGGATGCCGACTTCCTCCCGGGACTGGCCGTCGATGCGTATGGCAGGGAGCTCAGGGCAGTCGTCTCCTCCCGCTTCGCTGCGCACTTCCTGCCAGCCATCGCAGCAGAGCTCGACTCTGTCCTGCATCCCGACCTGCTGGAGGCGGTGACGGACAGGCAGTTCGCCTCCCTGGAGGAGCTTCCGGAGAGGATCCGGCATTTCAGGAGCGGCATGGAGACAAGAGAGGATGAAAACAGGGAGAACGCCCGCTTCATCGAGAACGGCATATGGTTCGAGGCAGCTCCAGGCAAGGGACAGAAATCGGGATTCTACTGCGATCAGAGGGACAACCGCAGAATCATCGAGGATTATGCTGCAGGACGCCGCGTGCTCGACCTCTTCTCATACACTGGCGGCTTCACCCTGCACGCGCTCAAGGCAGGAGCGCTATCCGTCGATGCCGTTGACTCCTCGGAATCCGCTCTGCGCCATCTGCTGTACCAGGTGCATCTGAATGAGGATAGGAACGCCATTCCCACCGGATCGAGGGAGAAGGTCACGACGACGACAGCCAACGCGTTCGAGTGGATAAGGGAATCCGAGGAGGGGAAGTACGGGATGATGATCCTCGACCCGCCGAAGCTTGCCAAGACGAAGGGCGCTCTGGACAATGCCATGAAGGCCTACAAGGACCTCAACAGGGTCGCCATGCTCAAGATAGCCGCAGGGGGCATCATCGCGACATTCTCATGCTCTGGGGCGATGTCGCGCTCGGACTTCCAGACGATGCTCGCCTGGGCGGCGGCGGATGCCGGCGTCGAGATCCAGATCCTGCGCACGCTGAGCGCTGGCGAGGATCATCCGGTGCGCCTCTCATTCCCCGAGAGCGAATACCTCAAGGGATTCGTCATCAGGGTACTGAAGTGATCAGTCGTCGCCTTCAAGGGTGTGCTTCTTGCGCCTGAGGTACTTGATCTCAGAAGGCGAATGAGGCTCCTTCCTCCTTCTGCGCCTGTCGCGCCTCAGACCAGCGGTGAGGACGGAGCTGGTCCTGCGCCCGGAGATCATGATGGTTCCTATGACGGCGACAAGGACGCAGAGGCCCAGGAGGAGCAGCCATGCCCATCTGCCATCCATTCCCGGGATCATGACGTTCATACCGAAGAATCCCGTGATGAACGTGGGGAACATGAGCGACAGGGATATCGTCGTGAGGCGCTTCATGATGACGTTCATGTTGTTTCCGATGACGGAGGCGAACGCATCCATCGTTCCTGTGAGGATATCCGAATAGATGTTGGCCATCGCGATGGCCTGCTTGTTATCGGTGATGCTGTCCTCGAGGAACTCCAGCTCATCCTCGCTGTTGAGATGGAAGTACGGCGTCTTCTGCAGCTTCTCGAGAAGCACTTCGTTATCCGTGAGTCCCGTCGTCAGGTACACAAGCGACTTCTGTATCTGAAGCAGCTGGATCAGCTCATAGTTCATGATCGATTCATGGAGCTGCTCCTCGACGAGGTCCTTCTGCCTGTTGATGTACTTCAGGAATCTGATGTAGACAAGGGCCGCACGGCCAAGCACGGAGATGACGAAGCCCTCCTTCGTCTCCACAGGGCACTGGCGAAAGCGGCGCCTGGCGAAATCATCGAGGACGACGCTGTCCCCCCTGCATATGGTGATGAGCTTATCCGGGAAGAGCACGATGCCGAGAGGTATGGTGGTGCGCTCCAGCGGCTTGTCGTCATCCTCCTCCGCCGATGGCAGACGGCAGATGATGACCGTGTAGTCATCCTCCTTCTCGATACGGCTCTGCTCGTCCGCATCCATGATGTCAGCAAGGAGCTCCGATGAGATGAGATACTCATCGGTGAGGATGGAGATATCATCCTTGTCGATCTCCCTGACATCGATCCATGTATAGTTCTGATTAGGGGTTAAATCTGTTCTCTTAGTGATCATATGGCTCTCTCCCGGGCCTTACGATCCTTTCTCAGAGAAGAGGTGCTTCGAAGGCCGCGAATTCCGTTTCCGCTGTTCCAGGCAAAGGATTTATACTGCCGCCTTCATCCATGACGCTTTCCTCCATCGCTGGATGGTATCACACAAGGGAAAGATGGAAAAGATGGCATGCGGATGCAATCCAAGCAATCCAATCAAAGTACAGAATATGCACAGCATGCTTAAAGCATTCAGAAAAGAAGCTGCATGGATTCAGACCGGAGAAAGAACCGAACCTTCATTGCATATCCATGGGAACGAACGTATTGTGAGCCGAAAGAAGACTGAAGATATAGAGTCCGATTTGGTTATCCCCATTTCTGCAGAAATCCTCTGCAATCCTATATGCTGTATCCTTGAATGCCTCTTCATCCTTCTCCATATGGTATCTGATGAGCTCAATCACATCCATGTTATTCATCTTGACCTCCAAACAAATTGGATTTGCCGATACAGATAATCATGAGATCCGATGGATCGCACCGTAGAATCAGCGTGTCCCCAGAAATGGGAGATTATTCCATCAAGTCCGTCAGAGGAACGATCTCGCCCTGATAGCCAAGACCGGACATGAAGTAATCCGCAGATGCCTCTATCAGCGCCCTGCCATCTGCAGGCGCCAGGAAGAATGCGGCATAGCGCCCTTCCGCACCATCATACATAAACGCACCCATCCAGCCTTCGCCTCCGGTGCTGTAGAGTATGCGGGCAAGCTTTTCAGCCATCGCGGAGCTCAGCCTCATCAGCCCTTCCTCCTCGCTGGGATATCCCGTGATTGCAGCATCATCGCCGATGGCTATGCCATTTGCGGAAAGGATACCATGCTCAGCCTCGGGAAGGGAGGAATCCGACATGACGACCGCCCAGAAATCGCCATCCTCGATCTCGACGGAATCAGCGATTGCCGGAACGATCATGATTGCCGCAAGAACGGCGGAAAGGAAAAAGCGCCTGAACATGCCCACCTCCATCTCAGCGGTACGGATTCCAGCAGTATTCCCCAGCTGCCCTTCCGTACCGTTCATAGGGATCGGATGGGAGGAATATCTCCTCATCCCCAAGGGAGAAGGCCCTGATCGCGGCCTTGCCGAATGCTTCCCTGAGCCTCTCTTCGCTGCAGCCGGCCTCCCTCAGCCTGGACAGCAGCAGGAGCATTCCCGGGATGCCTGGGATTCCTGAAGCTCCCTTCTCCTTATCCTCGATCGTATGCGGAGCGTGATCGGATTCCGCCCAATCGATCGTTCCGTCCATCAGCGCTGAGAAGACAGCCTTCCTGTCCTCCTCGCTCCTGAGGGGCGGATTCATCTTCAGATACCTTCCATGCTCTTCAGCATCGCGGACGCTGAGAAGCGCATGATGCGGCGTTGCACCCATCGTGATGCGGAATGGAACCGAGCTGCGCTTCGACTGCACAAGGGCGATCGTAGAGGCTGCGGAAACGTGGCAGATATGGAGCACGCCCCTGAAGCCGGTCTCCTCAGCAAGCGAGATCATGTCCAAGACGCTCTCCGTCTCCGCCTCGGCAGGACGTGCCGATGTATGAGTCTCCCACCTGCCCATCTCAAAGAGCTCGGGGTGCATCAGCTCCTCCTTCTCGCAGTGGATGGCAAGCACCCCCCTGTAACCAGCATCGCAGAGGGCCTGGAAGACCCTGCGCTCCGCCTCGACTCCGATGATGCCCATATTGCCGGTGGATTGGCCGGCGAACATCTTCAGGCCGACCACGAGGGGAAACAGCTCATCATGGATGGCGACCATATCCCCAACCTGCTCCGGATCCGATGTGATGCCTGCATAGAGATGGTATGAGACGCCCGTCTTCCTCGCAGCCTCGCCGCCATCGGCAAGGCGCGAGAGGATGGTATCCCTATCGGTGC
Source organism: uncultured Spirochaetaceae bacterium (assembly GCA_944392735.1). Classification (GTDB taxonomy): domain Bacteria; phylum Spirochaetota; class Spirochaetia; order Sphaerochaetales; family Sphaerochaetaceae; genus Ornithospirochaeta. The sequence goes on along the minus strand of CALXXR010000002.1, from coordinate 2,112 downwards.
ATGCAGGAGATGTGTTCGGCATATCGAAAAGGTGCGTGAAGCCTGCTTCCGCCGCAGTCTCCATGCCGTGGATGATCGTCTCCTTGGCGCTCTGGCTCCAGTCTCTCAGATGGACATGGGGGTCGATCATAGCTCTGCCCCATTCTCCTTGAGCGTGCGCCAGGTGAAGAACGTCCCCTCCTTGCAGGGAAGATGGCCACCGCAGACGCATTCGCCGCACATGCCGATGCCGCACATCGTATTCTTCTCCATCGAGAGGTGGATGCGCTCATCGGAAAGCCCAAGCGATTCAAGCTTCTCGGCCGCCTTCTGCATCATCCTTCCGGGACCGACGATGTATGCGCAGACGTCGCCTTCGATATCCTTTCCAGAGATCGTATCGAGCACCCTGCCAGGCTTGCCGTCATCAGCGACGGAGGAGTACCTGCCATATGACGAGAGCACATCCTCCAGCGGATCCGGGCCTTCGCCCTTCTCCACGATGCCGACGCGGATGTCCATCTCCGTACCGTCCTTGCTGAGCTTCTCCGCTATCAGCGGGAGCACCGCAGCCCCGGTTCCCCCTCCTATGAGGAGCGCCTTCTTCGATGGAGTGTAGGCCATCGGGCTTCCATAGAGCCCCCTTGTATAGACGGTATCGCCGACCTGGACATCAAAGAGCGCCTTGGTGAACTCGCCGCGCTTCTTGATGAGGAACGTCAGCGGATCGTTGACTGCGACGGAGAACGGCTTCTCGCCCTTGCCGGGGATCCAGATGAACACGAACTCCCCAGGCTGGCACTCCATCGTCCCCGAAAGCCTGACGATCATCACATCGCTGCCATGCATCTCGCGGGAGAGCACGGTATGCGGAGTGTAGACGAGCCTGTTTTCGTTCGAGAGGTAGCGGTCGGCATCACCTCCGCTCTTCATCGCGCTGAGGTATGCTTCCCACTCCGTGGGCATCACGCGGGAGAGCGCGGAACCGATTCCAACGCTGTCCGCTCCTGCCTCGAGCATTGCCTGGACGTCCTCCGGGTGCGTAACGCCGCCCATTCCGAGGATGATGGGCTCATCCCCGATGGCTTTCCTGATCGAGCGTATCGCTTCGAGGGCGGTTTCCCTGACCCACTCGCCGGATGCACCGCCCTTGCCGCCGAGCTTGTTGTTGAGTATGGGCTGGCCTGAATGCGGCTCTATATAGAGCTTTGGTCCTACCGTATTGATGGCTGCGATGCCATCGGCACCCGAATCGATGACGGCCTTTGCTATCGCTCCGATGTCATCGACATTCGGCGTCAGCTTGATGATGAGCAGGGACTTCCGCTCCGGATATGCCTCGCAGATGGCCTTCACATACGATGAAGCGATGCATATATCGCTGCCGATGGAGGCGCCATATCCTGCCGCGGCGTGGGGGCAGGAGAAGTTCAGCTCAAGCATGTCCGCATAGGGATCGAATGCCTTGACGAGCGTGATGAAATCCTCGGGCGTCGATGCAGAGAGCGAGATGTTGAGGATGGCCCTAAGCCCCTTCTCCCTCAGCTCCCTGATCTCCGGCAGGACAGCATCCATCCCTGGATTGCGGAGTCCGACCGAGTTGCCGAAGTCTCCGGGGGCAGGAGAGCAGACGATGGGCTCCCTGTTGCCTGGATTCGGTTTCACCTGGAAGCTCTTGGTGGTTATGACATCGATGCTCGGTATCTTCCTGTCGAAGAGCTCGATGAGCTCCTTCTTCGTGGAAGCCACGCCCGAAACGGTGGCAAGCAGCGGCTTCCTGCGAAGATGATTGCCTCTGAGAATGGCGGCTGCGTCCATCAGATCGCCGCCTCTTCGATGAGCGAATGCAGCGCGTGCATCACAAGCTCGAGCCAATCATCGGGAGCTGTGCCCTTCTTCCATGGATGGGTGAGTCCGGATGACGAGTTGATCCTGGCAAGCTCCGCCGGATATCCGGCAGCGGAGAGCGCCTTCATGACATCGCTCGCGCTTCCTCCCTGCGATCCCACGCCAGGGATGAGCATCGGGATATCCCTGTCGGAGTAGTACTGAGCAATCTCCCCCAGCTCCTTCATGCTCGTAGCACCGACGACGGCACCGATGCCGGGGTGCTCGGAAGCCCAGCGGGCGATC
>CALXXR010000001.1 GCA_944392735.1 uncultured Spirochaetaceae bacterium | reverse complement strand
GTCCGCCGCTTCCCCTGCCGAAGCAGGATTCGCTCGACTTGCATGCTTAAGACGCGCCGCCAGCGTTCGTTCTGAGCCAGGATCGAACTCTCCGTCATTGAATCCCGCCAGCTCTAGGCCGGCAGGTTTAACATCCATTCTTTCCCATCGCTCGCCACGAACTCGGCTTCTCTACCTTCGTTCGCTTGAATTGACAGAAGCCTGCAGCTTCTGCTTTTCTCTCTCTTCCCCTTCGCTCACTTCTCAAAGATCCGCGCACCGCTTCCGCGCTGCCCTGCTAATCTAGCAGACTTCACGGCCGCTGTCAAGCGCTTCCTCGGCGCCTCCCCGCAGCTTACTCCGCCGCCTTCAGCACCGAGGCTGTATATTGCTCCCTTCCCTCACTTTTGTAAAGCACTTTCCGCGTTTTTCTTCGCTTTTTTCCACCTGCATCCTGCTATCTCCAGATAATGCAAGGGATTAGCCGTCAAGCATTCCCTACTTGGCATCTCCGTTCCACTTCGATACGAGGAAATCGACATCATCGGCAAGGCGCCTGATGGCATCGGAGAGCTTCCTCGATCTCCTCTCATCAGCCAGATCGATGCCGGAAGAGGCGCGCTCCATCCGCCTTATGACGAGATCAAGCAGCTCGCGCTTTGACTCGAGGATCGCGAACGCTGAGCGGAGATCCGCAGCGGTCTTCTTCCTCAGTGCCGTATCGCTCTGCACCGGGATCTCATCGGAGAGCAGATCGAAATGCTCGTAGAGCTTAGGTGCATATGCATGAAGCCCCTCCTCGTTCTTCAGCTTGGATGCGAAATACTGGGCGGTATTCTCCTCTCCGTGGACGACGAACACAGCCTCGGGCTTCCTTTCGAATGCGCGTATCCATCTGATGAGGCCTTTCTGGTCCGCATGGCCTGACGTACCTTCCAGCACCGCGATCTCCGCATTGACTGATATCTGCTCTCCGAAGAGCGTGACATGGTCGGTGCCATCGATGAGGGAGCGCCCGAGAGTGCCCTCAGCCTGGTAACCCACGAAGAGAACCGTTGAATCATGGCGCCAGAGGTTGTGCTTGAGATGATGGCGGATACGTCCTGCCTCGCACATCCCCGATGAGGATATTATGACTGCGCTCTCCTTCCTGTCATTGAGGGCCTTCGAATCCTCCACATCGGTGATTGTCACAAGGGAAGGGAACAGGATCGGATTAACGCCGGCCCTTATCAGCTCACGGGCCTCATCATCGAAGTAGTCGGATCTGAGGCACGACGAGAAGACCTTAGTAGCCTTCACCGACAGCGGGCTGTCCAGGAATACAGGTATCTCATACGGGACCATCTTCCTCTCCATGATGATCCTGAAGAGATAGAGTATCTCCTGCGTGCGGCCGACTGCGAAGGAGGGTATCACGAGATTGCCACCGCGCCTGAAGGTCCTGTCCGTGATCTCCGCAAGCTTCTTCGCCCTGGCAAGCAGCAGCTCGCCCTCGCTTCCGGAGGCCGCCTGATGCAGCCTGTCGCCATAAGTGGATTCCATGACAGCGAAATCCGCCTCTCCGAAGTACTGCGGATCCTTTATCATGGGCTGGTCTGTATTCCCTATATCGCCAGAGAAGACGATCGTCTTCTCCCCGGAGGGGGTGATGCAGTGTATCCTGGCGGATGCGGACCCCAGCAGATGCCCGGCATCTATCATCTCGAACCAGAGCGTCGGCGAGAGATCCACACGCTCGCCGTAGCCAACGGTATGGAAGAGCTCCAGCGCCGCCCTGGCATCTTCGGCGGTATAGAGCGGCTCCACCTTGTCCTCGCCATGCCTCTTCCTCTTCCTTGTCTTCCATTCAGCCTCGCTTTCCTGGATATGCGCCGAATCCTCAAGCATGATATCCGAAAGCTCCGAAGTCGCTTCCGTCGCATATATCGCACCTGCGTAGCCCATCCTCGCAAGAAGGGGGAGGCGCCCTGAATGATCGATGTGGGCATGGGTCAGGATGACGGCATCCACCATCTGAGGGGAGAAGGGAAGATCCTCTCCCATCACCCTCTCATCGCTTCCCTGGGGAAGCCCCAGGTCTATAAGGACGGAGAAACCATCATGTTCAAGCAGGAATGACGAGCCGGTCACAGTGCGCGCGGCTCCGAAGAAAGTGAGCTCCATATAATCCTCCGGCCTCCATTCTACACGGAAAACAGGAGGAGCTGTATGGAATTCAGTCGAAGAAGAGCTGGAAGACGTCGTCCTTGGTCTTCGCGCCCTGAAGCATCCTCACGAAGAGATCGGAGGAGCATACGCGGGCAATGGATGAGAGGATCTGTATGTGCTCTGTCGGATTCTCCGCAGGAGCAAGCACGAGGAAGAATATCCTCGTTCCTTCCTTCCCGCCGAACGGGATCGGAAGCCTGGAGATGCCGATCACGACCGCGGAGGCCTTCAGCCCCTCGATCCTGGCATGGGGAATGGCGATCCCATTCTCCATCGCAGTCGATCCGAGCTTCTCCCTGTCCATCACGAGAGAGAGCATATCATCGCGTTCCTTCGCAGGAAGACCGACCTTCCCGGCATAGAGCGAGACCAGCTCCTCAACGGCCCCCCTGCCATCCGCGGCTGTAAGGGGCACCTTGACGAGATCCTTATCCAATGCTTCCAGAAGCGTCATATCATACCTCCTCGAACTGCGCCCATAGGTCATCGCTGTCACGGACGACAAGGACCGGGCACGGGGATGTGCGCAGCATCCTGTCATTCTCGCTTGTCAGCTCATCGCGCCTTGAGCGTATCGCATTCACCGACCCGAGCACAAGAAGGTCAATGCCATGCTGCTTGATGTAGCTGATGACTTCCTTGTGGGGAGAGCCGGAAAGCACAGAGGCCGTGACCTCGACATCCTTCGAAGCAGCGATGCGCTCTATATGCCTTATATGGCGCGCCGCATCCTTCTGGAGGTCCGCAAGGTACTCGGCCTGCTCCTGGTCAACGAAGATATGGGAGCGGACGAGCTCTCCAAGTGCCTTGGTATTCACGACATACACGGCATGGAGTCTGGCCTTCGAGGCCTTGGCAAGGAGGATGGCATACATGGAGGCATTCATCGATCCCTCGCTTCCATCCAGATATACCAGTATGCTGCTGTAGGGCAGTCCATTCATTTCCTCTTCTCCTCCCTTTCCATGCGGTTCTTGACCGCCTTCATCTGGATCATGCTCTCCCTCTCGGATTCCTCGATGCGCCCTGCAAGGTACTTGACGGTGGCCTCCCTGTCGGGAATCACGAGCTTCTCGAGGGAATTGACCTTCCTTATCGTCTTCCTGACCTCCCTGGAAAGACGCATTATCGAGACCTTGAGCTCCGCCATCTGCCCCATCAGGGACAGCGCCTCACGGTAGCGGTTTATGGCCACATCCGCAAGCATGCTGGTGCCTTCTGGAGAGAAGAACGGGCCTGATCCCGCGAACTCCGTCGATACCTTGGGAAGCGGAACGCCCATGACCTTCCTGGACCCCAGGGAGATCGATGACGATATCCCCACTGCCCCTGCAAGGTTGGCGACCTTCAGCCTTCCCATATGCATTATGGCATCCTCAAGGGAGACTGAGGCATCGCGGAGGGCCTTCTCCACCCTGTTCTGGTAATCCACGGCCTGGTCCACGAGCGTCAGGAGCTCCGAGACAAGGATCGAGCGCTTCTGATCGAGCAGGTCATAGCCCGTCCTCGCGAAGGAGAGCTCATCCTTGATCTTCATCAGATTGCTTCTTGTCGGCGCTATGTTCCTATCCATGATCAGCCCTTGTAATGCTCCTCGATCTCCTCATCCGTAACCCTCTGCAGCTCCTCCTGCGGGAGGATCGAGAGAGCCTGCCAGCCAAGGTCGAGCGTCTCCTCTATCGACCTGTCCTCATCGAAGCGCTGCTGCACGAACCTCTTCTCGAAGAACTCACCGAATTCCATGTACTTGTGGTCGAGCTCGGTAAGCTCCTCCTCACCGATGACGGATGCGAGGTTCCTCACCTCCTGCACATGCGAGTAGGAGGCGAAGAGCTGGTTCGAGAGATGCGGATGGTCATCACGCGTCATCCCTTCCCCGATGCCGTCCTTCATCAGGCGCGAGAGCGACGGAAGGCAGTTGATCGGAGGATAGATGCCGCGGCCATGCATATCGCGGTCGAAGACTATCTGTCCTTCGGTTATGTATCCGGTGAGGTCCGGGATCGGGTGGCTTATGTCATCGTTCGGCATCGTCAGTATAGGAAGCTGGGTTATCGACCCTGCCTTGCCCTGTATCTTCCCCGATCTCTCATAGATCTCGGCGAGATTGGAATAGAGATATCCGGGATAGCCCTTCCTGGACGGGATCTCCCCGCGCTGCGTCGATATCTCGCGGAGCGACTCGCAGTAATTGGTCATATCCGTCATGATGACAAGCACCTGCTTGCCCTTGTCGAAGGCAAGGTGCTCGGCAAGGGTAAGCGCCGTACGTGGGGTGATCGTCCTCTCCAGCGACGGATCGTCAGCAAGGGAGAGGAACATGGCGACATTGTCCAGAACGCCCGTCTCCTCGAATGAATCGATGAAGTACTTCGCCACATCGTACTTCACGCCCATTGCAGCGAAGACGATCGCGAAATCGCTCTTGCCTCCGCGTACCTTCGCCTGGCGCACTATCTGGGCGGCAAGCTGGTTATGCTCCATGCCGTTGCCGGAGAAGATCGGAAGCTTCTGCCCCTGGATGAGCGTCATCATCCCGTCTATCACGGAGACACCGGTCTGTATGAAATCCCTCGGATACTCGCGTGCGGTAGGGTTCATCGGGACGCCGTTGACATCCCTCTCATCCTCAGATGCCGGGACCTCTGCGCCATCCCTGCTCTTCCCGAGTCCGTTCATGACGCGGCCGAGCATCCTCTCCGTCACGCCGAGAGTCAGAGGCTCTCCGAGGAAGTGCATCTTCGTCTCAGGCAGATTGAGTCCATCCGTACCCTCGAAGCACTGCACGCAGACAGCATCATCGGATGTGTCGAGCACCTGCCCGGTACGGATCGAACCGTCCGGAGCTATTATCTCGACAAGCTCGTTGTATCCCACGGGATGGGTGTTGCGCATATACACAAGAGGCCCGTCGATGCGGGATGCACCTATGTATGCCCTTCCGGAGAGAAGGGACTTGTCCGTTTCCTTCAGGAGTACATCATCATTCTTCATCATATAGGCTCCCCAGCTGCATTATCGAACGCTCAAGCTTGAGCTGGAGCTTGTCGATGTCATCCGCTCTGTCATTCGAGATATTGAAGCGCATCTTCGTTATGTCCTGCACGACCTGCAGCCGCCTTATCTTCACCATCGGGACACCCTTCTGGATAGCCTCGGCACCCAGCTCATAGTAGCGGAGGATGATCTGGAGCATCTTCGTCTGCTTCTCTATGGAGCAGTACCTGTCGATCTCATCGAAGGCGTTCTGCTGGAGGAATGCCGCCTTGAAGAGCGAGCACACCTCGAGGATGAAGTTCTGCGAATCAGGAAGCGCATCAGGGCCTACGAGCTTGACGATCTGCTGCAGCCTGACCTCCTTCTGCAGGAGCTCCATCATCTTCTGCCTGTTCGAATACCACCTATCCTGGCTGTGGCCGTCCCACCATGAGCGGACCTCATCCACATACTCCGAATAGCTGTCGAGCCAGGAGATCGCAGGATAGTGCCTTGCGGAAGCCAGCGCACGGTCAAGTCCCCAGAATGCGCGTACGAAGCGCTTTGTATGGGATGTGACAGGCTCCGAGAAATCACCGCCGGGAGGAGAGACTGCACCTATGACGGATACCGATCCATCACGGCCGCTGAGGGTCTTCATATTGCCTGCCCTCTCGTAGAACTGCGCAATGCGCGTCGGGAGGTATGCCGGGAAGCCTTCCTCTGCAGGCATCTCCTCCATGCGGCCCGAAAGCTCCCTGAGAGCCTCTGCCCAGCGTGATGTCGAATCCGCCATGATAGCGACGCTGTAGCCCATATCGCGGTAGTACTCGGCCATCGTGATGCCTGTGTAGATCGAGGCCTCGCGGGCCGATACAGGCATGTTGGATGTATTGGCGATGAGGATCGTGCGTTCCATGAGCGACAGGCCGGTACGGGGATCGACAAGATGGGGGAATTCCCTGAGGACGTCCGTCATCTCGTTCCCGCGTTCCCCGCAGCCGATGTATACGATGATATCCGCATCGCACCACTGCGCTATGGAGTGCTGCGTCATGGTCTTTCCCGTTCCGAATCCGCCGGGAATCGCGACGGTACCGCCCTTCGAGAGCGGGAAGAGGGTATCGATCACCCTGAGCCCGGTGACAAGCGGAGTCCCCAGCCCGAGATGATCATCGATCGGACGGGGCACCCTGATCGGCCAGTACTGAACCATCGTGACCGCCGTTGTCTTCCCTGTCCTGGATGAGGATACGAGGGCAAGCTGGTCGGTGACCTTGTAATCGCCTTCCCCGACCATGTTGACGACAGTGAGCTCGCCTTCCACGGTCGGAGGTATCATCACCCTGTGCTCCACCCTCTCGGTCTCCTGCACAGTGCCTATGATGGAACCGCGGTGGACGATATCCCCGACAGAGACTGAAGGCACGAAATGCCAGAGCCTGTCATGGCTTACTGCGGATGCCGCGATGCCCTTGCCGATGAAATCACCGGAGAGCGTGCGCAGCTCCTCGAGCGGGCGCTGGATTCCGTCATATATATTCCCGATAAGGCCGGGCGCGAGCTCTGCGGAAAGGCTCATGCCCGATCCATAGATGTTGTCCCCGGGCTTGATGCCGGTGGCATCCTCATATACCTGGATCGTCGCCTCCCCCTCATTCAGCTTGACGATCTCGCCGACTATCCCCAGATCGCTCACATGCACGAGCTCCATCATCTGGGCGTCGGTGATGCCGGAGGCTATGAGAACCGGCCCGTTGACTCGTTTTACCCTACCTACTATTCTGCCTTGCATTTTCTTCCTGAACTATCCGCCTGATATCCCTGGAATACCTTCTCAGGCGCACATCAAGCTGGTTGTTGTATGAGACCTTCCCGTCGATACTGGTGACAACGATCCCCGGACCGGAGAGGCGCTTGGGATCGATGGAAAGGGAGACATCGGCACCGACCATCTCCTTCACGCGCTCCTCCGCGCGCCTCAGCGTATCCTCATCGACAGGTGTCCTCTGGGAGAAGGCGACCCTGGCCTCCTTCCTGTCCAGGCCTATCACGGCCTCAGCTATCCAGTCGACTAGGACCGAGCTGAAGGAGGGATCAGCCATCGCTGCCTCAAGACGCCTTGAGACCTCTTCCATGACCTGCGTGTACGCCGCATCAAGGCTTCTGAGCTCCGAGAGCCTGTCGATGTTCTTCCTCGCGCTCTCCTCCCTGAGCTCTATCTGCTCAAGGCGCAGCTCATAGCTATGCTTCTCGAGGCCTGCTTCGCGCTTCGCCCTCTCCTCGGCCTCCCTGATGATCTCCCCGGCTTCCGCGTCTGCCTTGGCGGCAAGCGCCTCGGCCTTCGCCTCAGCATCAGAGATGATGCCCCGGATGAGGGGATTGTCCTGTGCCATCATATCGACACTCCTATCGCTTCGTTAACGAGTTCTCTGAGATCCGTCGTGCTGCCGCCCCGGCGGGATGGTATCTCGACGACAAGTGGGAAGCTCATGGTGAAGAGATAGCGGTCGACCGTATCCCTTATCTGCGCTGCGGCATCGCTTGTGATCACGATGACGGCATGCTCCTTGTCCTCGAGCGCCTTCTGCCATGCGGCCCTTACCTCCTCCTCGCCGGAGCAGGCTATCCCGGACACTCCCACGAGTGAGAAGCCGAGCACGGTGTCATCATCCCCGATAACGAAATATTCCATTCCCTTATACCTTTCCCAGGATCATCAGGGCTGTGATGAATCCGAAGACTACCAGACCTTCTGCAAGAGCGATGAAGATGAGCGCGTTCGTTGCGATCTCAGGCTTCTCAGAGATGGCGCCCATGGCTGCCGAGCCTACATTCGCGATGGCCATGCCGGCGCCAAGGGCTCCGAAGCCGAAAGCGAGAGCGGCTGCGATGCAGACCCATGATGTGTTGTAGTCCACCACGATCTCCTCCTCGCCGGCTGCTGCGAGCGATGGCGTGAAGACAAATGCCGTAAGTACGAGGACAGCTGCTGTGATTACGAATGAAAGATGCATCTTCCTTCTGAATGCGTATGCGGTCATAACGACCCTCCTTGAATTCAATCGGCAACGATTCTGCTCTTGAGCCCAACCGGTTCAAAAGCAACCCCGTGGCCGGTAAAATACTTAGTGAAGAACTCGTAGTAGTTGAGACGCAGCGACTGTATTCCGGCCGAGAGTCCCTCCAGTACGATAACCAGCACGTTGCCGAGGAGCATTATAAGCACCTGGGCAGCTGCATTTCCTGGCATTGCTGCCATCTGGTAGAAAGCGGACATCAGCGATGCATGCGCGATGCCGAGCCCTGCGACACGCATGAACGAAAGCGTGTTCGACAGCAGTCCGGAGAATATCTCGAGGACCTCCACCAGCGTTTCCATCACGGTATCGATGACAAGGCGCCCTATCCCCTCCGTCCTCTCGCCCTTCACCTTGAGGATCAGGAAATGCACGGGGCATTTGATGAATACCAGCACAAGGCATGCGATCAGCGCGGGCGCGAAGAACCATGATGACGGGAACGTCCTGTATCCCGAGTCGACGAAGCCCCAAGCGAACCATATGCCGAGCGCGTAGAGCGCTCCTCCCACGATCCCGTTCTTATCGAATACGAGCTCGAAGAAACGCTTCTTGCGCACGAGATTCACCCAGTTCAGCAGCAGGCCGAGATATATTATGACGATACCGAACTTTATCGTTATCCCGAGGATATCATAGATATCATTTATCAGCCCCTGCACAGGCTCACCCTCGACAACGGCATCGAAGTTGAACCAGAGCGCCGGGATCAGGCTGAAGCCGAAGCATGACCCGAAGAGAAGGCCTCCTGCCATCGATGCAGGTCCGAGGAATATCAGCAGCGAGCAGAGATACCTCGATATCAGGCCATCGGGCTTCGTGGGATTCTTCTTATAGAGCCACTTCCCGGCAAGCCCGACGAGAAGGAGTATGAAGCCCTGCCCCAGATCAGCGAACATCAAAGCGAACATGCAGAGATACGCCACGGTAGTGAAAGGAGTCGGGTTTATCGATCCGTACTCCGGGGTGCCGTAGTTGTTCACCATGCGCTCGAAAGGCTGGAATATCCTCGGGCTGGTCATCTCCACGGGGACTTCCTCACGCGGAACATCATCCGCATCCGTCCACTCGATGATGCAGCGGCCGGATGAGGCGGAATATATCAGCTTGGCTATGCCGTCTGACTCATCGGCGGGAACCCAGCCGGAGAACAATGTCGTGTTCTTCGTATAGGAGAAGAACGACTCGACATGCTCGCAGAGCTCATGAAGCCTCACGGTCTTCCACATGGCTATGAGCTCATCGGCCTTCTCCCTTATCCTGGACTGTGCCTCCTTCGAAAGCTCCGCAAGCCTTGCCCTGCATCCCTCGACGATCGCCTTTGCCTCCGCAGTGGCCTCGGCCACCGCATTCCTCTGTGCCTCGGGATCGGTGGACTCCGTCCATCCGAACTTATCCATGACATCGGTCACGCGCGCTGAGTCCCGGCGCAGCGTCAGCGAGATGAACGGCTTCCGGTCGAAGAGGAATATCCCTCCGATCTGCTCAAGCCTTGCACGGAGATCCGAAGCCGAGCCGTGCGTATTGATGCCGACCCGGGCATCGAGATAATCGGAATTCCTGCCGTCCGTGCTGTAGCGGATCAGCTCCTCCGCTGCATTCATCTGCTGGTTCACGGCCTTCTGGCTGTCCCTGATCGACTGAAGCGAGAGCGAGAGCTTATCGAGATAGCGCCTGCAGGAATCGGCATCGATGGGCGACATAGCCTCGGCATCATCGGCATTGAGCTCAGGAATGGCCAGAGAGCCTTCCTTCAGAAGCGTCTCTATGCGGACACGCATATCGGAAAGCACGGCCTTCGGGACCACGGATGAATGGGATGAGAGCTTGGACATCTTCTCGGCAGGAAGGGAATCTATATGGACGAACTCCATCACGCCCTTCTCCAGAAGCGACCTGACGACTTCATCCCTGTCGCTTTCGAGCACGACCGCTGTCAGCATCCTCATCTTACGGGTGAACATGCTCATAATCCTAATGCCTCCCTTATCTTATCCTCGCTCCACTGGTAGTACTTGCCGGAGAGGATGGCCCTTATCGATGCATCCTCGGTGGTGCGGAGGAAGAAATAGGACAGGACAACCCCTATCGTGAAGGGATTCCCCGCAAGTATCCTTGTATATTCCTTTTTCCTTCTCTCGGAAAGATACTCCTCTATCAGGACTATCTCCCTGTTGTTCTCGTCTATCGTGGTCAGGTCGTCCGCGGTACGCCTTATCCTGGCTATCTCCTCGGAGATCTGGGGGTAATGCCTCTGGACTATCGAGCGGAGTATGGCCATCGGATCCTCTGCATCCAGGGCCCCTGTCTTCCTCGCTTCCCCAGCGATATACCCCATGGGGATCATGACATGCCTAAGGCCTTCCGGCCTCAGATGATAGGAGTAGCTGTAGCGCACGATCATGAGGATGTTCTTCAGATCGACATCGACGCTGTAGATCTTCTCCGCTATCCTCCTGTCGCTGCCGCTGAGATCCCGTATCCCCTCCTCCAGATGCCTGAACCATGTATGGTCAAGCTCTATCTCCAGGGGAAAGAGGCCCGTGGATGCCAGGCTCTCGGAGGAGAAGCGCGCAAGCACATCCTCATACGGGGTATCGCGGAACGCCGCCGCCATCTCCTTATATGAAGAGGCATTTATGACCTTATCGTAGTCGATGCCGTGCACTATCCTCTTCTTGTAGATGTATGAGGAACGGTATGAGATGGCATGATGCCGGACGGCATCGGAATACCATAGCCTTATCGCATTCTTGATGTTGTCGCCTTCGACCTTCTCAAGGAGCACCGATATGAAGCGGGAGGGGATATCCGGAAGATAGCGCTCTATCTCACGGTATGCGGCTATCTCCTCCTCGAGGATGGCAAGCTCCACCTGCTGCAGGTCACCTGTACTCCTGTAGACCTCCGCAAGAAGCGCATGGCGCGTACCGTCCAGCTTTGCGGCTGCCTCCGTGAGGGATGGCGCCTTGATCATCTCGTCCAGGAGGCTGCGGTCATGCATCATGCCTATCCTGGCCCTGAGCTTGGCATTCACGAATGCGTAATCCGAAACCCTGCTCATCTATGCTCCGATGCGGTCAATCGAGCAGATACGCTCGACGATGCGCCCAGCTGCCCTGTCAAGCACCGACGGATCGACTGTGCATGCCTCATTCAGGAGCCTTTCGCGCTCCTCCTCGTATTCCTCGAGATGGCTTCTGAGAAGCTCCTCTGCCGCAGCGACATCGGCCTTCCCCGCCTCCCTGACGCTGTCAACGGCCTTTGCGATGATCGCGGCAGCCCTGTCATGGGCCTGAGAGACGGTTTCCCTCGCCTTCTTCTGTGCATTCTCGATGATCCTGGCCGCCTCGTCCTCGACGCTGAGGATGTCATCAATAACTTCACTCTGCATACAATGCGCTCCGTCAGTCTACACTTTGAATCTTTTATCACGGTGCGTCAAGCAAAGGCTTTTCCGCGCACGCACGGGATAAAAGAGAAGGACGGGATCCTATGCAGATCCCGTCCCCCCGTTTCGGGCAAGGCGGATTTGAACCGCCGACCCCAAGTCCCCCAGACTTGTACGCTAAACCCCTGCGCTATTGCCCGTTTCCTGACGAACATTAGCACAATGCGTGATGCATGTCAAACAGGTCAGAACGGTATGCAGTCCCTGTATCCGAGAAGCCGCTCCGCATTCCTCAGGTACTCCCCGATCACATAGGCGATGTCCCTGCGATGGAGATGCAGCTCTGCCCTCAGGGATGGGAAATCCTCGTAGCGGATTATCGGATAGAGATCCTTCTGGATTGCGGTTATCAGATCGTATATCTGCCCATTCTCCTCCTTCTCGATGCTCTTGATGCGAACGAGGTAATGGATCTGCTCCAGCTCCGAGAACATATGCCACAGCACAAGCAGCGCCTCCCGCAGGCGTGCAGAGTCCCCTGCAGGATGCTCTGCTATATACGATGCAGCATCCTCATAGTACATATGGAAATCCGAGAGTATGTCGGTGGAGATCGAGAAATCCGTCTCCTTCCGCAGGCCGCTCCGGATGATGTTCCAGTAGCTGTTGTGGAGGCGGAACATCGCCTTGATGGTATACCTGAACTGCCCTTCCTTCCTCATGGGGAAGAAGAACCTGTTCACCACGAAGACGAGAGCGACTGCCATCATCAGGTAGAGCATCCGCAGCGCTATCGCGGTAGTGCCTCCAAGCGTCATCGATGCCATTGTCAGGGCATAGCATGTGGAGAAGACCGGATGGTACCATGTACCCGGTACGGAGCAGTACATCAGCGATATCATCAGCAGGGCGAATGCGATCCTCGGCCAGAGGCCTGGAAGGAGCGGATATACGAAGAACTCTATCAGGCATCCGATGAATGTCCCTATCGGCCTCGTCATCATGCGGTAGCTGCTGTCCTCGTTCGATGGCTGGAGAAGGAGGAAGGCATTGAGGGGAATCCAGTATGAATGCGTCAGAGGCACCAGATAGCTTATGATCCCGCCTGCGGCCAGCACGAGCGCGAGGCGCAGCGCATGCCTCATCTCGAAGGATTCGAAGGTGGATCTCACGGCTATCTCATGCCATAGCCCTGCCCAGTTCACCCTCTTCCCGTCCCATCCATCCCCGCTCTCGATCGAGGCATATGGAATGAGCGTCATTATATGCAGGATGCTGCGGATGAATATCCTCACCCGGCCTTCTGGGATTGCCATCCCATCCAGCATTGCCTGGGCATCCACGGCAAGCTCCTCCTGCTTCGGCGTGCCTATGTGCTTCGCTGCCTCGGCAAGATATTCCGAAAGCTTCCTCAGCTCCGCGCGGCGCGCGGCATCCAGCTCAGGATGCCATTCATAATCCGAGATCATATAGGAGAAGCGAAAGGAGGGAAAGCTCCGAGAAGAGATCCGGCAGCGTCACGCCGCGGCTCTCCGCCTCCCTTCTCCGGCGGTCTATCAGGGAGAGCAGGAGCTGCATGTAGAGGGTAAGGAGCCAGAGCGAGAGGAGCATCGCCGCGAACGACAGGGCATCGGAGGGCGGCATCAGGGAGAAGAAGACATACATCAGGGCGTATGCGAAATATCCCCGTGGATTGAACTGTGTGCTCTGCGTGAATACCAGCACGAACGGAACGAGGATATTCAGGAGGACCGAGATCCGTATATCCATGGCCCCGAGCGCCGCAAGCGACAGGATAAGCGCTTCATGCAGCAGCAGGATGGCAAGGCGGCCTGCCCTGTACCTGCCCTTCTTCTGCCTCGCGCTGAAGAAGAGCGTGACAGCAGATGCCGTGATGGTGCATTCCAGGCCGAAGAGGAAGAAGACGATGAAGAACGATGACAGGAAGAAGAGGATGACCGGAAACGCCCTGGCAAGAGATGCACAAAAGCGGCGTAGCGCCTTGGATACCGAGCCTTTGCATTCCATTCAATCCCCCCTGATATGACAGAGGATAGCACAGCGGGGAGAAGGAAACACCATCTTTCTGATCGAGTAGGTAGGCTCTCAGGGCGTCAGCGCTGAGAGCGGGGCTGTCAAGAATTCTGTGTAAATGGAATTCTCAATCATAGTTTGACCCTGTCTCCAAAGACGATGGAGAACTGGTTGATGGCAAGTCCCCAGTTGCGGAT